>DCGJ01000024.1:4246-4663 GCA_002315495.1 Lachnoclostridium sp. UBA1781 | reverse complement strand
GGAAGAAGTCGATAACGATCTGGTCAATCTTGATGCCTTCCTTCTGATACTGACGTGCAATGCTGAGAACCTCGTCCTGAGTACGGTAACGAAGCTTACACTGCCAAAGACCCATAAGGTTCTCCGGGAAAAGAGGAGCGTGACCGGTAGCATTTGCATAGTTTGCAAGAATTGCCTTCGGGGTATCCTCTGCGGTAATCCAGTAATCCATCTGCTTGGTTGCGCGTGCAATCCACTCGGTGTAGTTCTTACCAAAGGTAACGGAACCTACAGCCGGGTTATTCCAAAGCATACCATAGCCAAGATTGGAAATGTAGAACGGAACGGTAATCTGGGAGTTTCTCTGAGCAAGCTCAAGGATGCTGCCCTTCAGATCCATGTACTGCTGCTGGTACTGACCCATACCGAAAATCTTCT
>DCGJ01000024.1:0-4172 GCA_002315495.1 Lachnoclostridium sp. UBA1781 | reverse complement strand
CCCTTCCACTCACGGTTAATAACCTTGAGACAACGGCTCTCACGGGAAATGGTGCCGCCGTAGGAACGGAAGTACTCACGAAGAACAAGCTTCTCATCCTTGTAGAAGGAAATGATGCCGGTGCTGTTAACGATTGCGGAAATCTTACCATTGGTAATCTTTGCGCAGTCGCCGGTTCCAATCTCCGGAGCGCCGTCCCACTCATTCGGTCCGTAAATCTTGATCTCGCATGGATCATGGGAAACCTCCTCGCCCAAAGCCCAGCAATGATCGGTAAACTGATGGTACATTGTGGAGCGAACACGGAACGCGTTCTGTCCCCAGCTCTCAATGCGAAGCATCTCACCCTGATGCCAAACAACAAGAGCTCCCTTATCGTTTTTAAATTCCATAGGTACTTTTCTCCTATTCTTTAATAATGTTCTTTATATTCGCAGAAAATCACGTCCGAAGAGCGCAACTCCCTATATATCCTAAGTATATCGAAACAAAAGAGAACATTCAATAAGATTTATAAAGCATTTTATTATGAAATCTTACTGCATTTGGCGGAAAATGCGACACTTTCTGTAAAAACTCTGTGATTTCTTTGATTTCCGCTTCTTTTTATGATATAATAATCAGTGCTTGTGCTCGGAGTGACCATACGAACGCTTGGTATTCCGGGAGGGAAAGGAGCATTTTCATGAAAAAGAGAATTCTGGCAATCGGCCTGTTAGCGGTAATGATGATGACCGGCTGTGGAAAAAATGATGTAACACTTGGACAATACAAAGGGCTGACCTACACCCCGTATTCCACTGAGGTTTATGATGACGAGATTCAGGCAGCTTTAAACGTGGTTGTGACGCAGTCCACCACCTACGAAGAGATTACGGAACGTCAGGGGACTCCGGTTGAGAAGGGGGATCTTCTTTCCTTAGATTACACCGGCGTACTCGATGAGACTGGCGCCAGCTTTAAGGGCGGCACGGACAGCGGACTTCGCCTCACCATCGGTTCCGGCAAAGCCATTGACGGCTTCGAGGATGCACTGATTGGGAAGACCGTCGGCGAGACCTGCGACATTCACCTGACCATTCCGGAGAACTATTCCACCGATGCGACGGCTGCCGGCAAGGCCGCAACCCTGACCGTAACCATCAATAAGGTTCTGAAGGCAAATGTTCCTGAGCTTAACGACGAGCTGATTTCCACCTACACGAATGGCGCTCACACGACGATCGATTCTTACAAAGCTTACTGCACCGAGTATCTGAAAGCCCAGAAGGAGGCCGACGGCATCAGCGCCGCAAAGGACGAGGTCCTGAAGAAGGCAATTGCGAACACTACCTTCAAAAAGATTGACAGCTCCACCATCGATGAGTATTACAACGATGTTTATGACTATTATAAGCAGATTTCCACCTACTACTCCATCACGGTTGAGGAATACGCAAAATACTACTACGATTCCACACTCGAGGATTTCCAAGCCTCCATTCGCACCATCGCAGAGGAGACCGTAAAGGAACAGCTGATGCTCGATCTGATTATCGAGAAGGAAGGTCTGAAGCTTACCGACGAAATCTACAACGAGAAGATTCAGGGGTATATGGACCAGTACAGCTACACGGACCAGGCCGCATTTGAAAAGGATTACACCGTTTCTAAGCTCAAGGAGAGCATGCTCTACGATATGGCAATCGATTTTCTCTATGAAAATGCGACTTCGGCCGAGCAGTAATACAATCCTATAAAAAATTTGTTATTTACAACACGAACCTTGGTCTCTATAATAGGGTTCGTGTTTTCATTATAGGAAAGAAAACCTATAGTATCATTCATAAACCGATTGGGAAGCATTTCCCATCGAATCGTTTAGGGAGGAAAAAATAATGAAGAAATGTGTAAAGTGCGGCAAGGAATTAGCCGATACCGCAAAGTTCTGTGCAGGATGCGGAACTCCTCAGCCGGAGATTGCCGAGGCTGTAAATGCAGCTGTTACCGAGACCGTATCCGAAGCAGAAGCTACCGTAGCACCGGTTGTTACCGAGGCTGCCAATACCGTGGCAAATACGGGCGCACAGATTGTACCGCCTACTCCGAAAGCTCCAAAAGCTCCGAAGAGCGGAAAGAGCAAGAAGCCGTTGATTTTCGGAATCATCGGAGCTGTTGTAGCCGTTGCTGTCATCGCTTTCGTACTTCTCTGGTTCCTTGTGATCAACAAGTATGAGACCATCGACGCAAAGGATCTTGTTAACGTCGTATGTTACGGCCCGAACGGACATGCAACCGCTTTCGTTACCATTGCAAGTGAGGAAGCCCTGGATGAAGCCATGAGCAATTCCGACTTTATGACTGCAGTTTATTATGACATGGATCAGAAGGCTGCAGCTGCTAAGGAAAATGGCGAAGAATACGAAGCCAATCTTTCCAACTGGGTTAAGGAAGCAACCAGCGGCTATCTTTCTACCGAGAACAAGTATCGTAAGAAGGCATTTACCACACTTACCGATCTTGGAGCAATTAAAACCGCTCAGAAGAAACTCGGCTCCATCAGCGTAAAGGTTGAGGAGAAGGAGCTGACCGACCTTTCCGTAGGTGACAAGATTCACATCACCGTAAAGTACAACGAAGATAAGTTAAAGGACGGCAAGGTAAAGATCGTTAACGAAGAGTTCGATGTAACCGTTACCGAGTCCATGGTTGCTGAGCTTACCAAGCTGGATCCGTTCAAGGGCTTTGAGCCAAGTGTAACCGGTTATGCAGGATACCCGACCTTCAATGTGGACTATAATACCATTGACTCCACTGCAAGAGAGTATTTCTACTACAACTATAACTACGAGGAGTGGTCCACCGCAAAGAATAACGGCGACTCCATTACCTTCACCGCAGAATGCTATCGCGATCTTTCCAATGGTTATTTCAAGGGAAATGACGGCAAGTTCTACGAGGTAAAGGATTCCGATCTCACCTATAAGTTCAAGCTTTCCGGTCTGAAGGAATTAACCACGCTGGACGTCTTTAAGGATCTCGAATTCACGGTTACGGGTGCCAGCCCTCGCCTTACCGTTAACATCTCCAACGAAAATGCCGATGAAACCGTTCGATCCTACGTCTACTATGATGTAACTTATCCGGAGGATAAGTATAACGGCCGACTTGCAATCGGCGATACGGTAACCATTACCGCATATACCTACTATGAAACCACGCTTGCAGAAAAAGGTTATACACTTCCGGAAGAGTTGACCTACACCTATACCATTCCTGCTGAAGGAGTTGCCTACTATCTTGACAACGCAAGCCAGCTTCCTGCACTTGATGCCGATACCTTGACCGATATCGAAACCAGAAAGACCGAGTCCATCGATTCCAACTATTTGATGAATTATTATGCAGGCGGAACGGTTACGGAAATCACCTCCTGCGAAAAGACCGGAATCTTCTTCGCCAATAAGGAGGATTCCTATGAAAACTATCTGGTAATCGTATATAAGGTAAATGCAACCATTACCTCATACTCGGGTGATGCCAGCGCAGTGGAAACCTATATTGGCTTCTATAACAGCGACCTTATGATGGATGCCGAGGGCAACCTTCAATTTGGCAAGGAAAGCTTTGATCGCTGCGGTTCCTTCGAGAGTCTGGAAGCCCTTGCAGAAGACAATTACGGCTTCACTTACTACGATATTACCTTTGAAGAAGTTAAGTAGTTTCATCAATGAAAACAACGTCTTATAGAACCGCTAAGGGATTTCTATGACGCAGCAAAATGCAGTCGGTAGTACGGAACCTCTTCCGTAACCGGCTGCATTTTTCATATTTTTTTAATAATTAGCAAGAATTGAGAAGAAAATAGCACCTGATTCGTTGACAGTGCATTTTCCTTGGATTATAATGAGTTCTAATGTGGGGGATAACCTACAAAAAACTTTATAGAAAGGTTTGGTTTACATTTATGAACAATATTCCTGTAGTAAAGCTTGGTATTATTGCAGTAAGCCGTGACTGTTTCCCGATTGCTCTTTCCGAGAAGCGTCGCGCAGCAATCAAGGCAGCTTACACCGGCGACCTTTATGAGTGCCCGGTAACTGTTGAGAACGAGAAGGACATGGAGAAGGCAGTCGCTGACGTTAAGGCAGCTGAGTGTAACGCTCTCGTTGTATTCCTTGGCAACTTTGGTC
>DCGJ01000013.1 GCA_002315495.1 Lachnoclostridium sp. UBA1781 | reverse complement strand
AAAAAAGAGAACAGGAAAAAGTGTCGCTTATAAATGTCGGAGATTCATTTAAAAAGATTATTATTGTAAAGGATGTAGTAAAACCTTGGCATGACGAGAATGGCATATTAACCATCAGCCTATATGATTTTTTACTTGATGAGAAAAGTTTGGAACTATGATATTGGGTAAGGATTTTTCACTGCTCAAACAATTTGAGCGAGCCTGTCGCATTGCGACAGGCTCGCTCTTTTTTTAGTTTACTTCATTGCATTGATTTCATCCACGGTCATGTTGAAGTTTGCGGCCATGTAGGTAATCAGGTAGGCCCCGCGCTTTTCGTGGTATTTCTTAATCAGCGTGTAACAGTTGTCTACACTGCCATCGGTTGGCCACCAGATGTTATTGATGACCTTACGGACATACGCAAGATAGTACTTATTTAGCTCCTTAGACATCTTCGAGGACAGTGTGTTCAACCCGGCCTTAACAGAGTTTACAGAGTAAATGCCGTCACTTAACTTTAAAATGCGCTTGATAAAATATGTTCGGCAATCTTCGCGTTTCATCAGAGAAGCAAAAAGCGGAGAATACCGATCATTGTTCGGGTTTAGAAGAAGCTTAATGGTATCCTGCTTTGCATTCGTGTCGGTAGCACTGTAACTGTCATTCGGATCGCCATACTGCCACTGCCCGTAATCCATGTCGTGTGGCAGGAATCGCCAGCGTCCGTCATACACGCCGGAGGAGGCATAGGACTCGCCGCTTCCTGCATAGTAGCGGAAGCATTTGTAATTGTTATGCGGCCAATCCCAGTTGCCGATATAGACATTGTAGGCGAAGTAATCGAGATAGTTATTCACGTCGAGCACCTTACATAAGGCCTCGTAATTTGCGCTGTTCGTGAGGTCCTTCTCGGCGTACTTCCAATAAATATGTGAATTGAACTCGTCTGCGGCCTTCTTCTCGGCATCACTGTCGGTGTCACTGGTTTTCTTCCACTGGTCCGCGCCCTCGAGCGTGATAAACTCACCCTTGGCGTTCTTATTTGGGAACAGATCCTTAAAGTAATCGTCACAGTACGACTCGTGCATCCAAAGCATACCGTAATAGGAACCGTTAACATAGACGGTGACCGGCACAACGCCTTCGGTAATGAGTGCGCCGTCCTGGCGAAGGAGCATTTGGTTCAGTTCATCTCTGCCAAATGCGAACCGCCAGTCGTTTCCGCCCTGACGAAGCACGAGCTTGTCATAGGAAGAAATCTTGCTTCCGTCGGAAGCCTTCGTATTGAAAATGCCGCTTCCGAGCTTGAACTTTCCCTTGCCATATTCGCTTCTGGCAAATAGCTTGATGCTCTTAATTTCGCAGTCACGGGAGGCACCGCCATATGGGCGTGCACCACAGTACTGGCTTGTAATTGCCGTGCCATTGGAATTCAGGAATTCCACATATACCAGACGTTCGCTTTCGGCGCCGCGCTGCTTACTTCCTCCGGCCAATATGCCTTTCGAGCCAAACAGCTCGTTTGGGTCCCCGCTGATGGAGATGACATAGGAGGAATATCGGGAGGTGACGGACGAGTTAACAAAATACGAATGTGCCGTCGTTTCGGATTCGGTCCCGTCATCAAAATACGTCTTTGCCTTAATCACGTAAGCCTTTACATCACTAACCCCGTCGGCAATTGTCTTCGTGCCGGCTGTTAAGGAGATTCCGCTATCGGTGTATAAGGTTGAGCTCTTTGTCGGCTCGCTGCCGTCCGTGGTATAGTAAATCTTACCCTTCTTCGCGGTGCTTAGCTTCAGTGTCTGCGTCGAGGTGTAGAAGTAATTGCCAAGGCTGAAGGTTGGTCCGGCCGTGCTCGTGTCCTTTGCCGGCTTTGGAGTCGGGGTTGGAGTGTTCGTCGGCGTCGGAGTATTCGTCGGCGTCGGCGTGTTGGTCGGCTTCGGCGTGTTGGTCGGCTTAGGAGTACTCGTAGGCTTTGGCGTGCTCGTTGGCGTATTGGTTGCCTTTGGCGTGCTCGTAGGCTTTGGTGTGCTTGTCGGCTTAGGTGTACTCGTTGGCGTAGGGGTGCCCGTAGCTTTGCCCGGCACGGATGCCTCTTTGGTTGGAATCGGAGTGGTAGTCACTTCTGACGTAGGGGTTGGAGTGTTTGCCACAGTTGTTGGGGTCAAATCTCCACCGGTAACCGTTTCTGTTCCGTCGGTGGTATTATCTCCATCCGTTGTGACTGCTCCGTCGGTGGTCTGTCCGTCGGTGGTAGTCGGTTCGTCTGTCTTCGTATCGGTTGGAGCCTCGCCCGGCGTAATCTCGGAGGTCGGCGTCGCCGTGACTTCCTGCGTGGCGGCCGCATTTGGCTGAGGCTTCTTTCCGGAATCGGACTTATTTCGAAGCAGTGCGCTGCACAGAATTCCGACGCAGATGCCGACAATCAGGCATAAAATCAGAACTGCGATAATTTCCTTCTTTTGATAAGGGTCTTTATTCGCGTCCCGGTTAAAATCATTGTAAGGGTCTTTATCCATGAAAATGCTCCTATATTACGTGTTGAACTTCCTGCAATTATACAAGGAAAAAGGTTTTTTCGTCAATGGAGAGAAGGGATTTTACTAAAATGTAATGATTCTGTCATAAAGTTGCGCATTTTCGGTCAACTTTTGTTGACGGAAGGGACTCTTGGTGTTATTATCAAAGGTGGATTTTACTCTTGATTTTTCGACGCGTCAGTAAGGTTTATTCGTGGCGAGTCATTTCATTTATATAGATTGGAAATACCTATGTCATATCCTAGAGGACGATTGGACCTGAACCTCCTGATTCTTGAGAAGAAGGCTTGTGAGGCGATGGTTTATGCATCCCGCAAGAAGGACCCGACTTGGAAGTTTAGCACCTTCGAGGCCATTCATTTTGGAGCGTTAAAGCCGGATGAAATCGAGGAGCGGTATTCGATTAGTCAGGTACTCGGACTTGCGGAACGATATTTTGAGGAATTGGATAAGCGAATTCCTTTTTGCCTTCCGATGGAGGAGGGAACTCACTATCTGTGGGAACTGTTTGCAGAGATCCCGAAGGTCGGTGAGTCGGCTAGTACCCGTCAGTTTTGGAACCGTCTGGCAAGAGCGTTGTCGGACCGCGAGCTTCCGATGACGGTGGACGAATTCGTTGCGGCTTACAGCGAGGCAGCCCAGAAGCTACTTTCGAAAGCAACGGATATGGGAGATCGATTTTATCTGTCAGAGCTGGACTTTGGCGGATGGAGCGGAGGAATCGTTTCAAAGGATTTCCTCGTTGAGGGCATGGATAAGATTGCCCGCAAATTAGACGGACCGTTACTTGCGGTTCAAAAGAAGGAGAAGGCCGAGGAGCCTTCCGATGAGTCTTGCGATACCTCGGATACGCATGGGAGCGAGGGGGAAGAAACTTCTCTAAAGGACACGGAGGAGCGCAAGCAAAAGGGTGAGGAAGAAAGTGTCGTCCTTGCCGCATTTTCCAAGGAATATGTTACGAAGAGAAAGAGATTTCGCAAAAATCCGTCCAGACAGCTCTGGCTTCAGGTGCAGAAGGACAGCCTTGGTAACGATGGAAGATGATTGACACGATGAGTTTGTG
Organism: Lachnoclostridium sp. UBA1781; assembly: GCA_002315495.1. GTDB lineage: Bacteria > Bacillota > Clostridia > Lachnospirales > Lachnospiraceae > ISDg. The sequence continues at coordinate 2,167 of DCGJ01000013.1, read as the reverse complement.
TAAAGACATGAGGTGAAACACGTGGAAGAATCGATGATAACCGATTTCGAACGCGTTGCCCTGGAAGCAGAACAGGCGGCCAGGAGAGAGGCGGAGGAACTTCGAAGGGAAGAGAACCTGTTCGAGTATCTTAAGGTAGACGCCTCGAAGGAGAACGAAAGAACTGCGGGCTCCAAGGAAAATGAGACGAAAGACGGTGGGAACATGAGCGAAAATAACACACCAGGAAACAACGACGGTAGAGAAGTCGATCCGGCGTTGAAGAGATTTCTTGATGACAAGGAACGCCAGATCGTAGCTCAGGCGGAAGAGAGAAAAAGAAATGAAAAGATTCGTCAGGCGGCAGAGGAAGAAGCGAAGCGTCTGAAGGAAGAGAAGAAGGCGAAAGCATTTGCCGAGCTTCGTGCGAAACTGGAGAAGGATCGTCTCCGTCGTGAGAAGGAGCGTCTGGCAGAGGAAGCTTATGAGAGAGAACGTGCGATTAAGTTGGGACTTCCGGTGCCGGAATTTTCTCATCCAACACCGACCTCTACAAAGGTGGAGGAGCCGGTGGCTGAGGAGGTCGTTCCGACGGAGATCAATGCGGACGTGGCTGAGGCTTTGGAGGAAGCGGCAAAGGATGAGGAAGCATTTGCCGAAGTGACCGAAAAGGCAGAAGAGATAGAGACTTCCGTAGAGAAAGCAATCGACACCGTGAGCGAGACCGTAGAGTCTTCGGCGGATGATTTGGTGGCAATGCTGTTTGGTGAAACCGAAGAGGCAGTGGGGGAAACGGCTGAAGCGGTTACCATCGAGCAGGACATCGAGGAAGTGAAAGAAGAGGCAGTCGAGGTGGCAGACCAGACTGCGGGGGCTGTCGAAGAGACAGTGGAGAAGGCTGTGGAGAGTACTCCGGAGCAGATTGAAGAAGTGGCAGACATCGTTGAAGATGCGGTGGAAACCACACCGGTGGTAGATATCGTCGAGAAGGCGGTAGAAACCACACCAGTAGTTGAAACACCGGTAACGCCGGTTGCTCCGACGGTTACAGAAACAAAACAGGATAGTGTAGTAGAAACGCCGGTTCCTCGGGCGATTCCAACTTCCAACTATCAGAAAAGAGGAAGTATGGCTAATGATGATCAGATGACAGATTTCGCGGAACTCGTGAAAAATGCGGGTAAGGCGAGCAAGGAAAGAAAGAAGAGAAGCATTTTCAGCGCATTGAAGAATCTTGCCGGTGGCGCAAGCCAGGAGGAAGATGCTGTTCGTGCGGCTATGGAAGGTAAAGAGGCTGAAGAAAAGGCTGAGACTCCGGTTGAAACTCCTGCAGCACCGGTTGAGACGGTTGCGGAAACTCCGGCTTCGGTTGAGACTCCGGCTGCTTCTGCCACCGAAACTCCTGCTCCGGTAGAGCAGGCAGCACCGGTTGCAACTCCGGTAGAATCTGTGGTTGAAAAGCCGGTTACTCCGGTTGTTCCTGTTAAGAAGCCGAGACCGGTCGAGACCATTGAATACGTTCCGGTAGCAGCATCCGAGGATGATTTGATTATCAGTGCAGAAGATGATTACAAGGAAGATAACCCATTTGGCGGTTATGGAAACTTCTCTGTTGATGCACATGTAGATATTCCGGATCTGTATGTTCCGGTTGTGGAAGAGGCGCCTGCGATTAGTGCTCCTATCATTGAGGAAGCACCTGTCGTAGAAACTCCGGCAGCACCGGCTGTAGAGAAGTCCGCAGAGCCGACCTTTGAAGACTTCTTCCCGAATGCAAATGAGGGTGCACCTACCTTCCTCGAGGAAGAGGTTGCTACTCCTGTTGTGGAGACACCGGTTGCACCGAAGGTAGAAGCACCTACTCCGAAGGCACCGGAAGCACCTGCAAAGGTTGAGACTCCTGTTGCAGAGGCACCAAAGGCAGCTGCGAAGAATCCGGTTGATGATGAAATCTTCATGAAGAAGTTGGCTGCTTTGAAGAAGGCTTATGAGCTTGATCTGATTACTCAGGATGAGTTTGAGGCTAAGAAGAGAGATTTGCTTTCTAGCTTGTAAGTGATGAAATCTGATGATGTAAACCCCCGCCACGAGCGAACGCTCGTGGCGGGGTTTTTGACTGTGCGCCTAGCGGCGCACGTTTCTTAAGGGTTAAAGTCCCTAATCCGCCCGGTAGTGGGAAGGATATAGC
>DCGJ01000097.1:19215-19341 GCA_002315495.1 Lachnoclostridium sp. UBA1781 | reverse complement strand
CCATCGTAGAGCTTGGTATCTATCCGGCCGTTGATCCGCTTGAGTCCACCTCCCGTATCCTCGATCCGCGAGTACTTGGTGAAGAGCATTATAAGGTTGCCCGTGGTGTTCAGGAGATTCTTCAGA
>DCGJ01000097.1:2278-19109 GCA_002315495.1 Lachnoclostridium sp. UBA1781 | reverse complement strand
AGAAAGGTACAGCGTTTCCTTTCCCAGCCGTTCCACGTTGCTGAGCAGTTCACCGGTCTTCCGGGCGTATACGTTCCGGTTTCCGAAACCATCAGCGGCTTCAAGGAGATTCTTGACGGTAAGCATGACAACATTCCGGAGAGCTACTTCTTAAATGCAGGTAGCATCGACGATGTTGTTGCCCGTTACAACAACCGTGATAATCAGTAATTAAGGAGCATACAATGGCTGAAAATGCTTATTTCAAATTACAGGTGTATACGCCGAACCGCATTTTCTTTGAGGAGGATGTGGACATGATTGAGCTCACAACAACGGAAGGCGATGTGGGTATCTACAAAAATCATATTCCGCTTACGGCCATTGTTGCACCGGGTATTTTGAGAATCCATAAAGATGGCAATGTGAGAGAGGCAGCCCTTCTTGAGGGTTTCCTTGAGATTTTGCCTGATCAGGTGACTGTTTTGGCGGAAGCCTGTGAGTGGCCGGAAGAAATCGACCGTGCCCGTGCGGAGGAAGCAAGAATCCGTGCGGAGCGTCGACTGAAGGCCGAGGATAATGTTAACTACGACCGCGCTGAGATGGCGTTAAAGAAAGCGTTGCTCCGTCTTCAGTTGTCGGATCGCTACCATTAATTGGTTTGGATAGAACCGCTTTCCTTATAGAAATGGAGGAGAACCCATGGCAGTTTTATTGACCGGTGGTGCAGGTTACATTGGTAGCCACACCGCAGTTGAGATGGTAAATGCCGGCTATGATGTAGTTATCGCCGATAACTTCTATAACAGTAAGCCGGAGGCAGTTCGCAGAGTAGAGAAGATTGTTGGAAAGACCATTCCGACCTATGAATTGGATGTCGCTGACAAGACGGCTCTTCGCGCATTGTTTGAGAAAGAAGAAATTGATGCGGTGGTGCATTTTGCCGGTCTTAAGGCAGTTGGTGAATCCGTTGCCAAGCCGGTAGAATACTATCGTAATAACCTGGATACCACCCTTACCCTTTTAGAGGTTATGCGTGAGTACGGTTGCAAGAAGTTCATCTTCAGTTCTTCCGCTACCGTTTACGGAACTCCGGAGGAGGTACCGCTTCGTGAGGATATGAAGCCGGGCTTCTGTACGAATCCGTATGGCTGGACCAAGTGGATGATTGAACAGATTTTGCGAGATACCGCATTGGCTGACAAGGAGCTTTCTGTTGTGCTTCTCCGCTATTTTAATCCGGTTGGTGCACACGAGAGTGGTATGATTGGTGAGGATCCGCAAGGAATTCCGAACAACCTGTTCCCGTTCATCGCGCAGGTCGCCGTAGGAAAGAGAGAGAAACTTTCCGTATTCGGTAACGATTATCCGACTCCGGATGGAACCGGTGTGCGTGATTATATCCATGTGGTCGATCTTGCAAAGGGTCATGTGGCAGCGCTTGGTTATGCCAACAGGAATCTGGGTGTTGAGACCATTAACCTTGGTACCGGCATCGGCTACAGTGTTTTGGATATGGTACATGCGTTTGAAAAGGTAAACAACATTCCGATTCCATATGTGATTGCGCCTCGTCGTGCCGGTGATATTGCGGAGTGCTTCGCAGATGCGACCAAGGCAAGGGAACTTCTTGGCTGGACCGCAGAGAAGACGCTTGAGGATATGTGTCGTGATACCTGGAAATGGCAGAGCACCAATCCGAACGGATATGATAAATAATTTGAATGAAAATCCTTCAGGAATTGTTTTAGCGATTCTTGAGGGATTTTTTTTGATGAAAAAAAATTTTTTTCAAAACTTTGAACAAAATATCTATTTTAAACGTTATAGAATATAGAGGAGTCCAAAATCGCATCTTGCGAACCTAGCGAAAACCGGTTGCTTTTTACAGCCTTGGAAATGGACAGAAAATAAGATTGGGGGTGAGCCAATTGAGGGTGAGATAGCGAATAATTAAATATTTAAGATACAATAAAGGCCTATAACAGATATTATACAGGAGGGTGATATTATGAAGAAGATGTACATTGTCTCGATTATTATAGCAGTTATCATTGGAGGTGTTTTGTTCTTTTGTCTTCGTGGAAACGATAAGGCGGATTCCGAAAGTGTAGGGGTTGACACCTTACAGACGGAAACCGGTAGTTTCAAGATAAATAGGGATGCTATTAAAAAACTTACGGTTATGAACGAAACAAATTTGGATACGATTGAAATTTCCAATCCGGATACGATTGGATTTCTTTGTGAAAAGTTGAGCAGTCCATATGAAACGCAGTGGTTTGAAATGTCAACCGGTGCGGCGTATTCGGTCTGGATAGAATATGAGGACTCAACGGTAAAATATACATTTATCAATGGCCGTACTATCGCAGCCGGAGAAGCAGCCGCCCCGGGTATTAAGATTACTGAAATGGTAGACGGGGTGGGCTACCAAAAGAGGTTCGTTTCGGATGGATATGCGGAAGCCTTTAAATTGATAAGTGGATTGTTTGAATAGAAATTACTTGAATCAGGGAAACTTCTCATCGGGAGGTTTCCCTTTTGACTTATACGGAGGCCCGTGTTATAATCGTGCAGAAATTGAAATGAGATTAATATGATGTATCGAATCGGTGGAAGGAGTCAGGTATGATAGGTATCATTGGAGCTATGGAAGTAGAGGTGGCAAAACTTAAGGACGCAATGGTTGTTCGTGAGCAGAAAACTTTGGCAGGAATGGTGTTTGTTGTAGGAACGATTTCCGGGCAGGAGGTAGTCGTTGTACGTTCCGGAATTGGCAAGGTAAATGCGGCCGTTTGTACTCAGATTCTTTGCGATCAGTTCGGCGTATCCCAGGTTTGGAATACCGGTATAGCAGGCTCGTTGGATGCACGTATCAATATCGGCGACGTGGTTATTTCCACGGATGCCATTCAGCACGATGTGGAGGCCGGATATTTTGGATACGCGCCGGGAGTAATTCCGCAGATGGCAGTTTCTACCTTTGTTGCAGACGAGGAGCTGTCTCAAAAAGCAGAGGAGATTTGTAGCAAGGTAAATGCAGACATTGCCGTATTTCGCGGCCGCGTCTTGAGCGGAGACCAGTTCATTGCGGACAAGGAGAAGAAAACCTGGCTTCAGGAAACCTTCCATGGTATGTGCACTGAGATGGAGGGGGCAGCGATTGCACAGGCAGCGTATCTGAATCAGGTGCCATTTTTGATCATACGCGCCATTTCCGATAAGGCAGATGATTCTGCAAGTGAGGATTATGCAACCTTTGAGCAGAAGGCAGTGGACCATATGGTAAAACTTACACTTGCACTACTGGCGCAGATGTAGTAGAGTGCTTTCGGAGTAACGGAGCATTTTCACGCGACTCCCAATAGAATCGAGCAAGAGGCGTCGAGCTCTTGAAATATGAAAGGATAACGATTATGACTTATAGAACACAGGGAACCTGTTCCACACAGATTGACTACGAAATTATTGAGAAGGACGGCGTAAAATGCGTATCAAACGTTCGTTACACCGGTGGCTGTAACGGAAACCTGAAGGGTGTTGGCGCTTTGGTTGAGGGAATGCCGGTTGCAGAGGTGATTGAGCGCCTTCAGGGCATCACCTGCGGCTTCAAGAAGACCTCCTGCCCGGACCAGTTGGCAAATGCACTTAAGAGTGAGCTGTAAGGAGCAAGGGTAGTATGAAGAAAATTGTCTTTACCGGTGGCGGTACCGCAGGGCATGTGACGCCGAACATTGCGCTGATTGACTTTATGAAGGCCAATGGATATGACATTTACTATATCGGCTCCAAGGAAGGCATCGAGAAGCAGCTGATTGAGGAACTGGGAATTCCTTATTACGGAATCAGTTCCGGTAAGCTTCGCAGATATTTCAGCTGGAAGAACTTTACCGACCCGTTCCGCGTGCTGAAGGGCTGCTTTGAAGCGAAGAAGATTATGAAGCAGATTCAACCGGACGTGTGTTTTAGTAAGGGTGGATTTGTTACCGTTCCGGTCGTTCGTGCCGCAGCAAAATGCAAGGTTCCGACCGTCATTCACGAATCCGATATGACACCCGGACTTGCAAATAAGATTGGCATGCGATATGCGGACAAGGTTTGCTGTAACTTTGTGGAGACGTTGCAGCATTTGAAAGGAAAGGGTGTTCACACAGGCACTCCGATTCGTAAGGAGCTGTTCCTTGGTAATCGTGAGGAGGGTCTTAAAACCGTTGGTTTCACAGAAGATAAGCCGGTCATTGTGTCCGTTGGCGGAAGCACCGGTTCTGTGATTTTGAACAACGCGGTTCGTAGCATCTTACCGAAGCTTTTGGAGGAATTTCAGGTGCTTCATCTTTGCGGTAAAGGAAAGTCCGATCCGTCCATTCAGATGGAGGGCTATGTGCAGATGGAATATGCCAACAAGGAGATGAAGGATTTTCTTGCGATGGCAGATGTCGTTATCTCCCGTGCAGGGGCAAATGCAATCTGTGAGCTTCTGGCACTTCGTAAGCCGAATCTCTTGATTCCGCTTTCAAAGGCAGCCAGTCGTGGAGACCAGATTTTAAATGCGAACTCCTTTAAGAAGCAGGGTTTCTCGTCCGTTCTTGAGGAAGAGGAGATTACCGAAGAATCCTTATATCATGCACTGAAGGAGGTTTATGATAATCGCGAAACCTACATTGGTGCCATGAGGGAAAAGCAGGCAGAGGATTCGACTACGATGATTGGAAAGATTCTGATGGGAATGCAGAAGAAATAAGGAAACGGGGCTGTGATTCACAGCCCCGTTTTTGTTGCCTATACCTCTTTCGCAATCTTCTCCGCCAAAGTAGCGGCTTCGCCCTCGGCATAGCTTCCCTGTGGCCAAACCGGAAGAATACCGTCATCGTTATAGCGCGGAACGACATGCACATGAAGGTGGAACACGGTCTGACCTGCAGCCGGCTCGTTGTTCTGAAGAATGTTGACACCGTCGCAGCCAAGCACCTTCTTCTGTGCCTTTGCGATTCTCTTTGCTACCGGTAAAATCTTTGCGGCAAATGCATCCTCGGTCTCATACAGGTTATCAAAATGCTCCTTCGGAAGAATAATCGTGTGCCCCTTGTGAGCAGGTGCAATATCCAAAATCGCGCGGAAATCCTCATCCTCATAAATCGTTGCGGACGGAATCTGTCCGTTTGCAATCATACAAAAAATACATCCGTCTTTTTTCATCGTATTATCCTCGTTTCTGTGTTATTGCTGAGTGTCAGCATTTGCTTACATTTTACTCCCGCGAGAGAATTGTTTCAAGGTCGAGTTTTTGGGGAATCCGATGCATCGTAAAAGTTCACATTTTCCGGTTTCACAAAAAGTTGCGGAAATTTTCAAATTGGGGTAGTATAATAGGGCAAGTATGAAAAAGGAAGAGTAACATGAAACTTCGCTATCGAATCTTAATCCTGGTGGGCATTTTCATAGTGTCCTTCATTATATTTTACAATCGAGTGGATACCCACACCTACGTGACGGAGTTGCAGACGGTCGATGCTTCTGCCCCTTCCATTCCGGTGGTGTCTTTTTTGGTGTCCGGAGTTGAAGTGAATAAGACGAACGGGTATACCTTTATCCCGGAGGAAAACCTTCTGCGAGAGAGTCTGCTTCCGGTCGGAAACGGCCTGTCCTTTCAGGTGCTCGTAGACCAGCAGGAGAGTAATATTAAGAAGGTCGTTGTTACCACCCTGGACGTTTCTTCCAGTACGGTAATTGAAGAAAAAGAATATAAGGCATTAAAGGATTACGGAGACGGTCGTATTGCGGCAAATGTATCTCTCAGCGCGAACTATGGTATCGGTGTTGAGTATAACCTCCGCGTCACTCTGACAACGGCGGAAGGTCGTAACATCTATTACTACACCCGACTGGTGCCGACTTCTCTTAAGAATCTGAAAGAGAAGATGGATTTTGCGCTCGATTTTCACAAGAATATTATGGTGACGGATGGTGCTCTTGAGTATGAGCAGTACTTGGATGACACAGCTTCCGATTCCGGACTGGACTACTCCGAGGTTACGCTTTCCGACAGTGTTGAGGTAATCGGATACGGGAATATGTCTCCGGTGGAATTGCACTGTAACGTACCGACCATTACCGAGTTTAACGGAAACTATATCAGCGTGAAGCTGGAATATTGGTTGAGCATTTACACCAATGATGCATCGGAGACGATGTACTGCACCGAGAACTTCCGTTACTATCATGAGGGGAAGAAGAACATCGTTTACGATTACACGAGAACGATGGACGCTGAGTTTGACGGCACGCTCGTCAGCATCAACCGTAACCAGTTGAAGATTGGCGTGACGACCGAGAAGAATCTGAATTATCTGTTAAGCAGTAACAGTAAATATCTGATGTTCTCCCGAGATGCAGCACTTTGGGAATATGACATGAAGAAAAACGAGATGGTCTGTCTGTATTCCCTTCGTCAGGAGGATGATTACAATCGCGGCCGGAATCGTGACCATGATTTTAAATTGATTCGTATCGATAATGAGGGAAATGCGGACTTTGTGTTCTACGGCTACATCACGCAGGGCGGTTATGAGGGCCGTGTCGGCATTTTGTACTATCGATATTACGCGGAGGAGCATCGTCTTGAGGAGATGATGTTCGTGCCGGTTTCTGTGCCGTACAGTATTCTGGCGCAGGAGTTCGGAAGCTTTGCCTATATGAACAGCTACGATGAGTTCAGCTTTATTTTGTACGACACACTGTATCAGTATAAGGCGCTGGTTAACGAGTGTACCGTAATTGCGGAGCATTTGTCGGAGGAATGGATCTGGTTTAAAGACGAGAGCATTATCGTGTACCAGGAGAATTACGAGAATAAGAACAATACCGCTCTCATCTACTATAATCTTGATGACAACTCGTATCGTAAGAAAGAGGCTGCGGAAGGGGAGCGCATTTTGCTGTTGGGCTCCATTGATAACCATCTGGTATATGGTCTGACAAAGGCGGAGGACATTACGTTCTACGATACCGGCGGTGATCTGGTGCCGATGTATCGCCTGACCATTGAGGAACTCGACGGGCGTGAGGTAAAGCGTTATAGCAATGAGAATACCTACATCGAGAAGGCGAATGTAAATGGGAACGTGATTTCCATGAAGCTTTGCCGAAAGATTGGAAATGCGGCAGTTACGCCGTCAGATTCTAACGAGACGGAGACCGGTGAGGTGAGTGTTCAGCCGACTGCGACAGGACGTCCGCTTTACGTTGGCGCCGGCGAGGATATTCTGCTCAATGCAAAGGATACCATATCCAATTCCATTACACTTGTGTATCGAACGACGGATCTGATGCACCGCGAGTACTATCTGAATCTTCCGACGTCATTTAAACTGAGTAAAGCACCGACAAGTGAAAGCACCGTATTTACCGTATTGACACAAAGCACGGCCGTATCCGTCGGCAAATGGCACGAGAACCGATATTATGTAATCTCCTTTGGTAAGGTAATTATGGTTAGTAATACGATGGGTGAGGCGCTTCTATATGCGGATAACCAGCATTGTACGGTATATAACAGTAAAGGACAGACGGTTTGGAAGCGTGGTACCAAGTCCAAGGAATACAAGCTGAAGAACCTGACGAAGACGTACGCCGGGAATGGTTACAGCCAGGAGCAGGCAATCCTGCAGATGTTCTTTGATTATAAGGGCGTGGCAGCGGATGCGAGAAATTGTGATTTGAATGCGAAACCGATGCTTCAGTGGCTCGACGAAGAGATTCCGGGCAATGTATGTGACCTTACGGGTGCGACAATGAATGAAATCCTGGCGTTCATCTCCGATGGACGACCGGTCATTGCGAGCACCGGCGATTACTATGTCCTGATTACAGGCTATTCCGAGACGGCGGTGACATTCGTGGATCTCGATCAGGGAAAGACGCGAACACTGAGTCTTTCAAAGGCCAGGGAATTGTTTGATAAGGCGGGCATTTACTATAGCTACGTTGAGTAGTTGGGAAAAGGTTTAGCACGGCTTTCGTTTGTGATGAACGGATTGTATTGGGGAAGGAGACGGAGAATGAAGAGAGTATTTTTGATTGTACTGGATAGCTTTGGTTGTGGGGAAATGCCGGATGCTGCCGACTTTGGTGATGCCGGAAGTAACACGCTTCGAAGCTGTGCGGAGACCGGGATTTTGTGTGTGCCGAACATGGCAAAGCTGGGGCTTTTTGAAATTGACGGTGTGAAGGGCGTTGTGGATGTGCCGAAGGCGACCGCAGAAGGTAGTGTGAGTGCTGCATTTTCCGAGGAAGGAATTGCGGGCGTGTACGGACGTCTGGCAGAACTTTCGAAGGGAAAGGATACCACGACCGGGCATTGGGAGATTGCAGGATTGATTTCCGAGCAGCCGATGCCGACATTCCCTGACGGATTCCCGCAGGAATTATTGGACAAGCTGGAAGAGAAGACCGGGCGGAAGATTTTATGCAACAAGCCGTACTCCGGCACGGAGGTTATTAAGGACTACGGAAAGGAACACTTAGAAACCGGTGCGCTGATTGTCTATACCTCTGCGGATTCGGTGCTTCAGATTGCGGCACATGATTCCATCGTGGATACGGAGACGTTGTATGAGTATTGCCGCATGGCAAGAGAAATCTGCCAAGGAAAATGGGGCGTTGGCCGTGTGATTGCACGTCCGTTCACCGGCGAGTGGCCGTATACCAGAACTCCGCTTCGCCACGATTTCTCACTCGTTCCGCCGAAGGAGACAATGCTTGTCACCTTGCAGAAAGCAGGAGTTACAACGCGCTCGGTAGGAAAGATTATCGATATCTTTGCGGAACAGGGAATCGAGCATTTTGTTCGGACGTCGGGCAACGCGGAGGGCATTGAGCGAATCTTTGAGGAGCTTCGCGCAGACTTCTCCGGACTATCCTTTATTAACCTCGTGGACTTCGATATGCTTTACGGTCATCGTAATGACCCGATGGGCTATGCAAATGCGCTGAATACCTTTGATAAGGCACTCGGCGATATGCTTCCGCTTCTTCGCGAAGAGGACCTTCTTCTGATTACAGCGGACCATGGATGCGATCCGGCAACGGAATCGACCGACCACTCGCGCGAATACATTCCGCTTTTGGTCTATGGAAAGAATGCTGAGGCCGGGAAGAACTTCGGTACCCGACAGGGGTTCTGCGATATTGCGAAGACAATTCTTTCGTATCTGGAGGTGGAGAATACGCTTCCGGGTGCGGCGATTGAACTCGCGTAGTGTTAGATGGAAGGGCGGCCTTCGGGCTTCCGTGCATCGTTTGCGGGTTCGGGAAAAAATCAAGTTGACAGATGCAGGTTTAGATGATAAGATTACCCTTGCTTGTGGAGAGCATTTGCCTTGCAGGCATTACCTGACGATTTCGGCTTGCCGAGATTGATTTGCAGTCGTGGCGGAATTGGCATACGCGCATGATTCAGGTTCATGTCCACTTACGTGGGTGTGGGTTCAAGTCCCATCGACTGCAGGAAAAGTAGATATTACTAAGGAAAAGCAGAGAACATGGTTCTCTGTTTTTTTGTGCGAAAAAAATTGAAATAACCTGTTGACAAACGGGACACTCGGTGTTATTATAACCGAGCGAGTTGCGAAAGCGACCACATGCGGACTTGCTGGAATTGGCAGACAGGCATGACTAAGGATCATGTGCGCTAAGCGCGTTCGGGTTCAAGTCCCGTAGTCCGCAGAAGAAGCGATTGGAGTAATCCAGTCGCTTTTTTTGTGTGTAAGGCTCGAGAGATGGATTCTGATTATTTGTTCTTGCAAAATGGCAAATGAGCGACTATAATAAAATCGAAATTAGATTAGTCGGAGGGGAGCATGGGATATATAAAAAGAGCAATCTCGGAAATATTAAAAAGACGGGTAAATACAAGCAAGTGCACATTGGTAGTAGGAGCAAGGCAAGTAGGAAAATCAACGCTTATCAGGCATGAGTTTCCCGAATATAACAGGACAAATTTTGATGATAGACTAACCAGAATGCAGGCAAAAGAAGAACCGAAGTTATTCTTTTTGAATAATCCTTGTCCATTGTTTATTGATGAGGTTCAAAAAGAAGGGACCGTCCTTGAGGAAATCAAACAGAAAGTGGATGAAACGGATGTGAGAGGACAATTTATATTGTCCGGATCACAGAAATTGGAGTTGATGAAGGGCGTGAGTGAATCTTTGGCAGGAAGAGTGTCTGTATGCGAATTGTGTGGACTATCGTTACGGGAAATCCACCGAATTGATTTCAATAAGCATTTTGTTCCAACAGATGACTATATCATTGAACGCGAAAAAGAACTACAAGGGTATAACAATATTTGGGACATTATTCATAAGGGCTCCTATCCGGAATTGTATGATATAGAAAGAGATTGGCAGGATTTTTATTCCTCCTATGTTTCAACTTATTTGGAAAGAGACATTAATGAACTGATTTTGGCGGATAGTATTACATTTACGAAGTTTCTTATCGCGGTCGCAGCCAGGACCGGGGAAATGCTGAATTGCGCAAATATAGCCAGCGAAATTGGAGTTAGTGAGCCGACGATTAAAAAGTGGATTTCCGTATTAGAAAGAACAGGAATTGTATTTTTGTTACAGCCTTATTGTGCGAGTGCATTGAACAGAGCAATCAAAACACCTAAACTTTACTTTAGAGATACTGGGCTTGCTTGCTATTTGACGAAATGGTTGACACCGGATGCGCTTAAAAATTCTGCTGTTGCAGGGAATATGTTTGAAACATTTATTGTATCCGAAATATTGAAGTCTTACGCAAATGAAGGAGAGGATTATCACTTCAATATTTTCTATTATAGGGGCAAGGATAAGAATGTTTCGAACGAAAATGAAATTGATTTGATAATTGAAGAGAACGGAACTCTTTATCCGATTGAAATTAAGATGTCAGGAAATCCAAAAGCTAATATGGGAGCTACGAATCCAGTGCTTGACAAACTTACAGATAAGAAAAGGGGAATGGGAGTAATTCTGTGTTTGGTTGATAAGAAGACCTATTTAAGAGAGAATTTGATTGCATTACCGATTAGCTATATATAATCCTATTCCGTTGACAACGCAAAAAACATGCCCTGCCGAGCCGGCAGGGCATGTTTTATTTTCATTCAGTTCTTATTCATTCAACCCGTCAATCGTAACCTTCGGAAGATAAGCATGAATGGTCATGGTTTCAGGATCACCCTCCGCCAGATACGTGTAGTCACTGTCAGCGGTAGAAACCTCAGCTTCAAAGAAAGGAGCCTTGGTCGCGTAGCAATACAGATCCTCACCCTTCAGGTTCTTGGCTTCAACACTTAAATCGTCAGGGATGATGATATTTCCACCCATGAACCGATTGTCTGTATGATCGTTACCAAACGGTAATGCGAGACCGGCCAAAATCGTGGAATGAAGAATACCACCGGTTACTATGGTCTTGCCCGATCCAATGGTTGCACCAAAGCCGGTAATGCGGTTGCCTTCACCATAGGCATTCAGATTTCCGTTTGTGATGGAAATGTTGCTTACGCCTTCAATGGTACCGATACCTGCTCCGACTTCGCAGAACATCGTGGATGTGACAGAACCGGCGGAGAAGCGAAGTTTCGCTTCCTGAGAATGGGTTCCGATGCATACGGCACGGTCGCCATTTGCACGAAGCTTCATATTGCCTGCACATTCGATTTCTGCGATGCCACCGAGAGAACCGAGACATACGATATCATGACCGCGTGCATCAATATCCATGGAAACATCTTCACAAATCAAGGCCTTGCAATCGCCGGTTGAGGTTCCGACGGCAACGGACACATTGCCACCTATCGAGAGTTTGTAGTTACCACGGCGGAACTGCATCGGAGCATCGATGGTCCCCTGCCCGCCGATGGAGACAACTCGGTCACCATTGGATACAACTTCCAACGTTCCCGTAATATCGAAAATCATCTCGCCGCAAGGCTCCTCAAAATTGGCACCGATACCGGTACTGTAATTTCGATCGTGATTCAGATACAGATTGCCATCGCCGGTAACGTGCAGAGAGGCGCTTTCCGGAACGTGAATACCAACATGCTCAAAATGATTCTTGCCATGAAGAACCAGATTCAATTTGCTCGACAGACGTAAATCGATACATGGAAGCAACGTGCGGGACTCAATGTACACATTTTCAAGATGCAGGGTAACCTCTGCGTCCTGCTCAATGCAAATGTTCATCGCCACCAGCTTGTCCTTGCAGCCCTTCAGCGTGTACTCACCCGTTGGAAGGGAAATGGTGCCGTAATCACGGATGAAAAGCGACATAACGTCCATTTCCTCACGAGGCTCCGGATGATAAACACGAGGCTCGGAATCGCTGACGCGGAGGCGGATATTTTCCGCGATAATCTCGTTCTGAATACGAGGGTTAATGGAAACCACCGGCTTCTCCTGTGGCTTTGCAGTGTAGTAACCCTGAATGTAATTTACACCAAAGTCGATAACCGTCTTCATTTCCTCGAAGGTTTCAACGCCCTCGGCCAGAACCTTAATGTTGTTCATTCGGCCAAACTCGATGGTGTTACGAACGAACATCTGCTTATTCGGGTCTTTGTCCAAATCAGAAATCAGATAACGGTCAATCTTTATTATGGAAGGACTGTAGCGAAGCAGGTTTACAATGTTGGAATGTCCGGTGCCGTAATCATCGATGGCAATCATCGCAGAGGAACCATTCTTTCCGAGACGTTTGATGGAGTTTAGCTCCTCCTCGGTGACGGAATCCTGCTCGGTCAATTCGTAGACAAAGCAGTCCAGATAGCTCTCAAATTGTTCGTGCAGTTTGTTACAATCCTCGTCATTCAGGAAATGCCCCGGAATCGTATTGATGAAGATCTTACATCCGCCGAATTCTTTATAATCCCGAATGTAGCGATTCATAACATTGAACAGAGTTGCTTTCTCGATATCGTACAGTCGCTTATATTCCTTCGCTGTGGCGAGTACATCCAGTGGGGACATATTGACACCGCCGGTCGTTCTCATCAGAGCCTCATACGCAAAGATGGCACCGGTCTTGGCATCTACAATCGGCTGGAAATGGTACACGAACAGGTTCTTGTCCAGCAGAAGATTGAAGGAACCATAGAAGTCGCGAGGAGAATTGACTTCCTTGATAATCTCGCCCGGATTGGAGGCGAGTCGATTCTGGTACATCTCGCCGAGTGCCTGACGAATGAAGTTCTCCAAGGTATCGTTCCAACCGGCCGGAATAACGGCACAGCCCGCATTTACTTCAATATAATAATCTTTTGCATTGTTCTGATTGAATTCCTCAATCTGCCCGTAGAAGGTCGAGGTCGCGTGGTTGATGGTGCCATCGACGGCAGCAGAATCATCCAGTACGTCAATCAGCAGGAATTCATCGTCTGCGATACGGGAAATGTGGGTGGAAGGCGTGTTGGCCTTCACAAGCGCATTTGCCACATAATGAATTACTTCCTCGAGTTCATAGATACCGAAGTTTTCCATAATATAACTGTACTTCGGAAGTGCGTATACGGAAATTGCCAGAGTCTTGTTGTGGTTGGACGGTTTCTTTGCGAAGCTTTCAAACCACTGATTTACGCCGGTCAGATTGGAGAGACCGGAGAGAACGTCGATAAATGCAGCATTTTCAATGTTACGAATCATGGAAATCTGATGCATACGACGAATCAAAATGCCCACCGCAATATTAAGTGTCTTGGACACACGCTTGATGCTTTGGATATCGGCTGCGATGTCGTTGGTTGATACCGTGTAGTAACCGCAGACCAGGTTGTCGGAATGGAGCGAGCAGCATACGGACATGCAGTCGTCCTCGAGCCATGCATCGAAGGACGGAATCATCTGCTTCTTTCGCATGGTCGGAGTGCTCGGCAGCTTCTGAATGTCGATGCTGGTAGAGAACAGAAGCTCCACGTTGTCGGAAATGCAATCCGACTCGGCACGATGCTCCTGAATCTGATGCCCCAGATCTTCGTTCAGACAGAGGCAGGAGTCACGCATCAAAACGTTAGCAACGCCGTTCATGAAGGCGTAAACATCCGGCATCTCGCAGACGCGGTTAATCCAGTTATACATCAAATCCTCATGGAGATATGCGACATCAATGCTGTGGTGCAATCTCGCAATGTGATTTGAACTCGGAGGCTGAATGGTGGACATACAGCCGCACGAGCAGGAAAAACGTGCGGAGTAAGAGTTTCGGAAAACGTCCGTCGGAAGCTTACCCGTCATGGCACGCTTAATGATTGCAATACTCAAATCGGCCAGAGAGGACTGGTTCTCAGAGCAGGTGGTCAGGGAAATGTCGGAGTAGGTGCCGGCGGCAACCCCATCGAAACCGGTGACGATAACGTCCTCCGGAACCCGATAACCGAGCTCCTGCAGCTTCTCGATGGCAGCCAGTGCCATATAGTCGTTCGCGCAGAAAATGGCCCTCGGAATACGACCTTCGTTATGAAGGCGAGTAACGATATTAATTGTCGGAAGCTCCCAATAGTCGCCGTAATCCACCTGATTGTCGGAAAACGGCAAATCGTTATCTTCCAGAACGCTCTTATAGATGGTGAGACGCGCTTCCGAATCGCGGTCTCCCTTGCGGCCCGCGATGAAGAAGGAATCGGTCACCTCGTGATCCTGGATGACATGATTCACGATGCTTCGATAGGCAGAAGAAAAATCAGGAATCAGAGAATAGCAGCCATCCATTACTTCGTTGACACAAAGAACCGGAAGACCACGCTTTTTGGCCTCCTCGATGGTTGGTGTAATACAGGACTTGTTCTGGAAACTTTCCAACTGAACAATCAGGGCATCGATGACATCGAAATTAATCAAGCCGAAAATGCTTGCTTCGCCCTGGTCATAAAAGTCGTTGTTAAAGAAATCTACAAAGCTGGAAAACACAATCAGCTTGAAATCGTTTTTAATGGCCTGCTTATGCAGGCACTGCAAATAGAGAGAATGGGAATAATCCTGCGGCTTCGTCATACAAACCGCAATAATCTTTTTACGCTGGCTCATTCCGGAATCTCCTTTCCATTTATTATCATAGTGTCATGTGGCGGAGAGACGCAAATTGGCATGCCTCTCCATATCTTATTATACAAAGAAGAAAAATGCCTCGCAACACGACACTTTGGTTGAACATCGAAGAAACAATAAAAAACAGCAAAATGCATATCGAGAAGTCGTGGTATTTGTCGTTTGCAAGATGTGTTTTTCTATCCTAATTGTGAAGTCGGAGCAAAACTACTGGAATCCTGCATTTTCCTGTGCTACACTTCACGTTGATACAGATACTTGTGTTTTAAACGGAGGGTTTATTTTATGAACACAAAAAACAAAGGAAATCTCGCAAAGATTTTATGCATCCTGATTGGGGTTGCAATGCTTGCTGTCGACATGTTCGCATTTGTAGGATGTACAAAGAACAGTGAGTCGACCCTGAGCCCAACTCCAACCGAAGCGGTAGTGGACAACAAACCGAACACGGATGTTGCCACGAATACCGGAGCGGCTCCTGAAACCGGTACCGAGACCGGAAGCCAGACCGGAAGCGAGACAGTGACGACCGGCGGCGAGGACGTGGATACCTTGTACCCGGTAAATGCGTGCGAGAGCATTTTCGGCACTCGTCTCTGCGAGAACTTCGCAGATGACTTTTACGTAGGAACCTGTGTGAGCTATAGCCTGACACAGAATGAGACTGCGACCAAGGTAATTGTAGAACAGTTTAACAGTGTGACCTGTGAGAACGAAATGAAGCCGGACCATCTGTTGGACAAAACCGCCAGCAAGCTTAACGGCGAAATTACCGTGAAGTTCCCGAACGACACGGTATCGATGTTAAACTGGGCAAAGGACCACAATCTGAAGATGCGTGGTCACACGATGGTTTGGTACTCCCAGACCCCAAACTGGATCTTCTATGAGGATTTCGACACATCGAAGAGTCTGGTTTCCAGAGAAGTCATGCTGGAGCGTATGGAGAGCATTATCCGCCAGGAGTTCGAGTATGTTCAGGAAAACTACCCGGATATGTTCTATGCGTGGGACGTATGTAACGAAGTAATTGCCGATGAGGGTGGACTTCGCGACTGCCTGTGGAAGCAGACCATTGGCGATGACTACATCGAGCAGGCATTTACCTTCGCAAGAAAATATTGTGGCGACATCAAGCTTTTCATCAATGACTACAACTGCTATGTTGGTAACAAGCGCACGACCTTGCTTTCCGTTGTAAAGGATTTGGCAGAGAAGGGTCTGATTGACGGCGTTGGTATGCAGAGCCATCTGGATGTGGGATATCCGTCCGTTGGACTTTACACGGCTACCATGAAGATGTTTGCCGCATTTGGCGTCGAAGTACAGATTACCGAGATGGACATTACTACCGATAATAAGACCGAAAAGGGCCTGAATGTTCAGGGACAGATGTACGGCGATATTATGAAGCAGGTTGTTGATTGGGATCGCGACGGTACGGTGGATTGCACAAGCGTAACTATTTGGGGTCTCTACGACAAGATTTCCTGGCGTTCTTCCCAGGTGCCGACGCTGTTTGACAACATCATGTTGCCAAAGCCGGCGTACAATGCACTGATGGAGATTACGAAGGGCTAAGGAGCATTTTCAAAAAATGATGCGGTTCGGAAGTGGGAGCTTTCGGACCGCGTTTTCTAATAGGAAAATGCGGCTCTTTTGGAAAGAAAATGAATTTGAAAAAAAGTTGTTGACGAATGAGAAAAGGCTATGCTATAGTATAACGGCTATGGAAGAGGTCTTTTTTTTAT
>DCGJ01000097.1:191-2252 GCA_002315495.1 Lachnoclostridium sp. UBA1781 | reverse complement strand
AAGAAAACGGAGGTGGAAGTTGTGCGAGTAAAAATTACATTGGCATGTACAGAATGCAAACAGCGTAATTACAACATGACAAAGGAAAAGAAGAACCATCCGGATAGGATGGAGACCAAGAAGTACTGCAGATTCTGCAAGCAGCATACCCTGCATAAGGAAACTAAGTAATCTACTTTTTGAGAAAGGAATACGATTATGAGTGAAACTGCAAACAAACCGGCAAAGAGAAGCTTTTGGCAGAATCTCTCCGCAGAGTGGAGAAAGATTCAGTGGCCGAATAAGGCTACCCTTGCTAAGGAAACCGGCGCAGTCATCGTAATCACCATTATCCTCGGCGGAGTAATTGCTTTGGTTGATCTTGTGATTAAGCTTGGCTTGGACAAAATTTTTGCTATCTAGGATATAGGTGAGAATATGGCAGATGCGAAATGGTTTATTGCTCATACCTATGCAGGCTATGAGAAAAAAGTAAGAGACAATATTTTGGCAACGGTTGCAACCCGTGGAATGGAAGATCAGATTCTGGAGGTTATTACTCCGGAGCACACCGTCATCGAAACCAAGAAGAATGGTGAGAAGAAGACGGTGGAGCGTCTGATGTATCCATGTTATGCCTTTGTTCGAATGATCATGAATGAGGAAACCTGGTACGTTGTACGTAACACGCGTGGCGTTACCGGCTTCGTTGGTCCGGGATCAAAACCGGTACCGCTTTCTGACGAAGAAGTGGCAAGAATGGGAATCGGAGTTACGGAGATTATCAATACGAACTTCGAGGAAGGTAGAACCGTTTCCATCATTGGTGGCGCTTGGGCGAATACGACCGGCGTGATCAAGTCCGTAAATCCGAGCAAACAGATGTTGACCATCAATGTCGAGATGTTCGGTCGTGAGACTCCGGTTGAAATCGGATTCGGCGATGTAAAGGTGGACGAATAAGTCCGAAATAACACTAAAAAGACCGTTGTTCGTAAAGGCAGCGAACAATGAACTATCAAGTTAATAGCAGACTTGATAAGTGGGAGGAAATCTTCCGATAACACCACACATTTTAGGAGGTCAGTAAAATGGCAAAGAAAGTTACAGGTTACATCAAATTACAGATCCCGGCTGCAAAGGCTACCCCGGCTCCTCCTGTAGGTCCGGCACTCGGTCAGCACGGTGTCAACATTGTACAGTTTACGAAGGAATTCAACGCAAGAACTGCAGGTCAGGAAGGCTTGATCATCCCGGTTGTTATTACCGTATACCAGGATAAGAGCTTCAGCTTCATCACCAAGACCCCTCCGGCAGCTGTTCTTCTTAAGAAGGCTTGTAAGATCGAAAGTGGTTCCGGCACCCCGAACAAGACTAAGGTTGCTACCATTAAGAGATCTGAGGTTCAGAAGATTGCTGAAACCAAGATGCCAGACTTGAATGCTGCAAACATTGAGACTGCTACCAGCATGATTGCAGGTACCGCTCGCAGCATGGGTATCACCGTTATTGATGACTAATTGTAGATTGTAGAAAGAAAGTGGGAGGGATATTCTCCCGACAATACCACTAGGAGGTTTTTAATTATGAAACATGGAAAGAAATATACGGACGCTGCTAAGCAGATTAGCAGAGCTACCCTTTACGATACCGAAGAGGCTGTTGCTCTCGTTAAGAAGTCCGCTACCGCAAAGTTCGATGAGACCGTAGAAGCTCATATCCGTCTTGGTGTAGACGGCCGTCACGCAGACCAGCAGGTTCGTGGTGCCGTTGTTCTCCCTCACGGAACCGGTAAGACCGTACGTGTTCTCGTATTTGCAAAGGGTGCTAAGGTTGACGAGGCTCTTGCTGCAGGTGCTGATTACGCTGGTGGCGACGAACTCATTCCGAAGATTCAGAACGATAACTGGTTCGAGTTTGACGTAGTTGTTGCTACCCCGGATATGATGGGCGTTGTTGGTCGTCTCGGTCGTGTACTTGGTCCGAAGGGCTTAATGCCTAACCCAAAGGCTGGTACCGTAACCATGGATGTTACCAAGGCAATCAACGAAATCAAGGCTGGTAAGATTGAGTACCGTCTTG
>DCGJ01000097.1:0-128 GCA_002315495.1 Lachnoclostridium sp. UBA1781 | reverse complement strand
AGGAACAGCTCGCAGACAACTTCCAAGCATTGATGGCTGCAATCGTAAAGGCTAAGCCGGCTGCTGCTAAGGGTACCTACCTTAAGAGCATCACCATGAGCTCCACCATGGGCCCTGGCGTAAAGGTT
>DCGJ01000144.1 GCA_002315495.1 Lachnoclostridium sp. UBA1781 | reverse complement strand
AGTGTCGGTCGGAAGCGGTGTTACTGCTTCTTCCGTGGGGGTTCTCTCCACCGGTTTCGTGGTTTGCGTTTCGGTAAGAGCAGCCGAGAGCGAAGGGGACGCATTTGCCCCGTCCTTGTCCTCTCCACAGCCAACCATTAGGCAAGCCAAACCAATTGTCATAAGAAGCCGGAGGGCTTCACGCATCCGTTTCATATCTCTCTCCCGGGAAATTGATATCTCCCCTATTCTGCTAATAAGTTGGACAGCTCCCGAAGCAGCTCGCTTACTGCCACCGGCTTTGCCAAATGCCCGTTCATACCGCTGCGAAAGGCCTCCTGACGGTCCTCCTCGAAGGCATTTGCCGTCATCGCCAGAATCGGTATCTGCGACAGGCGACGGTCCGTCAGTCCTCGGATGATACGCGTCGCATCGTACCCGTTCATCTTCGGCATCTGAACATCCATCAAAATCAAATCATAATAGCCGGGTTCCATAGCAGTGAGCATCTGCACGCATTCGGCACCATTTTCAGCCCTCTCTACCACAAAGCCGGCACTACCAAGAATCTCTTCCGCAATCTCTGCGTTAAAATCGTTATCCTCTGCGAGCAAAATGCGTTTTCCACGGAAGGCTTCCGGATTGTATGTCGCATTTGGCTGCTCTTCGAGTTCCGATTCGTCTCCCAGACGGTGCGGAATTCGCACCGTGATGCTGGTTCCGACATTTTTCTTGCTTTCCACGTCGATTTCACCGTTCATCAGATCCAGCAAACGCTTCACGATGGACATTCCCAAGCCGGTACCGTCAACCTTGGTGTCAGTACTGCTATGTTCACGGGAAAATTCCTCAAACAACGTCGGCAGAAAGCTCTCCTCCATACCAACACCGGTGTCTGTAATCTTCGTTTCATAGATACTCCAACCCTCACGGTCCGATGGGCACTCTCGAAGTGTCATAGATACCGTTCCACCCGGATTCGTATACTTGTAGGCATTGGATAAAATGTTAATAAATATCTCCCGAAGCTTAATCGCATCACAATACACACTGGCGTGCTCCACCTCAATTGTGCGTGTAAATGTGATATTCTTTCGCTCCATCATGTCATCAAAGATGGTGTAGAGCTTGTCATTAAAGGAGTGCACCGAACAAAGATTCTCCGTAAGCTCCAATGTACCCTTTTCAATTCTGGCCATTTCCAGCACGTTGTTTATAAGAGATAGGAGTACGGTGCTTGAATTCTCTATCTTTTGCAGATAATCAATCCGTTTTTCCGGGTCCTCCTGATACTTTCGAAGCAACTCCGTGAAGCCCATAATGGCGTTCATTGGTGTGCGAATGTCGTGAGACATATGAAACAGGAAGCTGGTTTTTGCCGCATTTGCCTGCTCTGCAAGACGTTTCGCCTCCTCGAGCTGCTTACGGGAAGCCTCCTCACGGCGTCGCTCAAGCGTAGCGTCTCGGAAGATAATCACGCCCTTCGTAACCTTTCCGTCCACGGTCTCGACCGGCACAAAAACGATATTATAGTAATTTGCGGTTTCACTCTCTCCGGAACGCTTCAGGTTAAGGCTGGGAAAATGCTCCGCCGGTTCATATTTCAGAATTCGCTCGAAGAATTCCTCAATCTCCGCATCCTTTTGCTGACTGTCGGAAATATAAATCAAATAATTCTTTAGTGACGTTATCGTCCCCGTACTTTCGATCGGAAGCTCATTTTTCGTCAAATCATCGTAGGTTTTCTCCGGAATATGAATCAAAAGCAATTCCTTCGAGACCGCATTTTCCGCTGTCGCCACGTAGTTGGCAATGCGGTTCTGCTCCGCTTCTCGCTTCAAATTAACAAAATGCGACATAATCAGGAAGTAAATATACGCACCAAATACCACAAACAGAACAATGACAAGTCTCCTTCCGACCTGATCAACCGATGCGTACATCTCCGTTGCGGCACCCTCAGGGAAAATCATGTAAATGGAAAGCGAAGAAGAGGAGAGGGGCGCAATATAACCTACGGTATCCCCCAGTTTTCCGTTAATCACAAACGATGCTTCTGTGGATTCGGTGTAGGCCCGACTGATTATTTTCGCATTTTCCTTGCTGACATAATCCGTCCGGATGAAATCACAAAGGTCGGTCGGGGCTCCATTCGCATAGGCCGCATCCATTGCCTCCGAAGTGGATTCTACCAGGGTTTTTCCTTCGCTCGTAACGATGCAGGTCTGAACCTGATAATTATATATTTCGTACTGAATATCTCTCCTAAGCGTGGCTTCATTGTAAAATGCAACAACAACACCCACAATCGTATTATCCACCGTCACCGGTGCATAAAATCCAATCTGGCGCTGGCCGTTAAAACGCGAATCCAAAACCAGCGTGACGGAACTTTCGCCCTGCATACCACGAATATAGTAATCACGGTCCCTCATATCACCCATCTCGTGAGCGGAGGTATGCGAATAACCGGCGGAATCGACGAAACGGACATGGTCAAACTGAGCTTCCATCTCAAGACGAGACAACAACTCGGAGTAATCCGTACTTTGGGCAAACTCGTCCGAATAGACATTAGCAATCGAACGAACGACCGACAAAGAACTGCTAAACGTAGTGTCCATACGTTCTGACAGACTTTTGGCGAAGTCTTCAATATAAGCTTCATTTCGCTCCATGGTAGACTCCCGGTTCTGCTTCGAGAACTGGAAAAATGCGGCGAGCATTGCCACAAGAACAACCAAAATCGGAATCAGCTTTACCCCAATGCGAAACCGAATGCTCTGTTTCTTTTTTGTTTCCATGTCTTCCTCCTTCCGCCGTAAAAACACCTTCTTTTCCAATGTAAAATCTACCATAAAACGAAGGATTCTTCAAGGGTTAGGGCGCATTTACCATCGGGTCGCAAGAACATTCCCCTTTCGGTACAAATTGCCCTTTACATCCTTTTTCACCGGAGAAAGTATTCCCTGCGAAACGTAATAGGAAAGATTCTGTCTCGTGCACTCCAGCAAATCACAGGCCTCCGTGCTGTCCAAAAGATTCTTCCTTGAAAAGTTCAAAAAATCGTCCATCGACAGAGGAATCAAAATGCCCGAATGATATAAGACTTCTGCAGGAATATCCACTGCATTATCAAATGTCAAAAAATAACCTCCGGCTGCAATGCTTCCGGATTGGAATAGAGAGGCATTTCGAATCAGTTTATCAACCCCCGAAACCCCCTTCAAGTCATCCAGGGTTACTTTTCGTACCGCTCCATCCACAAAGAAGCACAATAGCGAATGGGGTTCACTCAATACACAGTCCACTAAATTATGCTTCCTTCGTTGTACAACGTAATCCGGCAGTTTATCAACTTTACTGATATACATTTGATCCTGGGAGCAACGTCCTTTCGATTGTTCAAGTATCCGCATCTCATCGTAGGACGCAAGCTTCGCATTTGCGAGAATTGAGGAAATGTTCTGTCTTCCACTCGGAATCACGCGCTCCTGAACCCATCTGCGACTCAATTCACGGTAGATTGTCAACCGATTTAGCTTTACCTGTTGCGAAAACAAAAGCGGTGCCGTCCATTCGTCAAGGTTCTCTGCGAGTTCAATCACATAGGACTTTTCTTTTTCAAAATAAAGGAGACAGCCCACATTCCTTTTTAGCTCCTTATCATTGATTTCATAGATTTTCATACTGTTTGTACCTCTCCCAAAGCATCTTCCATATTTGGTCCTTGTGGCAGTCCGAAATTACATCCTCCAGATGATAAAAAAGATATTCCTTGTCCGTGTCCTTCAACTCCCCCTGAAATAATTTTCTACCATGCGTCAGCGCCACATTTTCCTTGCACGAACGGCTCCCAATAAAATTGTTGCACGGCACATCCTTCAGAACATCGAACGCCTCGATTTCTTCCTCACTGTGACAGGAAAACAATAACGAAAGCCCATGGTCAAAATATGGTGCAATCCGAAGTAAATGCTGCCTCGAATTCCTGAGCACCTCGATATTCGCCCCGTGTCGGTCCCGGTTTAGAACCAAATAGTCTACTGCAAGCATAGTATCAATATAATCCCTGAATCCAACCCGCTCACAAAAATCATACGCATTTTCATCCGGCAAGCGGTTGGCGAAATAGTAATTCTCCAGCGAGGTTTTGCTCTCCCCTCTATGCTTAAAGTCCTCTGATGAACACAAATAAGTGGTGTAAATCTTTCCGTCAATCTCAATATCGGCATAAATCAATTGATACTGCAAATGCTCCACTCCCAAAAGAGTAAGCAACCGATCAACAATGATTTCATTCACACATTCATGTCCGACAATACCACCCCCCGGCTCATAATCCGATAGCTTATAGTACCGTTTTTTTCCTCCCAGATTCGACTCCGATTTAAGGAAGCTTCCTGCCGTTCCACTGGAATTTCGTATATGCGACCATTTCAAATAGGTCAAATCCTGCTTTTCACGTATCACTTTATTATCCATAACGCCCTCTTCTTTCATCTTATTTGTCGCTCGTCAAATGCGCCGTGCATTTTCAATATATCACAGCAGATTGAAATGTCAATGAAAAAAGAGGCCCGCCGTTCCGGCAGACCTCTTTAAAGTACACGTTTTCACTCCTCAATCCGTAAAATCCTTCTGAAACCTCGACAGATGCTCGAACGGCGTAATCTGACGTCCACGAAACAGGCCCGCGCCATCATTAATGAGCATATTGTTTGCGGCTGCGAACATGTCAACCTCCACATCCTTCAGTTCGAGGTTGTGGAGCATTTTCACGCGCTCGACGGCCTCATCGTACCAGGAGCAGACACCCTTCGGCGTGGTCGTCTTCACCAAGCGCTCCTCCGCCTGCATCTTCTCGTAAGCGCTGTGGTTAGCTGCGCCAATCTCGGCGTAGTCGTCCATTTCCTTTGTGCGAAGCTGTAGCTCGCAGTGACTACGGGATGCATTGTCGTAACAAATCATATGTAAAGACTGATAGCCGACCTCGCTCGGATACTCTATGTAATCCTTGTAATATGGCTTCGCATCCTCCGACAAATGCGAGGACAACCGGCCATTTGCCGGCACAATCGAGAACCCGTTCTCCTCCAAAAACTGTGGAAAATGGTTCGCCAATTCATACAGATACGAGATTTCCTTCTCCTCCTTGCTTTCATCCTTGCCCACGTGGCATTTTGGCAGGGAAAGGACGATTCTGTAGGCAATCAGATCCCGAAACATCATCTGGCTTCGAACGGCGGAAACCGGTGGGAATTCCCCATGTTCCGCATAATACGCGTTAACAAAGCTCACCAGTCGGCCGTTAAACTTCTCCTCCGCCCGAATTAATGATTTGATGCGACCTTTGAACGTAAAGGACAGGAAGGAATACTCCTTTGCCATATATCGGTACAGTTCCCGCATACGAACCGACTGCGCCGTAAGGAAGTCATTATGCTCCAGAAGTTCCGTCATATGGACCAGGAAATTGCTGTGCACAATATCGATGGGATTGCCGGTACGTCTTGCATCATCCCGCAAATCGGCAGAATACTTGTGCAGTATCTTCAACACCGTATCGCCGGAATATAGGTAGTCATTTAGCGTAATCATAGTTGTTCTCCTCGCTCATAAAAGAAAAAGAGGCCTGCCCTTAGGCAAACCTCTTTGTTCACTGAAACTATAATAATCGTATTGGCGGGAATTGTCAACCGCAAGAGACTACGTTCCTTCCGAACTCCAATAGCCTTTCTCTTTATCCCGAAATATTCACACTACACATTATGTTTGTTATTTAACTGCTCTTGCAGCATTTTACGCCGACAGACCTCGTCTGCGCGCTTTTCAATCTTTTCCACCCAATCATCATCCTGCTCAAAAAGCGGGAATACATCAAATCCATGACCCCTTCCGTTCTCATACACCGAGCGCTCGTCATCAATATGAAGCGAAATGCGGTATCGGCTCGGTAGTTTTGACGGCTTGCAGACCTTACTTTCGCCCTGCACCTCGTCCCGATGGCGTTCGCCATTTATGATATCATCAAACGTGATTCCATAGTGACGGAACAGGCCCTTGATGTACGAGATGCTCCGAAAGGAGGACGTGTACACCCAGACGGAATACCCCTTCTCCTGAAGGTCATGAATGAGTTTCGGAGTTCCCTCTCGCAATCTCTCTTTATATTTTAGATTCCATGGAAATTTGAGTTCCGGCTCCACCTTGTGCGTCTTCGGAGATACGAACAGCACCTCGTCCAGATCAAAGGAGATCCGCATCGCATTTGGATCTATATATTTCTTCATTCGTTATCCCTTTATCTTGTTCAATACATCCAGTACATCCTGTTCCCAGCCGTCGGCGCCCTTCGTAAACTCGAAGCTATCGAAATCCATGCTTCCTGTTTTTACGAACATGGCGGACTCGTTGTCCACATGAAGACGGCCGGTATATTTCCCTTCGAGTCTCTCTTTCGTCTCCTTTGCCGAAGCATCCATCTTTCGTCCGGTACCGTTGATGATACCGGTAACCTCTACTCCGTAAAGCTTAAACATCGCGTTCAGATATTTCTCGGAAAGGTACCCGGAGGTATATACCCACACGTCAAATCCGTTCTCACGGAAGGCGTTCAGAACCTCCGCTGCCCCCTTACGAAGTCGCTCTTTAATCTGTCTGCGTCCAAAAAACTTTTTCGGCTCCTCCGGGGTAAAGCCATTCTCTCCCACAAGGAGTACCTCATCCAAATCAAAGGCCACGCTCAGGGTGTTATTGGTCTTAGAAAGTGCACGTAAGATATCCTCCGAGTGCGTCAGATTCACGATATTTACCTGAATCTTCGGAACCCCGATTCGCATCGATGCCAGCCAGCGATGATGTCCGTTTACAATCATAAAATCTTCCGGCTGCATCTTTTCGATGATAATCGGCTCATTGATTAATGGCAGCCCCACACTGGAATTGTAGCCCATTTTCGAGGTGTAATCGGATACGATTTCAAAATTCGGCCCAACCTCCGGTATGGAAAACTCGTCCGCAGGATTGCAGTGCAGCTGCTTCGGCGGAAGCTCCGAGACAAACAATCGCTCAATAATTCCGGCCTTTACCGGTTTATTCTTTATCGGGAAGACCTTTACGTCCTCCAAAACATACTTTTCGTAATCTTCAGGCCATTTTGACATGGCGTTTTCCTCCTTTTAGCCCTGCATCTCTATCGATTCTTCAAGCGAAATGCAAGCATCGTCAAATCATCAAACTGTGGTGCTCCGTTTACAAATGCATCCACATTTTCGCGCATCTTTACCAGAACCTTCTCCGGTTCGGTCTCCGGATTCGCATTCAGCGCAGCGAGCATTCGCTCACGACCAAACAGATTGTTATCGGCATCATTTGCCTCAGGCACACCATCGGTATATAAGAACAAGGTGTCGCCCGGCTCGAGCTGAAGCTCGGAGGCCGTATACGGAACGCCGGACATACCGCCAAGGACAAAGCACTTGCTGCCCTTTACCAACTCATACTGACCGGTTTTTGCACGATACAACGCCGGATATTCATGACCGCAGTCCACGTAAACCACCTTGCCGGTAGAAATCTCGACAATTCCAATCCAGGCAGTGACAAACATCTCGGCCGCATTTTCCTCACAAATCTGCTCATTCACCGACTCAGCGATCTTGTCAGGGGAAAGCTTGCTTACCGCAAAGCTCTTTATGAGAATCTTGCTTGCCATCATGAAGAGAGCCGCCGGCACACCCTTACCGGACACATCTGCCATGACAAGCCCAAGGTGATCCTCATCAATCAGGAAGAAATCATAGAAATCGCCGCCGACCTCCTTCGCCGGGTCCATCGCTGCATAGATGTCGAACTCGCCTCTCTCAGGAAACGGTGGGAAAATGCGCGGAAGCATACCGGTCTGAATCTTCGTTGCCATGTCCAGCTCGGTCTTCATGGATTCGGTCTTTTTGCTGATTTCAATCTGCTCAATAACCATCTCCCTTGCCCTTCCGGCAAGCTCGATACAGGTAAATGCGACAATGTTAAAGAGCAACATGCGCGGCATAAAGGAGCCACGGAACAGACTGGAGATGTACTCGCTCATGGAATAGCCCGAAGCCTGAATGGCGGCGCGAAGACCATCCGCACCGACCGTAAGGACTGTGCCCTCCTTCACCGGAACGAGGTTTAAGTCCAAAAGTCCGTAGTACGCATTGAGTATCTCCGACACGACCATCGCAAGCATCGTACATATGGTGATGGTGAGCGTCAGTTTTTTACTGTAATAACGAACGGACAGAACAACCGGGATGCACACGATCACCGTCACGAACATACTGATCGTCGCCGTAAGAGACACTGCGATGCATACGATCACGATACACATCATGTATTTGATCCAGCGCTTTTGCCCTTTGAAAATGTTGCACAGCACCGCTGCCACGAGCGCCATCGGCACATTGGTATTCAGCATCAGCTTAAGCTGTGCATCCGGCACATTGAAGATTCCCACCTTTGCAAGCACAAAGGACAGAATCAATACACCACACAAGATATACATCTGAATACACACAAAAACGTTCGCGCGAATCTCATTATTCCAAAACACATCGTCGTCTCTAAGCAGCTCCAGGATTCGTTCCCGAAATGATTTCCATTTTTTTGCCATTGCTTCCTCCTGTCCCTCCTAGTGAATGCGTTTCTTAATCGTAAGGATATTTTGTTGATTTTCGTATCGGTAGCTCATCTCATCCATCGTCTTCTTCACGATGAAGATCCCGAGACCGCCGACGGGACGCTCCTCGATGGAGACGGACGTGTCGGGCTCCTTGAACGCGNNCCCCCCGACGGAATCGTCCATGGCCGTCTCCGTAACATCCGGTTCCTTCATCTCAAGCGGATTAAAAGGTTTACCGGAATCAATAAACGTCAGCCGTACGAAGTCTCCGAGCATCTCCACCTCGACCTTTACGTCCCCGGAGTTCACCCCGTAGGCATAGTTCGCGATGTTACTGACAATTTCATCGATGGCAACCTCCAACTGAATCTGTGCCTTCATGGCGCAGTCGTTGGCCTCCAAAATGTCGTTCACAAACTCCGTAATCGGAATGATATTGTGAATGGTTGCAGGTAGTAAAATGCTCTTCATACAGTGTAATCTCCAAAAGTCAAAAAAAGGCCCCTACTGCTTGCCGGAACGTTCAAGTACCGGGATTCGAATCTCAAATGCCTTGGTGCACCCATCGTTACACTCTCGGTTCAGTGTCAGCGAGCCGCCGTGAAGCTGCGCCAGCTTTGACGCAATGCTCAGTCCCAAGCCACTTCCGCCGGTCGTCTGTCTTGCGGAATCTCCTCGGGAGAACGGATCGAAAATGCACGCTGCCAGGGAGTCCTCAATCTGTACGCCCGTGTCTCCGACATAGACCAGATAGTCCTTCCCATTGTTAATCGTAGACGCCGTCACCTTAATGACATCGCCCGGAGACAGATACTTAATGGCGTTCGTGAGCAGGTTTGTCACGATACGGGATAGCTGAACCTTATCCGCGTACACCGGCATCTCCTCATCCGGTACGTCAATTTCAATCTCCATGTGCTTCTCTTCTGCGTCCGTGTACACCATAATGATGTTCTCACGCACAAGCTCTGCCAGGTCGCACTCCTCCTGATGTAACTGAAAGCCCACACTGTCTAACTTCACATATTCGAACAGCATCGTAATCAGATTGCTGATTCGCATGGACTTCGAGTGAATGGCCTGCAAATATTCCTGTTTCTTTTCTTCCTTTACGATTCCGTCCATCATGGCCTTGGAATAGCCGCACACGGTGGTAATCGGAGTCTTAATGTCATGTGCAATATCCGAAAACAACAGATTTCTCTGTCGGTCGTACTCGGCCTTTCGTTCCGCATCGTCCTCACGGATCTCCTGCATTTTCCTGGCTACGTTACGACAGTACCACCATGCACCCGCAAGGTACGGGAAGATGGTGAGCAGGAACATAATCAGCGCAAGCATAAGAATCGTCTGATAGTACATCGACTCAAAGCCCTGTCCATATTCGGAAATGAACGCCGGGGCCTGAATGCGGTCCGCTGTGAAGGAGTAGATCGCATTTCCAATCGGAGTTGCGATTCGACTCGGTAAAACGCCCGAAATTTCACGCCAAACGGCGGACAACAATAGTCCGAAGATTCCGGAGAAGCGCTCGCCGTTTAAGACAATATCATTTGCCTTCAGAACGTTTCGAAAAAGAGGCGTAATGACATTGACATAAATCACATCCACGAGCAAATCCGCCACGTACACAAAGGCCATGACTGCTAAGAACCGCGTAACAAGGAAGGTTTTTAATTGTGATACCTTTTGTTCCGTAGTATTCATACGTATTCCTTCCTACCTACTGAAGACGATAGCCAAGTCCGCGAATCGTGCGGATATATTCGTCCGGGTTGTCTGAAAGCTTGCTGCGAAGCTTACTGATGCACACCATAATATTGTTGTCGGACAGGTAGAAGTCATCCTCCCAGCCGGTCTCGTAGATCTGCTGCTTCGTGAAGACTCTGCCCGGATTTTCCATCATTTTCTTTAAAATGCGGAACTCCACGCTTGTCAGGCTAATCGGCTCATCGCCCTTATAAAGCAGTGCGGAATCCACGTCCAGCTTCAAATCGCGGAGGGTCAGCACCACATTTTCCTTCTTCATCGCACCTGCCCCGAGAGAGTAGAAGCGGCGGATGTTCGCATTGACACGCGCAACGGCCTCCATCGGCTGGAACGGCTTTGCAATGTAATCGTCGGCGCCTAAGTTCAGGCCTAAAATCTTGTCGGAATCCGCAATCTTTGCGGAAAGAATGATAACCGGCACATTGTTCTTCTCACGGATATTTTTCAGTGTGCGGAAACCGTCCATGCCCGGCATCATAATGTCGAGAAGAACGAGGTCCACCTTCTGCTTTTCAAGAATGGAAAGGGCCTCGATTCCGTTCGTAGCCTCTAAGATTTCATACCCTTCCTGCTCTAAGTAAAGACGCAACACGTCGCGAATCTCAGCCTCATCATCTGCTGTCAAAATTGTATAAGCCATTTATTTGTCCTCCATCATTTTCATTTCCTGATTTGCCTTAAGCTCCATGAATAACTTCGCATCCGACAGATTCTTGTACGGATGTACCCAGAACATCTGCACCACCCCAAAGGTTGCAAGGCCGAGTATGTGCCAAGGTAAAAAGCTCAAATCGTATAAAAACGTCTTCCACTTCTGCCCCTTCATCATCTCCACACTCTGTGCAAATGCTTCCTCCACCGGAAGCTCCGGCGTCTCTGCCAAAAGATACGGCACCATACGATAACAGTACATGCGCCAGATGCCCGGCACGACGAGAAGCACGAGCCCCACCAGTACCTGCACATCGCGGACAAACATCACCCAGATAGCATTCCGATATCCGTGGTCAAACACGTACAGCAGGTTCATCACCTTCCCCTGGTGATTCTCGTTCGTGTGAATCTCCATAAACATGCGTTTCGCTCCGACAATCATCGGATTCTTCATGAAAATGCCGACACACGCCTGAATCAGCGCATTTAACAAAAACACACCTACCGCAAGCACCATAACCACCGCAAGAATCTGCTCGCGGTCGCCGGTTTTAATCTTCTCCGTCAGGTTCTTCGCCGTCTCGGGAAGCTCCTGCATGGAATTCAACATAAAAGAAATAACGGTGATGTAGGACAGAATTACGACGACCGTGGATACAAACCACAGATGCCAGTAATCCGACCTCACAAGACCTTTTGCCTGTTTTTTAATCTCTTTTCCGGACCAATTCATATCTGTCTCCTTGACAACAATTTCCTTTGCTCCTTACGAGCCATTCCCGCAATCGACCGGTTCCAAACGCATTAATATAATGCCCAGGAATACTGCTCCATATAGATGTCCGGTCGGGAAAACCGTCGTTCCGAATCCTCCTCGAGGAACTGATAATAATCGCATTCAATCAGCGCGGGGTTCACCGCAAGACTGTTAAAGCCTTTTTCAATCACTCTCTCCGCACCGATTTCGCGTAGGTTCTTCATCAGCGACGAAACAATTTTCTGAATATACATCTGATTTTTCCGGTCGAACGGCTCATCCTCAAAAAGCACCGCTGCCAACTCACGAATGGTGCAGCTGCTGCCATTTAGGTGAATCAGATAGGCAAATGCCTCCTTGGACTTACTGCGCTCGAATCGAACGGGCGTGCCATCCATCTTCTTCACATCAAAATTGCCAAAACACGTTACCTGAATTCGCTTCTTAATCTCTCTTGAAACCGCATATCGGAGGTTGTCCAGCTCAGATAACACATCCGCCTTGCTCAGAGGCTTCAGCAGATATCCGCTGACACGAAGCCCCATCGCCTCCCGGTAATAATTATCATAGGCGGTCAGAAAGATGATGTTTACATTCGGTACGATTTCTTTTAATCGCTTTCCAACGTGAATCCCGTCTGTTCCGGCCAGATTAATGTCCATAAAGGCCACATCACATGGTCGCTCGATGACCCTTTGCAGAAATTTCTCCTCCGTCTGAAAGACCTCGATTTCATCCTCCGGGCAACATTCTCTGAGAAGCTCGAGCTCACCGTTTAAAATGATTTCTTCATCATCAATCAAATAAATTCTCATCGAGCACCTCCTTCTCCGGAATATAAACCGTCACAGTCGTTCCCTTCCCAACTTCACTTTCCACCGTCATGGTACCGTCTACCATATACTCCAATCGCGTCTTTACATTGCTAAGCCCGATGTGAGGGGTATTCTCCTTGTATTCGAAGCCCACGCCGTTGTCCTGTACCACGATCACATGGGCATCATTTTCATAGTAGGTCTTCACCAAAACCTTACCCTGCTTTTCTCCACGGATACCGTGCTTAATGGAATTCTCCACGAGCGGTTGGAGGGTAAGCGGCGGAAGATCAAAAATCTCATCCTGAATGTCATATTCCACACTAATTCCCGGGAATCGCATCTTTTCGATGAACACGTAGTTCTCAACGTGCTCGAGTTCACGCTCAAACGGAATTGCCTTCGTCTTTCCAATGGCGTTCATATTTCCCCGAAGGTACAGGGTAAATCGAGACAGCGCCTCCTCTGCAACCTCCGGCTTTTTTCGAATCAGATACTGAATGGATGCCAGCGTATTGTACAGAAAATGCGGCTGAATCTGCGACGTCATAAGCTCCGCATTTTTCTGCGTCAGCTCGTTTTGCTTCTCCTGAAGCTCAATCAGTCGCTTGATTTCGTCCTCACGGTCACGCTGCACATGAATGTACAGGTAGTAGATAATCATCGCAAGAGCCAGCGTACTCAGGAAGAAAAACCCGTTCCACACGACGAACATGTCCAGGATTGCACCGCCGATGGCAAATGCAGCGGCAAGAATCAGAAGGATAACCTCCGACAATTCGCGGCTGATAAAAACAGCATAAAGTTCGTAAATCAGTACAATGGTGTAGATGATACACACCACCAGCATCGTAAGGTACAACGGACCTTCCTGAAAAATCACCTCTTCGTCAAACCAGAAGCACAGATGTGTAATCGGGCAGCTGATGTAGAACAGCGCATTTACAATGACAGGAATCCAAAAAAGAAAATTCTTTCGAAAGCGCTCATCGACAACGACAATCATCATCGCCACAAGAATCGGGCGGAACACATAACCGGTGATGGAGAACAGATAGCGCCAGCCGACCATGGTAACCTGATCTTTAACGGAGTTCTCCAGTCCCATTACGACCGCAAGTAAAATCAGAGCGATAAACAGCCCAATTGCAAAGGATTGTTTTTTTCGTTGTGCTTTTGGCTGTGTCAGAAGGATAAAAAGCATCATGACACAGGCTCCCAAAAGGAAGTAATTATCGATTATAAACTGTCCCACAGGCTTTTTCCCTCCCTTCGTAGCGCATTTTCAGGGTAAAATCATTGTTCCCTAATATCGAAAATAGGGCAGGTAAAACCTGCCCTTTGGGATGTTCTGTTGTTGTTACTTTGCCGGAGTCGGAGTTGGGGAGATTGCCTGGTAATCTTCAACCCAAGTGGTAAGTCTTGGCATTGCCATCTTCAGTGCAAGAAGCAGAACGAAAATCAGCACGAAACCGATGATAGCGTTCTTCAATGCCTTCTTAACCTTTTCATGCTCCTGTGGGTCCTCAGCTCTTGCGAACTTCACACCAAGGAATACACAGAAGAGAGCACCACCGGCACCAACCACTGCAAGCAGCGGGGTAAGCAAGCTGTTAATCAACTTAACTACCGGATTCACAACCTCGTCGAGATTTGCAACATCATCTTCTGCAAATGCGAAGGTCATCATACTCATCATTGAGATGGATAACATCAAAAACATGGAACGTAACTTTCTTGTAATCTTTTTCATAATCGTCCTCCATAGGGATATAATCAAACGAATTGTACAATTATAGTATAGACAAAATGCAGACAAATTCAACCTTGTCCGGCATAAAAATAATGGATGGTTCTTCCATAAAGAGAATCTACGACTCAATTCTTCTTCGATTTGACGCTTCTCCTTGCGTTACTGAAGCACCTCCTGCCCCTTCGAGAAGGATAGCACCTCCTTGTTCAGGTCCAGAACGTGGTCCAGATCCGTATTTCTCTTTGCCATCTCCAATTCGAGCATGTCCGGAATACTCGCAAGTGAGATCTTCTTGCCCTTACAGTCCTCCCAGAGCTTCTGGTACGCCGGGCTCTTGGCAAGCCGTTCTAACGCGTTAATCTCATCCTGTCTTGTGAACTGATATTCCTTCTCATTTTCCTGATATTCCTTCTCAAGGCTCATGATCTGCTTCTTCACAATCCAACGGGCGCAGGTCAGATGGTCAAATGGTTTTCTTGCAAAACTCTGCTCGATTTCGCGAACCTCACGTTCCATACTTTCATGATGAATCGGCTCATTCTTTTGCCGCTTCATAAACGCCTCAATACCATGACTCTTCGATTCCAGGTACTTCCTCAGATTGCTCATGACCAGCTTACGGGATTTTGCGGTTTCTGAAAGCGTCTTTCCCTTCTTCATCTTCTCGACGCCTTCATCTTCCTTTCGCTTCAGATACTTCTCTACCTTGCCTTTAATTACGTCACACTTCAGCTGTAACCGCTTCCATTCCGCAAAATCGGTATTCACGGTCATCTTTCTTGTTGCTTCAGCCAACGCCTTAAAGTCCTTAGCAATCGTGTCGTATTCTTCTGTTCCGAAAAATGCGGTGGTTGTTACAATCTCCTGGTGAAGATCCCGCATCTTCTGATAACTGAGTTCTCCCGTTTCGCCTTCTAACAGTACTGCCCCACGCGCCTGTGTCTGATTCTTGTTCTCCGGCGCATGATAATAGCTATGGCGTTTCGAGAAATCCTCCCATGTCCTTCTTTCGTTTGGAGCGTTCTCATTCTCCTTCGCCCAGTCACGCACATGTTTCTGAAGGCCAATACCAATTCGGGCAAACTGGTTCTGTATTCTCCCGTAAACCCGGGCAAGCTTATTCATTGGCGCAGTTTTCAATTGTTCGTCCGAAAGAACTTTGATTTGCTTTTTGCTAATTGCCGCCTTCAGAGCCCCTAAGCGTTGCTTCGCGCAGGTTATCTCCTTTGAAGTAATGTGATAATTCTTCAGTACCGCCTCAAGTATCTCCGGTGTAATTACCTTCAGCTGTGCCGACATCGACTTCGAAACACAACCCATCAATTCAAGCGGAACATCGCTCATTCCCACAATGTCATGTGGTCCAAGTTTTCCCAAACAGCTGTCATTATCAATCCCCATGAAATCGACAACCTGGTTCTTGCCATTTCGATTCTCGACCTTATAAAGCAGATTAAAGTGGTGACGGTCCGGATTGCCGCACAAATAATCAATTACCTGAAGGTCCGCTATCTTCTTCTTGAGTTCCGGAGCAATCGGTTCCTTCTTATCCAGATTCGCGAGATTACTTTGCGTCGTAAAGCTGTTAAGATCCTCCCCTTGCGCTTTCTCCATAAAGACGCCTTCCTTGCGTTCTCCGTTCAATACCACGGTCATCTTCGTAGAACGTGCCAACATCGTCGGACAGCCGAGCAAATCAGCGACCGCAGTCATGGCCGCATTTCGGTCTTCACGCTTCTTCTGCGTATCAAGCTTCATGGCTTGTTCAATCGCATGCCGATTAAAAATAAGCGGTGCTTCGCGAAGCAGGGTAATTATTTTCTCATTTAGTTTCGTTACACCGTCTTGATTTTCACCACCAAGTCTTGTGACAAAATACTCAAAGGACGCATTTGCCTCCTGCGGAATCATCCTCGGCATATCCGGGTCAAACCCCGGAAATGCGCGTGCATACACGTGCCGAAGGGCTTCCTCATCTCTTCGTCCGCCCTGCTGAATTAACTGAAGAATCGTATTCTCAGGATCATTAATCAGGTCACTATACAGATTCTTATCTGAATAAATCGACGAAGCGATTGTATTAAACACATTTCGTAACGCCTTATCCCCTCCGCAAAGGCGGTCCATCAGCCCCTTCATTTCGCGTTTGAAGCTTTTATCCGTATATTCGGTAAAGAAGCCCTCAACTTCCTGTCCGCCTTCCGTGGCAAACTTCACCGGAATACGATTGCTGTTCGCGGCTCCCACGCCTGGAACCTCCGCTACATCCACCTTAATCTCACGGCCTTCCGCAATATCCAGGATTTCCTCTAATGTCATGCTTTCATTGTCGGAGGCAGCAGAAAGCGCGGTAAAGGCTTCTGCCATAGCCTGGCTCGCATTTCTCACCAGAGCAACACGGGTTGAAAGCGTTAAGTCGATTTGATCATTGTTTTTTGCCTTCCCCAAGAATTCGTTTCCTCTGGAGAACACATTATGATAAGCCCGTCGAAGGAGCGCAAGATTCTCGGCATTTATCTTTTTCGGTTCCTGACCATCCGTCGGCATAAAACTGTCATAGAGAGCGGCAAGCTGTCGAAGTGCACTCATATAAAGACAGTATTCGTCATAAAGAGCACTTCCCTCCGTGCCGTACTTCTGCAATTCGTCAGCATATCTTGTTCCTAAATTCGTTCTCGGCATAATCTTCTCCTCCTATCATGTCTACGTTGAAAACAGGCCTTTGGCAACCAAAGGCCCGCTTTCGGAGATTAATAACAAACAAAGTTTGATAGATTTCTACTGTTATTTTGGAAGTAAGGCATTGTCTGCATGTTTCGGAAATGCCTTGTCCACTTCCTCAAGTTCCGCCGTCTTCTTACGGCCACCGGAAGCATGTTCCTGCTTTTGCTGAAGCTTCGCTTTCTCTGCTTCCTGCGCCTTCTTTCGCAATTCTTCCCATGCGGAAAGAATCTCAGGAAGTGCGTTTACCGGAAGTACGACCTTCGCCAGTTCGAAGGCACAGTTGGCACGCTCTTTTCGAATCGCGTCATCCCGTCTGTGTCGCTTACAATGATCGTCGTATTCATCTTTGGCCTTGGTAACACCCATGACCAGTTGAACGACCTTTTTCGCGTTATGCTCTCCGATTCCGTTATGGATGATCTCGCGATAAAGTGCCTCGGAGGATTTGCGAAGTTCGCTGAACTGCTTTGACTGCTTCGTCATACCCTTATTGGTTTCTGCCATTCGGTCAATGACCTTTTTCAGTTTTTCCGCAGCCTCCTGTCGGATATCCTTTTCCTTTTTCTTTCGAACGTAGGCCTTCATCTCGGCTTCGGGAAGTGCATGAATCTCTTCCGGCGTCAGTTCTTTTTCTTCTTCCTTCTTCTTTTCGCTCAACACCACCTGCGACAGATTGTCCAAGGCATCGCTCATATCATCCATCGCATCCTTGAGTTCTTCCGACGCACGGCGAATCGCGTTATTCGCATCAAGCGCCTCCTGCGACATGCCGATAACCTCTGCCCACTGGGCAACCTCCTCCGCCGTCATGCCACATGGAAGTACGCGGCCTCCAAGACCTCTTTTCAAACGATCCAGACTATCGGAAATGGTCCACGCGATGGAGAGAAGTTTTCCCTCCAGCTCCTTTGCGTTGGTGCTTTTCTCCCCTACCTGCTCAGCCGCATTTTCATTCTCCGGCTTCTTAGGAGTCGAACGTTCCAATTTTGTTTTTAACAGATTGGGCGCATTGATCAGATACTCAAGCGCCTCCATCGGCTTCTTATACTTTGGCATTGCTTATGCCTCCCTCTCCAAGTTTAAAACATCTTTCCTCTGTTTCGACTTCATCATATCCCCGAAACCTTAACATACCATCCCCAAAACATTAAGTAAAACTTAATTTGTGTCTTCTTTGTAAGCGGACTGCTCAATGGTGACCTCTCCATTTACAACCGTTATCTTAATCTGAATCATCTCACCGGCCTCATTCATAAGGATGATGTTACCCTCCGAGTTCCGACTGTAGGTTACCGAAATGCTTCCCTCGCCTTCGTACGTAATATTCATATTCGTAGAGCCGCCGCCGTGGTTCTCCCAAGGACCTTCTCCCTGAATCTGATACGTCGTTGTGCCGGACCCGTTCTTCTCCACAAATCCGTAGATGCCAAAGCCAATGATGGCAACGATTACAAGTACGAGATAAACCGCGCGCTTTGGCTTGTCCTCGCAGAATACGAATGCGAAAAGAATGGTTACAATCACGAAAAATGCGCTATAGAGTGCATATGGAATATCGCCCTTAAAAAGCGAACTTACCATCCCCCAGCTTCCGAGACCACCCATGAAGATTCCCGCTACCGCAAGGATAACCCCGCTCCACCACTCTTTTCTCTTAATCTGGAAGGCAATCATTCCTCCCGGAAGAGTGAACAAAGTCTGGATGAACCAGCGTCCGTAATAGGCTTTAATCAGGTTGACCTCCGCGAATGGCTGCTGGAACAGGTAAATGAGCGGCTGGCTGATCAAGAAGAACACGAAGCACTTGAGCCCCGCTTCCGTCGTCTTCTTGCAGTTACTGACTACAAAAATAGCAAAGATGAACCAGAATTCATACCCTACGCCCATTTCCTTTAACGGCCCGTTTTTGGTCGCCGGGCAAAGCATGAAAAATGCGGTCATCGCCGCCGTAAAAACAGAGAAAATGATCACCCTAAGCCAGGTCATCTGAATTCCTCCGAAACATTTTTTAAGTCCTCGAATCATAGTTTCCTCCATGTGTTACTTCATAAAATGGGAGTGCACAAAGCCGCAATCCCCGCATTTAATAATATAATACCTTCCTATGAATGACAAGATAAAGACAATCCGTTATTTATTCGACGTAACAAAACGAGGTCGCGATATCGCGACCTCGTTTTGTTATGCAACAACGTTACATACATGATAGGAAAAGATGTTGGAAATTGTGTGGTTCATCGTGAGGCTCTTCACCTCATGCTCTTCCGGAAGCTCGAAGAAAATCTTGCTGTCCGGGTTACGCTCCAGGTAAGTCACCGCATTTGCAAATGCCTTACACACGTCTCGAAACGGTCCCTCAAGGAGTGCTGTGTCGTCCTCAATCCCGTTGTTATCATACTCGCCAAGGTGCATTCCGTCGGAAAGACGGAACGTTGCGCCAAATTCTGCATCTGCCCCCTTCGGACAGCCAATCAGGCGCTTCATCATGTCGCCTAAAGCCTTTACCTTGGAATTGTCTGCTTCTTCTCTGAAATAATAAGTCATGTTTGTCATCGTTTTAATCTCCTTTAATCTCGTGTTCGGGGACTTCCTGTCTCCCTTTGATGACTTGAGAATATCACCCGAACCTTAAAGGAAAAATCGCGAAACCTTAACTTAACTATAATTCATCGGTTGCTTCTAAGATTCAAACAAATATGCATATTTTCGCATCTGCGAGAAGATGATGTCCGCAACCCGCTCACGAATCGACGGAGGATAAATGCACGCCGGACTCTTTGTTCCGTCAAGTCCCAAAAGGCGTTCAACATCTTTTTTTGTAAATCGAAACCGCAGATTCCTTCCGTAGAGTTCCTCCGAAGCATCTACCTGTGTGTCCAAACTCGTGCAAAACGTCTTCCCCTTTACCTTTTTCATGAGCTCATACACATCCTTGCCCTCAGGATAATCCAGCGTGGTGTCAGCCAACAGTCCGGCTCCATGGTCAAACAAAGGGCACAAGGCAAATGCTCCATTTCCATCCATAAGAACGGCCAGGTTATGCATGTGTCGATCTTCATTAAGAAAAAGTGCATCAATCGTCAGCACCTTATTCATATACACTCCGAAGTTTTTGATACCGGTCAGTCGCTCTACCTGGGCGACCAAATACTCCAGTCGTTTCTTCTCATCATGGATTGCCCAAACCAGCTTGCTCAAACTTTGATTCA
Source organism: Lachnoclostridium sp. UBA1781 (assembly GCA_002315495.1). Classification (GTDB taxonomy): domain Bacteria; phylum Bacillota; class Clostridia; order Lachnospirales; family Lachnospiraceae; genus ISDg. The sequence goes on along the minus strand of DCGJ01000144.1, from coordinate 1,743 downwards.
GACATGTCTGTACCAACCGCTCCAGCGTAATAATCTGCCACCCCGCGCGAAGAAAATTCGGACTGGAAGCCCCACAAAAAACGCGATCCCCATAAATCATCTGCTCCGGCGCATATCGAACATACTCCTCTGTCGCCAGATTACTTAAGGCTAACAGTTCGGATATCAGATATTCTGCCAGGCCTTCATAGCCGGTGTAATCCGCCTTATACCATCTTCCGTTATGCTCCCACTTCAGCTGATTTCCCTTAGAAGAGTGTCTTTGGTTGCCCTGTAGCTGAGGTTCAAAAAGCTCAACCATCAAACTCACCTCTCAATCTTCACCCAAAAATCATCCTCTGCCATTCTTCCATTCGTCTTCTCAACGATTAAAAACGGATCGTAGCACGGAAGCTCCATGTCCTCAAGCACCCACTTTAGCTTATCGCGGGTCCGTGGAAAGCATCGACTCTCTAAAAATGCTTCATATTCCTCAAAGCTCGGTTCCTCATTTGCACCGAATGCACGAAACATTAACTGCTTCGTATAATTAATGATACGAACGGAACGAAGACTTTCATCAACATCAATTAAGGTGCAAATTCTCTGGTTATGCATGTAAAAAAGACGGATTGGAGTCGTTTTTTCCGGAATATCCAACTCTTTCGCATAAGACGGATTGTTTTCCAACATTTGGAGTAACAAGACAATCGGTCCGGTCACCCTTCCGTCCCCGGCCTCCCAACGCTCAATGGTAGGCTTCGAGCACCCCGTGAGTTCTGCGAATCTCTTTTGTGTGAGCCCCAGTTTTTTACGAACCCTCCTAATATCGTCCGCTGTCACAAATTCAGGTACAGCAAATTGAGTTTCCTGCATTGTTCATCCCTCCTTTGTGTCATTATACCATTATTATAACTGTTTTCAAGGTCGATATATCATCATTTTAATTGTTTTTGCTTATAATGCATCTATGTTCTGCACTTTTTATGCCCAGATGGCCATCGCAAGTGTACCGCATATCATAAGAAGTAACCCTGCAAATGCCCGCCTGCTCAGCTTTTCCTTGAATACAAAATAGGAAAATACGATGGATACCACGATGCTCAGCTTGTCGATTGGGACCACGACGCTGACAACGCCCTTTTGGATGGCGTAATAGTAGCAAAGCCAGGAGCCTCCTGTGGTAAGACCGGACAGGGAAATGAACTTCAGCTCCTTTTTATCTATCGTTTTAAGTTGTGTCTGCTTCCCCTTCATGAACACAATCACCCACGCCATCACGAGCACAACAATTGTTCGAATCGCGGTGCCAAGATTCGATTCCACGCCGGAGATTCCGACCTTCGCAAGAATGGAGGTAAGAGCTGCGAACAAAGCTGATCCGATTGCGTATGGAAACCACGCGGAACGGGTTTCCTTCGTCGCCTCCGCCTTCTTCTCAATCATAAGAAAGACACCGATTGCAAGTAGCGTGGTTCCAATCAGCTTTACTGCCAGATGATTGGTTTCGTGGAACAGTACAATTGCAAAAAGTACCGTAAGTACCGTGCTTCCCTTGTCAATCGGCACAACCTTATTCACATCGCCGATGGAAAGCGCCTTAAAGTAGCAGATCCAGGACGCGCCTGTCGCAAGTCCGGACAACACCAAAAAAAGAAGGGATTTCCCGCTAATCTCGGTAATCGTCGGTGCCGAGCCGACAATCAATACCATGACCCAGGAAAACACCAATACAACGATGGTTCGCAGTGCCGTTGCCACATC
>DCGJ01000035.1:880-19618 GCA_002315495.1 Lachnoclostridium sp. UBA1781 | reverse complement strand
TCTACAAGCTGGCTCTCGGTCCAGAAGGACTCACACGGAGTGCAGTACATTCCTTCGTAAGCGCCCTTGTAAATGTCGCCCTTGTCGTACATTTTCTTGAAAATCTTCTTGACCTGCGCCTCATGATCCTCGTCCGTCGTACGGATGAAGCGGTCATAGGACGTGCCCATCAGGTCCCAAATGCTCTTGATGGTTCCTGCTACGCCATCAACAAAAGCCTTCGGCGTGGTCTCATTTTCCATCGCCTTAATCTCAATCTTCTGACCGTGCTCGTCAGTACCGGTCTGAAAATGCACATCATACCCCTCAAATCTCTTGTAGCGGGCGATGCTGTCCGCGAGAACAGCTTCGTACGTGTTTCCGATGTGCGGCTTACCGGATGTGTAAGCGATCGCGGTCGTAATGTAATAAGGCTTCTTCTTGTTACAATCACACATAAATCAAACCTCCAAAAATATGATTCGGCTGCGCACGAGTGCGCAAAAATGGGCTCTCATCATAAAGACGAGAGCCCTTGACTTCGTGGTACCACTTTACTTCGCATGTAACCATGCCTCTGTAGATTACTTGCGGCAAAATGCCCCGCATAATCCGGCACTGTAACGGGTGCGCCCGTCGGAATCTAAGTTGCCCTCGACCCCGCAGCTCCAAGACCATGTTCGGATTGCAACCCACTTCTTCGCTCTCAGCAAATGCGAATTCTCTGTACGGCGGCGACAATCTTACTCTTCTTTTCCTTGCCTTTATCTATGAAACTATTTGGAATATACAACGATTCGCATGGAAATGTCAAGTGGGGGGACTAAATATGTGGCATGCCTCCCCTTGCTTTCCCTCCCTTGAGCAGTTAAAATTAAGGAAAATGCAGCATTTTCACCGAAAGGAGACCCCCATGGCCAGAGCAACCAAAAAAACCGGTTCCAAAACGCAACACCGCAAGCGCACAGCTAAAAAAGAACGCCGCGATGCGGCGAAGGAGTCTCTGGCGCTGACCGCTCGTGATGTGACCAATGGACTTAGCGGGATGTTGGAAGCATTTTCCGAGCCTTGTGAGGATGAGGGAGAATTCGCTGAAGTGATTGCAACTGTGACGGACGAGTTGCGGGCGATGGGTGGCATCGGAACGCTCGCGGAGAAGAGCACACATGCGGTGCTAAAGCGGTTTTATGCCGGAAATGTGGCAAACGAAGAGGTGAGACTGGCAGGATTTGTTGCGGATGTTGTGCGGCCGCCGATGGTTGGCGCCGAAAGTGATGGGCTGCAGGTGTTTGAGATTCAGACGCGCGGCTTCTATTCCATGCGACGTAAGCTCGAGGCCTTCCTACAGACGGCAAAGGTCACAATCGTTTACCCGGTCGTGCATCGCTCGACACTTTCATGGATTGACCCTGACTCAGGAGAAGTCAGCACGCCGAAGAAGACTGCAAAGGTTCGCTACGGCTATGAAATCATGGCCGAACTCTATTCCATTCGCGACTTTTTGAGCCATCCGAACCTGTCCTTTCGCCTGGAGTTTCTGCAGGTGGAGATGTATAAGATGCTGGACGGCTTCGGCCCGGACAAGAAGGTGAAGGCAACGAAAAATGACGGAATTCCAAAGGCGCGCGTGTTCTGCCTAAGCCTTGAAGAGCCGAAGGATTATCTGTATTTTCTTCCGGATTATCTGCCGGAGACCTTCACCTCAGCGCAGTATGCCGCTGCCACCAGAACCAATCCAAGTGTCGCCAACAAAGCTCTCACCATCCTTCTGCAAATGCGGCTCGTGGAGCGGGTTGGGAAGGTTGGGAATGCATTTATCTATAAGAGAATCTAAAAGATGGTAATAATAAAAAAACAGCTATGAGCCCAGCCCATAGCTGTTTTTAGTTTTAGAACTTTTCCTCTCCCCTATTCATTTCCTAAATAAGTTCGTTTGCTGTTCGCAAGAAACAAGACCGCACTTCCTGACATCATAAACCAAAGCATCAATTCCAAGTAGTTTAGATTCTCTCCTGTCTCCGGCGAGACATCCGTTAGATTCTCCTGAGAAGAATTGATGTCTTGTTCCAAACTCTCAGCTTCTTCCACATCAGCGTCTCCAGGTGCGATTCCATTTTCGTTAACTACATTTTCCTTGTCCGTTTCGTTTACGGTGCCCTGCTCAGTCTCCTTCTCTACATCATTCTCGAGATCATCGATAACACCTTCACCATCGGATTCCTCTTTGTCTGAGGATTCCTCTTCTTCGTCTACGGCAGCTCCATTAGATTCGCCAATAGTGACTGAACCATTTTCATCATCCGTGGTTACAGTTTCCCCGTCAATGGTTACCACTTCACCATCAGTAGTTACCGCTTCCCCGTCAGTAGTTACCGCTTCCCCGTCAGTGGTTACCGCTTCACCGTCAGTAGTTACCGCTTCTCCATCCGTGGTTACTTCTTCTCCATCATCCGGTTCATCCTCCGCTGGCGGCTCCACCGTCACTGTAACCTCCACTTCATATTGACCTATCTTCTTGGTATAAGTAAAATATTCGCTTTGCTCAGGGTTATCTAAATCCAACTCACTCTCCGGTGTAAACAGTGCTGTGTAAGTATGTTCTCCCACCTCCAACTCGGTTGTCGGCTCTTTCCAGGACCAAACTCCAATCGGGGTGTTTGTTCCCGTAAAATTCACCACCTCTTTTGGAAGCTCCACATCGGAAAGCGTATCCCCCGACGAACCGACTAAATCAGTCGGAACAGTGTAATTCGGATATATGCGAACCGCAAAAATCGGATCAATATAATACACAAAGGAGCCACAGCTAGAATATGCCTTTCCCTTGTAACTCTCATATGTATCCTTGGAAAGCGGCCTATCCATGTCAAGAACCTCAAAATGCTCCGTGACAATATATTGTGAGTTAGATTGATTCATCGAAACCTCGAAGATAGTCATTTCTTCCCGAAAAATATCATGATTATCCAATTCGGAATAACTCCACGTTTTCGAGTTTGTAAAGCCACCACGGTAATGATCAAAAATGAGTTCCTGTGCAAAAATCTCGTTCAACGGGGTTTGAAAATCATACTCAACCCGTGTCTCCTCCTGGTATAACGGAACAGTATACCCCGCGACAAACCATCACTTATCATCAAAAATCGACAGCGTTGCCGTGGTTAGCTCTTCTTCTGCATAGGTTACACTTGGAATCGCAAGTATCATTACCAAAAATAGAGCCACTAACCCTTTTATTCGTTTGTTCATTTTTTTCTCCTTTTCCAGTAGCAAGGTTGTGATAAGTGTAAACCTCTCCCCCTGCCTTGTCAACATCCGGTAGCCTAATTATTCCTTCACCGTAATTCTTCCATCCACCACAGCATCAAAATTGGAACCGGAGGAGAGAAGCTCCTCGTAGATTCCGCAGATGGAGCCGCCGACAGTACGCGCCGGGTGCCGCTCCACAATCGGAGCCATCGGCAGATTGAAGATATCGTCAAAGTTATTGAAATGGTAATTTTGAAGGGCAATCTTTAGCATCTGGTCGTCGCGAATCTCCTCGCCCTTAAAGGTAAATGCTTCAAAAGCCTGCTTGCTTCTCGACCATACCACACGGAAATCCTTCGAGAACTGGTAGAATTCCGTATGTCCCTCCGGAGAAAATGCTTCCTCGCGCAGCATGTAGGAAATCATTTTGCGAAGCTCTGCGCCGGTCACCTCAATCATATGAAGCGCATCGTCGTATGGGAAGAATTCTTTAAAATCCTGCACGCGAAGTACCGGACCAAGTTCCTTCTTTCGCATACTACCCGAAGCGAGCAGCATAATATCAAAGCTGGAGCCGTCCTGCATCACATCGGCAAACAGGTTTCCGAGCTCGGTTTCCTGATTTCTCGCCGGATGCGTGAGCTGACGTGCAAAGGTTGTAATAATCTGAGCGTATTTCTCATCGGTTTCGTTCTTGTAGGTATCAAGCGAGCCGGCAACCTGCTCATCGATCGGACACAGGCTTTCGGTAATCGGAACGGTCTTCCAGGAGAATCCCTTAAGCGCCTTTGTCGCCTCATCGAACAAAAGCTCGGCCTCACCTACCTGGTCGGTACCACAGCCGGCCTGTACAATCGGGATGCCATTTACTACCATCGGCTCCTCCATCAGCGTGTGGGTATGACCGCCGATAATCAGGTCAACACCGGCCTCCTTCGGAAGCATCTCCGCCATCTTGATATCCTCTTCCAAGCCAACGTGAGAAAGAATAACCGTATAGTCAATATCCGTTGTCTTATAGGTGTCACAGATGACGCCGACCTCACGGGCAGCCTCTCTTGCATCCACGAAGGTCCCAATGACATTCTCCGTCTTCGTCATCGCCAGCACTTCCTGGGTAATGATACCGATGAACATGATGCGGATGCCATCCTTCTCAATGATTTCGTAAGGATTAAACAATCGGGTATGATTGGTTTTGATGAACATATTTGCATTAATAATCGGGAAATGCGTGCATTTTTCAATGAAAAGCAAATGCGCAATACCGTAATCGACCTCGTGATTGCCAAGCGTTACCACGTCGGGATAGAGCTGATTCACAAGCTCAATGGTGGACATACCAAGGTACTCACTGTCAATGATGGAGCCCTTAAACATATCGCCCGCAATCGCATAAATCACATTTTTATCTTCCGCTCTTTTCTGCTTCAGATAACCGGAAAGACGGGCAATACCGCCGGTCTTCACGCCGTCCTTCTCCACCTCGAGAAAATCCCCGTGGATATCATTCGAATGAATCAAAGTAATCTTCTTATCCGCCATAACTCAATCTGCCTCTCCGGGTGTAACCCCTCATTCCCAAAAACTACTTAATCGTAATTCCGTAGATCTTCTTACCACGGGTTCCGACAACAATCGTATTATTAAACACCGCCGGACTGGCCTCAATGTTATCCCCAAGGTCCACGGTGCTCAAAAGCTCACCGGTTCTTGCATTGAGCAAATGCATATTGCCGCCGGACTCACACACGATCAAATACCCGTCTCCCTTCTGGTCGTACACCAGAACCGGGCTGGACCAGCTGTAATACTTTAACTCAACACTCCACGCTTCACCGCCGGTCTTCTTATCGATAGCAACAATCTTACCGCTCTTCTTACCGCCGGTACGCGCAATATTAAAGTACACCAAGTCTTTTACGTTGTTCTCACCAAGTGCTGCCGTCGCCTGCACACCACCACTGACACCGTCCACGGTCTTACAGGAATAGCTGCGCTTCCAGATAATCTCGCCGGTTGCCGCATTGATCTTGAAAATCGGAATGTCGCCGGCCGCCTTCTTGCTCTGTGTCCAGTGAAGTGACGTCGAAATGTAAATGTACGCCGTTCCGGTAGAAGTATCCACATCCAAAACCGGAGACGCGTTGCTGTCGTCCACAATGTCCTGGCTCCACACAAGCTCCATCGTATTCAGGTCAATGCACATCAAATCGCCGGAATTGTTGGCAATATAGATATAATGGTCATACGTAACCGCCGAGCTTTCCATACCGAGCCAGTACGTATCGGTGCCGGTACGGTCGGTCTCATAGTTCCATTTTACAATATCCGTCGGATTCACGGTAATCTTGGAGTCTGTCACCGCCATATTCAGCTTCATGGTGTAAAGGACGCCATTTTCACCCGGCTGAATCAAGGTCTGGGTGTCCACATCGAACAACGGGCTCGAGTCAAATGCGCAAAATGCTCCATTATCCGTTCGAAGCGCAAACTCGTCATCGTATCCATATTCGTAAATGATGCTTCCGCCAATCAGGTCCACAATAAAGGTTCTCGCGGATTCCTCCTGGTCATCGCCGGCACCTACCACGTAAAGCGGCGTACCGTCCGGGTACAGAGAGCCGGTGCCCTTAATCGGGTAACCCAGATTAATCTTGTCACGGGTCGGACTTCCGTCCTCCAGGTCAAGGAAGTAAATGTGGCCGTCCATCGTCGCATAGATAACCTCAACTAAGTTCGATTTGTTTCGCTTGGATTCATACAGACTCTTCATCTTCTGCTTGGTTGCTTCATCCCAACGAACCAAAAGCGGCTGTCCGGTCCAGCCGGAGCCGGTCCACTCGCCCTTTTTTACGGTCTTCTTCAGACTTCCGGTTTCGATTTCCCACAAAACCTCCAAGGTCTTCTTGCTGATATTCACGTTGCCGAAAGCTGCTGTGGAACGATAGTTGTTCCCACGGAACGTAATAACGCCCTCCACAGTCGTATATTCACTGCCACTTCCAAAATGAATCTCATCCTGTCGGTAAAAGTTATCCACCGCCATGCCATTTACATTCAGATTGGTGGTAAATCCAAGCAGACTCGGTAACGTTGTCTCAGCCGCCGTCGCCTTTCCGGTAACTAAAAGCTGCTGCTCTTCGGTCAGCGCACTGTTATTGAGATAGGTCGCCGCAGAATCTCCTTCGAGCGGTTCGGAAACCAGGTCTCCGCATCCCGTAAAGAGCATTGCTGACAGTAATCCCATTGCTAATAATGATTTCTTTTTCATGATGTTTCCCTTTTCGTCTGTCGTACTTTCGGTGTCAGATGTCCACCACACGAATTATACACCAAACGAACGGGTTTCTACAATCGCTTTTTTACCTGACGGTAGCTGCAATTCCGGTGTTCCATCTTGTGTATAAAGAATGACAAAAAAGGCAATGATCCATTTCTGAATCATTGCCTTTCAAATCATCTCAAGTCAGCGAATTACAATACGCTCTTTACGGTTGCAACAACATTTGCAGCGGTAATGCCGAATTTCTCGAACAATACCTTAGCCGGTGCGGAAGCACCAAAGCCATGCATGGTTACGTAAGCACCGTCGAGACCAACGTACTTGCCCCAGCCGTAATCACTGAGAGCCTCAACAGCTACACGTGCACGAACATTCTTCGGAAGAACGGAAGCCTTGTACTCCTCGCTCTGCTCCTCGAAGAGGTCCATACAAGGAACGGATACCACGCGAACGTCGATACCTTCTGCTGCGAGAGTAGCCTTTGCCTCAAGGGAAATGCTTACTTCGGAACCGCTTGCAAGAATGATTGCATCCGGAGTTTCCTTAGCGGAATCCTCGATGATGTAAGCACCCTTCAAAGCTTCCTTAGAGGAGCCTGCAAGCTGCGGAAGATTCTGACGGGTAAGAACGAGTGCGGTAGGGGTCTCCTTAGAGGTTACTGCACTGTACCAAGCAGCCAAAGTCTCGGTAGCATCTGCCGGACGGAATACATGGAAATTCGGCAGGGAACGAAGCATTGCGAGCTGCTCAATCGGCTCATGGGTCGGACCGTCTTCACCTACACCGATGGAGTCATGGGTAAGTACGAAGGTGGTCGGGATACGCATCAAAGCGGAAAGACGAGCCATCGGCTTTACATAATCACTGAATACGAAGAAGGTTGCGCAGTATGCACGAAGGCCATGCAGCACCATACCATTGGAAATGGCTGCCATTGCGAACTCACGTACACCAAAGTGAAGGTTACGTCCGCTGTAGTCCTCCTTGGAGAAGTCTGCGATACCCTTCATAGCCGTCTTGTTGGACGGAGCAAGGTCAGCAGAACCACCAATGAGGTTCGGAACCTTATCTACAAGCTTGTTGAGAGCCCAACCGCTAAGGTTTCTGGTAGCGTCAGCCTTCTCATCATAAGCCCAGTACTCTTCATCATCAATCAAAGGAAGAGCGATGTCCATATTGAACTCATCGTCCCAAGCCTTCTTCATCTCCGGGTACTTCGCGCAGTACTCAGCGAACATAGCGTTCCAAGCTTCTTCAGCCTTAGCACCATTTGCAGCAAGTGCCTTGTAGTTATCATATACTTCTTCCGGAACATAGAACGGCTCCTGAGAAGGCCAGCCAAGGAATTCCTTCATTGCTGCAACATTCTCATCACCAAGAGGCTCACCGTGAGCGGATGCCTTACCCTGCTTTGCCGGGCAGCCATAACCGATCTGCGTCTTAACGGTAATCATGGAAGGCTTCGTGGTCTCTGCCTTAGCAGCCTCGATTGCCTTTGCGATCTCGTCAAGGTTGTTACCATCCTCTACAACGAGAGTCTGGAAGCCCATGGACTGGAATCTAGCCTGTACATTTTCGGTAAATGCGATATCGGTGCAACCCTCGATGGAGATGCGGTTGCTATCATAGAATACGATCAACTTGCTAAGACCAAGTGTACCTGCAAGAGACATTGCCTCGTAGCTGATACCCTCCATCATACAGCCGTCGCCACCAAGAACATAGGTGTAATGGTCAACAACAGGGAAGCCATCCTTGTTGAACTTTGCAGCCAAATGCGCCTCAGCCATTGCCATACCAACAGCCATACCCATACCTGCGCCAAGAGGTCCGGTGGTAGCTTCTACACCACGGGTGTGACGATACTCCGGATGACCAGGGGTAAGGGAACCGTCCTGACGGAAATTCATCATATCTTCCTTGGTAAGGCCATAGCCAAACAAGTGAAGAAGGGAATAAAGCAGGGTGGAACCATGACCGCCGGAAAGGATGAAACGATCTCTGTCAGCCCAGTCCGGATTAGCCGGATTATGCTTCATGTGCTTAGCCCAAAGTTCGTAAGCTACCGGTGCAGAACCAAGAGGAAGACCCGGGTGGCCACTCTTTGCCTTCTGGATTGCGTCTGCTGCCAAGACACGAATGGCATTTACAGACATAGTATCAATGTTACTCATAAAAGAACCCTCCATTTTATTTGTTTCGCCTTTCGGCGAGCATATACTTTCTTCGCAAAATGCGGCTTTCGGATACGCGCACGTACCCATTTCGATAGTAGCATAACAAGAGGAAAAGTTCAAACGGATTTTTTTGAAGCATTCTTTTGATTAGCTTCTCTTATCTTCCTTTTCGGAACCTTCACATGGTAGAAGTTGCAAACCTCCAGAAACATCTCCCGATCCTCGTCACAAACGATTGCCCAGAAGTCGAATGCCCTCGTTTGGTACTTTCCGGCAATCATTTCATGTCGGAGCGATATCGTCCCGGTTCTTTTGTCGCAGTGAAGCTTCAGCTCCTTGTTATTGTAATACAGCTTTCGGTCTCTTACTTCGATATCGGCCTCATAAAACTTTCCGTCCAAAGTGGCAAATGCCTTCCCGACGCGAGACTTGCAAAGGAGAAACACGGGGATAATACACAAAAATTCAACCCCCAGGACAGGGACCAGTCGATACCAACTCGTTGCAAGCATCGTAAAGAACGTCCCCAAAAGGACCGCCACCCAGATAAAAAGTGGCAGAAACATCACAACACTGGTTTTGTTATCGAGAATTCTATTTTGTAATCGCACATGAATCATACGCATTTTCCCCTTCACATACACGAAATAATGTTCTTCACACCGAAACGCTCGGAAAGAAATGTCCGATAGCCGATTTTCTCATACCATTCAGCCACTCCGGTATAGTAGATAAAGGAGACCTCCATCCCTTGAGCCTTTAGGTAATCTGTCGCGCGGGCGACCATTTCCAGCCCGATTCCTTTGTTTCGAAACTTTGGCACCGTGCCCACACAGCCCGGCATTCCGACCTTTCCGTACCGGTCCGTCAGGTAATTCTGACAATCTAGATCAACCAGGCAGAAGCTCGCAATCTCCCCATTTACTCTCGCCACAAAAATGCTCCCCGAATCAGTAAAATACTGCGGCCAGTCCTCGTCCACCAGAGAGACTGCAGCCTTTATCTCCGCTAACTCTCCGTGAAACCATTCATACTCCGCACTTTCGCTTCCGTGGAGGTTTAACTTGTCCAATTGAAAATCGTCGAGATGTAACAGCATCTCCTCACAGCCACCAACCGATGTAAAACCCTGTTTTTCAAAGAAGCCCCAGCTCTCCGAGGTAGCCCCGATGAACAGTCTGGAAGAAACGCCTCCGGTGAGTAGTTTCTCAATGCCGTTTTCCCTGGCATGTGCCTCCACATCCGCCAGGAGCTTCGTTCCGATTCCCCGACGCTAACTCTCCGTGAAACCATTCATACTCCGCACTTTCGCTTCCGTGGAGGTTAAACTTGTCCAATTGAAAATCGTCGANNCTGTTTTGAAGGTTCTACGCACATCAATCGGATGGCGCAGTCTTCCACGATGGCAAATGCACATATCTCCCCGTCTGCTTCGTTCTCAAAATAGACGCACTGCTCCTTATCAAGTAGCTCGCAGAAGCGCTGATAAGTGAGCTGCATCTCCGGGAAGCAGGCGTTAAAGATATCATAATAGCTTCGTTTCATATGTCCCTCTGTTCACAAGTGTTGTTATTTCTTTCGAATTTTTGCAATCTTTTTGATTCCCTCAACAAAACCCAGGATAGCTGCATAAATCACGCACCAACTCATAAATATTGTTACCATACATTTTACTGTGGTTTTCGCATAATTCCAAGTCAAAACCGTAATCCCGGCATAATTTTGCGTTGTATCGTACTGACCCGGCTGTAAATTGTAGCAGACACTTACCGCCTTAAATAAACCAACGGAGGTCTTCTCATATCCATCCTTCTCCAAAAGAGTATATCCGTCAAGTGGTGTCCGATTAGCAAAATCCAACTTCGATAGAGTCTCCTTTGCAAGTGCACGTCCCTTCTCCAGCTCTTCTTCCGACTCCCCAATCAGGCTAAGTGTCTCTCTTTCCATGCCTCCAATCGATGTAAATGCAGCTCCGTCCTCAACAATCTTCCAATCACTTCCCAAGTTTCCATAATCAATGGTGGCTTCATACGCGACGGTACCGTCCTGGTTCATAACCTTCAATTCCAAAGGCCGACATTCCAATCCGCTAATCGCATACTTGGTAATGAGCACACGGTTACTTTTCTCCAGATAGGAATATGCTTCCTTGAACCACTTAAGAAAATGCTCATCCTCCGCGTTAATCAGAGCATTTGTCGTGCGGAGCGGACTAACCTGCTCTCCATCTTCAGTTTCGTTATGCTTAAGAGGCAGCCAGATTCCGGCTCCAAACCGTTCCGTTACCTGATTTCCTTCTGCATATACCTTTGTGATGACTACTTTCTCCGTCGTTTTTCCAAACAGAGAAGCTGTGCCGGAACTTTCCGCAGTATAAATATAATCCGACCCGGCAGTTCGAACGTATAGGAGTCCGCAAAGCTCACGCGGATCCTCCACGCCTTCAGGAGAATACAATCCCTCTGCGACCTTAGGCATACCAACTCCGGAATCTGCTAGCTCCCTGAGTGCTTGGTATCGCACATAATACTGAAACCCAAGGAATAATCCAACCATAACAAAAGCGCCAACAAGCCAAATACAAATTCTCTTCTTCATAATTTTCCCTCTCACAGAGATGTAGCGGTAGTGTTAATTCCGACGCTACTTTTTTATTGCATGTTACATAATCGCGGTATGATTCAAATGCAAAAATTAGAATAACATATTCTGTTTGCTGTGTCAATGGTATTTACTACGGTAAATTTATATTGCTCAACGATAATTGTAGGAGGAAGAGGTGAAAAATGCTTCCTTTTTGTTTAATGATCCTTGCATGGCTTTAGAGGGTTATGAATTGCACGAAAAAAGCAGTCGGCTGAGCCGACTGCTTTTAGATGTTTAATTTGAATAATTATTCTGCGACTTCAGCGGTAACCTTAATGCTGTCACCATCAGCCTCAACCGTAATGTTTACAGTGTCACCTTTTTCGCAATCCGGAAGCTGAACCTGAACAGCAACCTCGTCGCTTCCAAGCTTAATAGAGGAGGAGATAATACCATCCTCATTGTCCCATCCAGCAGTAAGCTGAGTAGCCTCGAAGGATGCGGTAGCAGTCTCCTGATCTCCAAGATAAGAAGTAACAGCTGATGCGTAAGCGTTACGAGCATTTGCCATATCAGTTGCCTCACGGGATCTCTCGAGCTGGCCGATGAATACCGGAATGGAAATTGCAACCAAAACTGCGATAATTGCTACAACGATAAGTAACTCTGCCATTGTGAAACCTTTGTTATTCTTCTTCATACTAATAGTCTCCTTTTCTTTTTTCCACCCATTTATAAAATGTTTTGTGTGGGTGTTTCTTATGGTTTGAGTATACCCCCTACATACTCATTTGAAAAGTGGGAAATATAGGAAGCCATTGAAACACAACAACACAAACACAAGAAATTCTTAAAAAATGGGGTGTTTTCGCAAGGAAAACTTACATTTTTACATAATACTGTACATTGAGAACATCGCAATGTAGATGGCAAGAACGATATAACCGGCAATTGCAGCCACAAAACACAAGAGTGCCGGCTCCATTTTACCGATGACAGACGCAATTTTTACGTTCAATTCGTTGTCATAATAGACGGAAATTGTGTTCAGGGTCTCATCGAGCTCACCGGTTTCCTCGCCGACATTGACCATGTCAATCAGAATATCCGGGAGAACCGGATCACGGCGAAGGCACTCTCCGAGGGAATTACCCTCCTCGAGACGGCCGGCCATCTTGCCAATCTCGTACGAAACATAGGCATTGGTGATGATTTTACCGGTAACACGAAGCGCATCGGTGATGCCGATTCCGGCGGCAAGAAGCGCTGCCATATTGTTACTGAACTGGCTTGCCGCATTTAGCTGCGAAATCTCGCCAAATGCAGGAAGTTTTAACGCGAGACGGCCGCACTTTAATCTGCCCTCCTCGGTTTTACGGTAAATCATAAAGAAAATAACCGCTGCCACCACGATTGCAATGAGCAGAAGCCCCCACTTACGGAAGAAATTGGACACCGCAATCAGCGAACGGGTAATCGCCGGAAGGTCCGAGCCGTACGCTGCGAACACGGAGGTGAAGGTCGGAACAACCTTAACCATCAGCACGGCCACAACTACAACCGCGATAATCAGGACGAAAATCGGGTAGGTTAACGCGCCCTTTACCTTCTGTTTCATACGGGTCTGCTTATCAAAATGCTCCGCCATCCCCTGAAACGCGCTCTCATAATTACCGGACATCTCGCCCGCGCGGATGGTTTCCAAAAACAGAACCGGGAGAAATTCCTTTCCGCGATCCTCAAAGGAAGCGGCAAGCGAACGTCCGCCCTGAATGTCCTCCGACACCTCGGCGAGAAGTTTTTTGAGCTTCTTATCGGACATCTTTCGGCCAATCAGGTCAACGGTCTTCGTAATCGGAATGCCCGCATGCAGAATAATCGCAAACTGCGAACACATCAGGGAAAATGCCTTGGCGTTCATGCGGCTGGCTCCGATTTCCTTATTTAAGAACCCGTCACCCTTTGATTTATCCGTGATTTCTTCAACCTTCAAAATAATGTTGCAGGTCTGTTTGATTCGTTCCACGGCGTCCATTTCGTTAAATGCTTCCACGACGCCGGAAACCTTCGCACCGTCCTTGGAGACGGCTTGATATTTAAAATTATTCAAAATCAATCCTCCTCACTGGTAACGCGAAGCACCTCTTCTGCGGTGGTAACGCCCTCTGCTACGAGACGAATCGCATTTTCACGAAGATAGACAACGCCCTGCTTACGCATCACGGCCTCCAGCTTCGCACGCCCGCTATTCTCGGTGATACAATCACGAATCTCGCGGGTAATCGGAAGAATCTCGAACACGGCGGTTCGGCCGGCGTAACCGGTATTGTAGCACTGCGGGCAGCCCATGCCTTTGTAAAATGGAGCATTTCCCACAACGGAACGGTCTAAGCCAAGAAGCGAAAGCTCTTCGTCGGTCGGCTGATAACTCAGCTTACACTGCGGGCAAATCTTTCGAACGAGTCGCTGGGAGATAACACCCTTTAACGCCGATGCAATGAGGTAACGCTCACAGCCGATATCAATCAGACGGTCGATGGTGCCGGCCGCGTCATTGGTATGAATGGTGGACATAACGAGGTGACCGGTGATCGCAGCTCGCATGGCGATGTCTGCGGTTTCACCGTCTCGAATCTCACCGACGGCAATAATATCCGGGTCCTGACGAAGAATGGAGCGAAGGCCTCTCGCGAAGGTCATGCCAATCTTTTCGTTGATCTGAACCTGGTTGATTCGGTCAATGTTGTACTCGACCGGATCCTCAAGAGTTACAAAGTTAACGTCCGGCGTGTTCAGCTCTCCGATCATGGTGTACATGGTGGAGGATTTACCGGAGCCGGTCGGACCGGCAATCAGAATAACGCCGCTGTGATGGCGAAGAATCTTTTGGAACTTCGCAAGGTCGTCACCGGCAAGGCCGATGGCATCCATCGTAAGACGGCCGGCCGACTTATCCAAAAGACGAATAACGATTTTCTCACCGTAAACGGTCGGAAGGGTGGACACACGAAGGTCGATGCTCTTTCCCTTGGTCTGCACGTAGCAGCGTCCGTCCTGCGGTACACGACGCTCGGAGATATCGAGCGCGCTCATAATCTTGATACGGGAAATGACCGCATTTTGCAGGTTACGCGGAACGGTCAGAATGTCACGCATAACGCCGTCGATACGCATACGAACCTGGAAGTCTCCCTCACGAGGCTCCAAATGAATATCGCTGGCACGGTCCATAACCGCACGGTCGATGATGGAATTCACCAGTCGGATGGTCGGTGCGGAATTGGCACTGTCGTCCTCAAGCTGGTTTGCGGCAAAGTTGTCGGCCGCTTCGGTAAGCTCATTGTCGGTCGTAAGGTTACGCTCACGCTTCATCTCGTCGATGGCCTTAGCCGCACCTTCATTACCATAAAGCGTTGCAATCGCACGATCCACACCACTACTCGTTGCAATCATCGGCACGATTCTCTTACGGGAGAATTTACGCACATCCTCGATTGCCATGAAGTTGAGCGGGTCGCTCATCGCAAGGAACAGCTCGTCCTTTACGGCCTTTACCGGCACAACGTGGTACTGGCGCGCAACGTTACGCGGAACAATTCTCGCCATCTCCGTCGGAATGTTGATGGCGGCCAGGTCCACGAACTCGATACCGAGCTGCATTTGCAGAGCGCGAATCAGCTCGTCCTCGGAAATGATTTCATTTTTGATCATTACTTCGCCGAGACGGCCCTTCTGCTCCTTCTGGAGCGTCAGGCCCTGCTTCAGCTCCTCATCCGTGATGGCGCCTGCGGCAAGTAACAATTCACCTAATCTTTTATATGCCATGGTTTACTCCTCAAAATGCCTATTTGCCGGACGGAAGTCCCTCATCACCCGTACCGTCTGCCATTGTTTCATAGAAGGTTACCGTACAGTTTACGGCCACCTCGCCGTCTCCGAGCACCGGGTAATCCTTAGTGTTCGCAGACACCTTTACATCGGATACCAGCGTGCGAAGCTCGGAATCCACCAGAGTCTGCAGGATCTCCTTTGCCACATCGTAGCCATCGGCAACATATGTCAAAACGACTTTTCTGCGGATCAGTTCTCCGTCCTGCGTTACGTCGGAGAAGGTGATGTTGTAAGATTCCGATACCGTCAGCGTCTTATGTAAAAACTCCATCTCCGCATTGCCGTTATTGTAGCTTGCGAGGTAGGACAGCGTTCCGCTTCCTCCCTTAATGGCATCGTACTCCTCCTGAATGTCGCTGAGTCGCATTGCCTTGCTCTCCAAGACCTCATTCATCATCTGAAGCTCAGCAATGTCGGCCTCTGCCTCTGCGGTCTGCTTGGAAACCGGCTTATCCACGAAATTGTAATAGATTAAGAAGATTAAGAAGCAGGATAACACCACTAAAATCAGTTTTTCCAGAAGGGTAAATTCTCTATCTAATGCTTTCATCGATTATTCCTCCCCCCATACCTGCTGTAAATAAATGCTCATCACCGCTGCCACGTTCTGGCTGCCTTCCTGCGTGCGCGCATTTGACACCATACAGAAGCTAACCTCCGGCAGGGTTTCCAAAGTCTTCGAAATCGCGGAAACCTCTTCCAGTGTAACGCCGGTGATATTCACTACCATCATGTTCCCGGATACCGACCAGGAGCTAAGATACGCCTTTGCCAGAAGCTGCTCGTCAATGAGCTTTAACAGACGTGCACGGTCTAACATGTTCAGCTCATCCGACGTGAAGCTGTCATAGGTATAATGCGCAAACTCCGCCTCAATATCGCCGTACGAATTCACCGCATCGTAAAGCGCCGCCTGCTCGGTCTGCAGCTCATTTCTCTGCTTCTTTAACTCCGACAGCTTCTGATAGCGGTCGTAAATGCTGACCTTACTCAAAAGACACGCCAGCACAATAATAATCAGAATGCCCGGAATCGCGATGAGCCAGTTGATTTTCTTTTCTCCCAGGTGGGCAAAGTTCACGGACTTCTTTACCGGAAGCTTTGCTTTTCCATGGGCATTTTTATTCGTTGTCTTCGTAGCCAATGTTTCTACCTCGTTTCCAAAATCTCTCGGTTATGCCATCGCAACACCGATTGCCAACAGTGCATCATCGATTTCCTGCTCGCTTACGCCCTGCGCAGAAATCAGCTCCGATACATTGTGAATCTCAACCTCTGTCAAAACCTCACGGAGCATATCCAGCATCGGAACAATCCCCGCTCCACCGCCACAGACATACACCTTCGTTAACTGGCTGTCCGGGTTCGAGAACTGATAGAAATTAATGGAACGCAAAACCTCAACCGCGATGGAATTGTACGCATCGATGCAGGCTTCCTGCCTCTGACTGTCCTCGAAATTACCAAGCAGATACGTATGAGCAAGATGCTTGTCCACGTTGTAATGTGCGGCAATCGCGTTGTCTACCAGCTCCACGCCATTTTCAAGCTCACGCATCGCAATGTGACGCTGTCCGCGATAGAAGTTCATGTGCACATTCTTATATCCTAGATCAATGAAACAGTACTCCTCGTTCTTCTCCGCGCCCTTTGTTTCGCAAATGCGGATCAGGTTCTGATAAGCACTCGCTGCCGGCGCGATTACCTCCGCCTTCAGCCCGCTTCGCTTCATCAATTCCCGAATGACGTCAATGGTTTCCTTCCTGGTTGCGACCGCGAGAAGATTCATCACATCCCCTTCCTCCGGCGCTTCGGAGTACATCGCAAAATCGTAGTAATAGTCGTGAAGCTCCTCGTTAAAGTAGTCACGGAATTCGTACGGCAGGTTCAGCTCCAGCTGCTCTGCATTCATAATCGGCATGGACACGTTACGAACATATGTCGTCTCCGACGGAAGCAACACGGCTGCGTTACTTTCCTTGATGCCGTTCTCCTTCATTGTCTTACGGATCAGCTCAATCATCGTTTCATGGGAAACGATACGGCCGTTTTTCATCAGATTCTCCGGCATCTGCGCGGTTGCGACCTTGCGAACCTTGCCGGAACGAACACTTGCCAGCTTCAGGCGGTCATGTCCGATATCAATACCCACATAATTATTTTTACCCATATGTCCTCCTATCAAACAAACTATTTATACAATGACATATACATATTTACCAAAGGCTCTCCGATTAAGAGCATCACATACATACCCATGGAGATAGCCGGTCCAAACGGAATGTAGGCCGGGTCCTCTTCGTTCTTCTTGCGGCCGACCGCATTTCCAATATAGTTAAATGCGATACCAATGATACATGCGGTGACAAGTCCGAACAGCCCCTTCATCGGTCCGAGATACATGCCGCAGACGAACAAAAGCTTCACATCGCCGCCGCCAAGGGTTGCCTTCTTCATAATCTTATTCATCACAAGAGAGATGAGAAGTACGCCGCCACCAAGCAGTGCTGCACCAATCAGACCGTCGCGAAGGTTCGGCCACCAGCCGCCGTCGATAAACGGAAGGGCGAGGGCAAATGCGCCGAGCGATACAAAGTGCGACGGATTCGGAATGATATAAATCTCCAGGTCCACCAGGGAAATGGTGAACAAAACACACAGGAAAATCAAATCACGGAGACACCTAATGGTAATTCCGTCCGTGAAAATGGTCCACACGAACATGCCTGCCAAAAACAGCTCCGCAATTAAGTAGCGCGGGGAGATTTTGGTCTTACAGCTACGGCATTTTCCGCCCTGAATAATCCAGGAAACGACCGGAATCAGCTCCCATGGCTGCAATACATGTCCGCAATGCGGGCAATGGCTTCGTCCTTTTGTAATCTTCTCGTCATGCGCAATTCGCCATGCGAAGCAGTTTAGAAACGAGCCGAGTACAGCGCCGAGAATTGCGCCTACTACGCCAAAATAAATGCCGATCACCGGCTCACTTAAATCAATCATGCGGAACCTCCCTTGGGAACACCCAGGTAAGTGTCACCTTACCGTCAGCTGTTGCCTCTACCAAAATAATTTTTCCTTTATGTTCATCGCTCTCCCCATAGGCTTCTACGTTTTTCGCCTCAGAGCCAACCACAAAGCACTTGTTATAATAATCGTATGCCGCCGTGAAGCCGCCGACCGCATTTACCCGAAGAAGAGCCGAGTCGCGGGCCGTAACCTCATGGTCCGAGTCCAGTTTTTCGCGCGTATGGGCGTCGGACTCCAAAACCATCGGAATCACCGTTATCGCCAGCATAATCAATATGGCAATAATCAGCACCACGAAAATGGCCGCCATCCCTCGATTGTCACACATCTTTTGTTTTGCGTCCACTGCCAATCCCCCATGTTCTTAGTGTTGCACCTTGTTCAACGCGCGAACCTCAAAGCTTCGCCCCTCAATATACCAGGTGTACCCTGAGCGGACCCACATCTTCACGCGAAAATGATTGTTGTCCGGACAATAGTAAATCTCTGCCTTAACCTCAAGTTCATTCGGATATGAGGCAGTACCTAGTAAGCGGTTGT
>DCGJ01000035.1:0-821 GCA_002315495.1 Lachnoclostridium sp. UBA1781 | reverse complement strand
TACCTAGTAAGCGGTTGTATACCCCGTTACAGCCAATGGCCAGCTGCCCATATTCTGCTTTATTTCCGTCGGAATTGAGAGACACGAGGCTCGGCAGCCCCTCCTTCACCGCATAGGTGTTACTAAAGAAGCTGTCCACGAGGTAGTAACCGGCAAGTTCTCCCGAGCCCTGCTCTCCGGTCAGCACCGCTTTTTGCGTGAAGCGAAGCTCATTGGAGATTGTGGCTTCGAGCGTGGAATACAGCTCCTGCGCTTCCGACTGCGCGGTCAGCTCCGAATACTTCTGATACCCAAGGTCGACCACCATATACAGGCCTGCACTGACAAGGCACAAAATGGAAATGGCAACCAAAAGCTCCGCAAGGGACATGCCGGCATTGCTTTTTGCAGCTTGTTTCAGTTTATTCGCTAGCCTCTGCTTCATAGTAATAAAAGCCTTCCTTCGTTACATACGCCGATATCGTCGCCGGACCGTTATAAGCCTCCCCGTCAAGCATGACGGTAAATGCGGCCGCTTCCTGTCCCGTGGTATCAAACCCGTTGTTCAAATCTTTATTTCTCTTATTCGTCTCCGCCGCCGTCACAATGGAGCCTGCAATCATTAACATTGCAAGGCTTACAATCAGCATGGCGAAGAGGGTTTCCACAATGGTGTCGCCCTTTTGATTATGAAATCGTTTCATGCGCACCCCCTATTCTGCCCGATTGGAAACGGTCGGTTCCAAAAATGTAAATGTGGCCACATTGGCGCGCTTTCCGTCCGCGCCCTCTCTTGTCTCCCGCTGACAGCGAACCGCAAAGGTCAGGTACACACATTCCTT
>DCGJ01000038.1 GCA_002315495.1 Lachnoclostridium sp. UBA1781 | reverse complement strand
TAAGTGCCGTTCCATCATAAGTCTTTGAAGTACTGTCAGCCGTAATTTCAAGCGGTCTCTGTGTAATCTTCAGGGTACCTGGCTTGAGGGTAATCAGATAAGAATCAGTCACCACATTGTCATTCTTATCCGTAATGATTACAGAATCTTCCTTAATTTCATTGTTATTAGTTGCGTTCGATACATGCGTAATGGTACTTGCAGCAGTCATAGAGCCACTGACTACATCCTTATCGTCTCCACTTCCTGCAAGACCTTTACCTTCCGTCGTGCTAACAAGAATAGTTCCATTGGTAAGAGGTGTGCCGTCATACATCTTCTCATCGCTAGCTGCAATAAGGGTAATCGGTCTCTTCGTAATGGAAATGCTGCCCTTCTTAAGGGTAATCGTAAACTGGTCAGTTACATTCGTTCCTGCCGCATTTACAATCTTCACACTACCTTCCGTAATCTCGGTACTAACCTCACCGTATACGGTTCTGGAACCAAGCGTTGTAACTTCCGTAATGGAATGTCCGTCAGGAAGCGTCTCTGCTTTACCATATACATTTGCTGCAATGGAGTACTCAGTACCGTCATACATCTTGGTAAGGCTTGCTGCCGTAACGATAATCGGGCACTTCGTGATGCTAAAAGCATGTGTCGTATTGTTGGTATCAGTCGTCAGCACATAGTTATCATCGCTGATTTCAAGTACCGAAGCCGTATATTCACCCACCAAGGTCTTCTTGTCGCTGTACTTTGTAACAGTAACAACGTCGTTATTCACAAGATCTTCTTCCAAAACCTTTGCACTAGGCAAATGCTCCTTGCCGTCATAAACCCAACTGAAGTCGGAAGTGTCATCATTTTCACCAAACCACTTCACGCGAACCACCTTCGGGATTACATGAAGAGTATTGGATTCAAATGTTACATTATAGTCATCAGCGTATACACCACTAACCGTGATTTTGTAATCACCGATATCGCCGTACTGACTGTAATTATAACTGTACGTAAGGCTTGCCGGCTTGTCCTTACCAAGAACAAGATCCTCCTTCGTGCTTGTCGAAAGCACCGTGTCTCTCGAACCGGTCGTCTGCACCTTCTTAAGAACGCTCTCATCATCCGAAATCGTAATATTGAAGATATTTGTTACCGTATTCTTCTGAAGCCCACTGATTGTAACTCCATTATTGCTTGGAGCGTCACCATAGGTAATGGTGTGCTCATTTGCCTTAATCGTCAGATTATTCTTGGTAATCGTTACTGCTTCATAAGTGGAATACAATGTGTCTGCGTAGCCTTCAATAGAGATTGCACAGGAATAGGTTGCGCTCTCATTTACATGAATGACATCGTAAAATGCGGAGTCAGCCGCTACATTCGTAAGCAATACGTCATTCTTGTACCACTTGTAGGTTACCGCACCACTACCATATTCGCCCTCAAGCTTAACCGTAAGTCGAATTGGGTTTGCATCATAAACCTTGGAGAAGGTAGAGGTTGCGCCTGCTTCGGTCGAAACCGTCGTGTCAAATGCAACCAAGGTTGCCAAAACCTTTGTTACACCGGAGGTCGCAACATCACTGTCTTCACAGTTCGTCTTATTACCACTGATAGCCTGAACACTGAACTTGTAACTATAGGCATTCTTACCCATATCAGCTGCAATATTCATGGATGTATTCGTGGTTGTGTAATCCTTTACTTTTTCCCAAAGGGTGTCATCGCTCATATCACCTTCGGAACCGCCGGTGAAGCGATACAATGTTACCTTATAGGAAACTGCGATGTTAGAATCGCTGATATTGTTTGTGTTCGCATTTTCGTAAATGCTATCTGCTCTCACGCCGGTGGTTACTGCGTTCCAGGAAATCTTACCGTATTCAGTTGTATTGCCGTTACGCTCCATTGTAAGACCGGTCGGCGCGGACAGCTTGTTCGCCTTAATCTCATAAGTCGTAACAGCGGTCTTAATTTCCAAGTAGTTTGCCGTCTCCGAAAGCTTTGCATATACAGACCAGGTACCAACATCCGTTGGCATCTTGGTCGTCCATGCATTGTCATCGGTGGAGTCTGCCGGACGATAGTAGTAGGTAACGGTAGGATTCTCGAAGGTCTGACTGACGCCAATCACCTGACGCTTCTCGCCATAGATCCAAGAACCGGTTACCGTAGAATCACCGTTAAAGGTAATCTTCGGCACGTATTTTGCCTTGTTTACGTTCACTGTAGCGCTTACCGGCACAGAAATGGACTCGCCGTTATCCTTACGGGTTGCGGTTACCATTACCTTTGCAGTGTACATATTCTTTGCGTATGCAAGTCCGGTTGGAAGGCGATAGGTCGACTCCGTGCCGGCATGCTCAATTACGGTACCTTCCTTGAAGTTCGTAAATGTCCAATCATACGTGTACGTATAATCATCTGCAGTTACATTGTCTGTAGATGCAGGAACAGCGCTGACGGAAAATACCGGTGCAGCAGCTTCTGTATATCCGTAATCTACACTGGTCGGAGCTACAGAAATGGTTGGATTTACCGTCGCCGAAACTGCCTTCAAGGCGACTGTAATCGTGATATCGTTGGATGAAGTAAGATTAGCCATATCCACTTTTACAGTCTGGATGGTCTTATCATCGTTATAGGTGGCGTCTCTGAACGACAGCGCGTTCGAATCCGCGGTTACAGAATCTACCACATAACCGGTATTCGTTCCACCGTCTTTATCTTTCAGATAAATCTTTAAGGTAGCATCTTTTTCACCGGAGATCATGATTGTACTTGATGTCTCTGGTTTAAACTCGAGAGACTGACCTTCATCACCGGTACCGGTCTTAAATACCGTAATAATCTTAGCCGCATATAAATTATCACTAACAACAGAACGAGTATTCTGAGAAACATTTGTCGGACTTACATTATTTTCGGTGTTCGGTATTGCGTATACCTTGACCGTATATATACCACCTTCATAGTTCTGATCATTTTTATGATTATAAATATAAGTCGCAAAGTCGTAACTTGTTCCTGTTGTAGTTTTGGACGTAACTTCTTTATCGCCGAGATACAAATGTACATGGTATTCTTTAACAGAAACATCTCCAATTCCGGAAACTTCATCCCAGATAACTGTACCAAGATTATCTGTACTCCAACTTGGAGTTGCTATTCCCAATTCAGTCGCAGAAACCGTAAGCACGCCCTTCTGATAAGTATACTTATAGTTTCCTTCCACATAACCGGACGGAACGATATCATAGGTTCCAACATGGCTTACATGTCCACTTTCAATCGTATAATCGCAGGCATATGTTAATGTTCCGCTAAGAACAGCCTTTGTTTCACCTCCAACAAACCCGGAATACTTGACTGTAAATGCAGGCGCTTTCACACCGTACTTTGTAGTCTTGTTTACTGCGCTTACCGTCAACTCTACCTGCAAAATCTTAGCCTGAACATCCTTATCCTGGTTGCCGTCAAGCTGATATCTTGCTGACATATAGTCGTCAAGCGCATAAGTAACAGTAACGTTCTTGTTATCTTCTGATCCATCCTTAAGTACAACATCCTTTGTATCATAAGTTGCAGAGCTTACGCTAATACCGACATTACTCTCCAAATAGGTAGCGTCCACTGCTTCGATTCCGCTAAATGCTTCAGCATTTACAGTCGGATGAATCGCGCCGGAAGCAACCTTTGTTGTTGCATCATAAGCCTTATCATCTACAGCGACTAACTTGGAAAGATCCGTAACGGAAATACTCTTCTTTGAAACAACAATGCTATCCTTAACAAACTTAAAGGTATAGTTTTTAGAAGCCGTTGCAGCATTTTCACCCTTCTTCGCGCTTGCTACAACATCATATGTTCCAGGAAGGGAATGTGCGTTCACAGCCGCACCCGTACCATCTACTGCCTGAACAGCAAAGCTGATACCTTCCGCAGTTAAGGTCGCTTCGTTCTCTTCGAGAACAAAACCGTTGAATTCATATCCAATATCGAGCGTGTAATCATCGCCATAGGTGAAATTACCACTCTTATTCTTAGCCGTAATCGTAAGAGTCTTAGGATTTACTTTAAATGTATTCGCTTCATAAAGGAATGTATAGTTGTCCGCCTGCAGGCCGCTAACATGAACATAATAGGTACCAACCTCCGGATGCTCGGAAATCAACACTGCACCGGCCTCATCAGCAGTGAAAGTATACTTCACTTTACTAAAATTAATTACATCATTTGTTTTCTCAGAACCTGCCAAAGCACCTACAGCACAACCGGTTCCAACAGGAGTCTCACCATACGTAATATTATCAATAACAGGTCTGATGGATACCTCCATCGGCGTAATCGAAACAGTCTCTTCGCTTGATCTTGCAGAAAGCTCCAAGAATTCGGTCACAATCTCATAGTCCTTATTTGTCGTGGACAAGGAACTTAAGGTAACCTTATTCGCATCCTTACAATTCTTATTGTTATATGTCGCAGTATAAGAAAGCGTAATAACATCGGCTTCCCCGTTATTGTTATTCATAACGCCGGATGCAGCATTTCCGATAACATTGCTAAATGCATAATCATCGCCCAAAGTAATCTGAGTCGAAGGAACCGAAACCGTCGTGTCGTAAACCTTGGTAATCTGAATATCGCTGCCTGCTACAACCGAAATCGGTCTCGGGGTAACAACAAGCTTAGCTACTGCTTCCGGATCTACCTTCAGACAATAGTTCGTTCTTCCTGCTCCATCTGCCACGGTAAGTCCGCTAATATCAATTACGATGGTGTAGCCGCCGTCTTTTACATGAACCGAATTTGCACCGGTAGCTGCATATGCCTGCTCTTCTCCATCCACCACAATCTTGTAGCTAACGGTACCGGAGATAATCGAAGCATCATCCGTTCCGAGGAAACCACTGTAAGTAACATGGAAGGTATTGTCAGCGTCATTAGCTGCGTTATAAATTGCTTCTTCACCATAAATAATGGTTGCATTCTGCGGTGTAACATAGATGGTTGCACCGGTAATATCCGCCTGCGTGGTTTTCTGGCTGTCTGCAATGCTAAAGGTATAGTTACCTGCCTTATCTCCACCAAGGAAGGTTGCACTTGCATCATACGTAAGATTTACCGTCTTATTCTCTCCGGCAAAAGCATCGGAAAATGCTGCACTTACGCCGGAAGCATCAAACATAACATCTGCCTGATCTGCTTCATATACACCATGAATCGTAATCGTCATGGATTCCTTGAAGGAAGCATTCGTAGTACCATCGTAAGGCTTATTCTCCGCCTCAAAACCGGTTACATATACAGACTTAGGCTCAATCTTAAGCGTACCCTCTTCATATACGAAGGTATAGTTACCGGAACGGTTCTTCGAATCTACACTATGAACCTCCATAGCAGATGCCTTCAGGTTCTCGTAGGTACCTGCGTCGGTATAGGTTTCGGTTCCATTGATGCTGAAGTACTGAGTAAGAGTGCTTCCATCGCCAAGGGAATACGTAATCGTACCGTTTTCCATGTCAATCACAGCGTCAGCAACACCCTTTTCGTTCTTTCCGATGCTACCGATGATTTCCAAACCATGCGATGCTGCATCGTAAGGGAGCGTATCATCCTTTGCGGTCAAAGTTATAATACGCTTAATGATTTCAAAGGTGTGTGAACGATTCTCTTCCGAAATCTTATAGTTCTTTGTATCGTAAGCCGTGCTTGCCTTCAAAGTAGCCTGAGCAGTGTAGGTACCTACATTACTTTGTGCACCCGAAATAACAAGTCCTGCCTTTAATGCTGCAACCTCTTCTGTAGGAATCGTCGACGGGAATTCATTCCAAACCATATTCGGAACAATCGAACTTCCGTTATATACAAGCTGATCGGCATCCCATCCGGCATCAATTACAAGCGGAGTAATATATCCGGAAATAACCAATTCAAAGCTTGAGTCAAATACATAGTTGCTGTCAACCTTGTACTCACCTTCCGTAATCTCAAGCAAAAGCTCAATATCCGCAAGCGTTACGATGGAAGCAGTCGCAGTATCCTTACTATTAAAATGCGCATCGGTATTAATCAGGTAGCTGTTCGACTTATCGCCTTCTACGAGACCCTGAATGGTGTAGCAGCTGCTTGCCGCAAGCTTACCAAGATCCGTTGTCGGATCAGTAGCATCACCATATACATTATCGGTACCGTCATAGGTCTTTGAATACTTACCGGTACCCTGCTTCAGAGTAAGGGTAACCGGCTTAATCAATACGGTATCGGATCCGGCTGCATCACTGTAATTCTTGTTCAAACTCTTCGCATAAACATAAACCGTATGAGTGATTGGATTACCATCATCATCGAGCTCAACATTAACATAGGTAATGGCCGTCGAAGAGCCAACCGTTTCATAGTTCTCTGCGGTAAGTTCCTCATTTGCATAATAAAGCTCATAATCTGTGCCTAAAGTTAAGCCCTCAACCGAAGCAGTAACTCCATGCGCCTGCTTATTGTAAAGACCGCTGAAACCGGTGGTCGACAGATTCATATCGACCTTCTTTACCGAAAGCGTAACGACATCAGAATAACGAACCAGTACTCTGTCGTTATCACTTCTCTTTACCATTACGGCACACTGATAATAATACGTTCCTGCATCCTTGCCCTCTTCAATGTTCATGGAAGCTGCATCTTCGGAAAGCTCTGTACGGGAAATTACGTTACCCTCATCATCAACAGTAACCTCATACCAGGTGTATTCATCGACATAAACTGCGTCAGATGCTCCCTCCGGGAAGTTAACGACAACCGTAAATTGCGTACCGGTGGAAGGCGTATAACCATAATCCAGGGTCAAATCGTCACTAATGGAAATGCTCGGTTCCGGAACATCGGCAGGCATCGTAATTGCAATGAAATCCGAGTCTTCATAAACCGTAACAATCGGGGACAGAGACGTGGTTCCGTCTACGGTCACCAAGCCGGTCAAATCCGACTTGATTGTATATTCATTCAAAGGTTTCACTGTGCCGGCAGCCTTATCCTCTGCGTAGCCAATCAATACGTCCTCTGCATGGTACCAACCAACGAAGGTGAAACCATCCTTCAGGGTTGCGATGAGCTGCACGCTCTCACCATAGGTATGATCGCCTTCTCCAAGAAGGAGCAAGCCAACCTCTGCACCACCATCCGATGCTGCAGCGTATACATTTACAACAATATCGTTATTTCTGGAATAATAGTAACCTACGGTCATTCCATAAGCAGCAAGGTAAGTCGCTGCCGCATTCTTATAGGTACTCATCAACGCACCGTTCTTATATACGGTATAAGCGTATTCAAAGTGCTCCAATGTACGGATATAATCTCCGTTCGTCACGATATCTTCGGACTTATAGGAGGTACCGTCTGCCTTCTTCAACTGCTCTCGAATTGCAACAAGCTGAGCCAGGGTAAGCGTTGCTGCAGTAATCTGATTGCCTGAAGAATAGAAATAGGTATCATTACCGGATTCATAGCAATAGCCAATAACATTGGTCTTTTCGGAATCGGAATAAATGGTATAGCCACTCTTCTCAACACCATCTATGGTAAGTGTCGTAGCAGTCTTGTATACAGAATCGCCAAGAAGCTGGGAAACCAAATCGATTTCGTATTCTTTATCTGCATTTTCAAAGTAGTGAATAATGTATTCGGAAGTAAGCTCGGCCGGAGTCCAGGTGCCTTCCGCGTACAGGTGCAGGCTTGGCATAGCGAAGCTAACCTGACCATCGATGGTGTTATCAAAGACAACATCACCATTCGCCAGATCAACATATGCTTCCTGTTCGAAATCATACTTGCTCCACTTCCAGCCGGCAAAGATGTAACCAGGCTTGGTCGGGTTCACAATTGGTTCAATCGTTGCACCATTTGTATAAGAAATAACAGTATCATTCTCTACAGCCTCAACATTCGGATGAATGGTCAGCTGGTATTTACCACGGGTATAGTAAATCTTAAGCTCGGTTCCTTCTACGGAAGCATATGCACTTAAAATGTTGTTCGCATTTGCATCAAAGGAGAACTCCTCAAGAAGGAAGTCATTCGCACTGATGGAAATCTCCGCAAAGGACAGAGACGGAATCTCCTTAACAATCAGGCAGATGTTACCATCGTAGCGATAGGTCGTAACTTTTCCCTCAACGGTATACGTCATAGCACCGTCTTCAAGGGTGTAGGACTCGGTCTCAGACGTACTCGTGAGAAGCGGATCGTTCTTATAATCCTCCAAATCAGCCTCGGTGATATAAAGATCACTTGGAAGCTGATAGTAAATGTAAGCCGTATTCAGAACACGGTCTCTCTCATACTTACCATAGATAATAACATCCTTGGTAAGCTTGAATTCGGTAACCGGAGTTTCATATTCCGGATCCATAAACCAGGCTACATGATAGCCTTCCGGAGGGAGACATACTTCATCATAGGTAAGCATATCCAGCGTAATCATGCTATCGCGGGCATACTCATGCTCCGGTCCCGGGGCACCACCGTTTACCATATATCGAATGGTATAAGTCGGATACTTCTCGTAACGGAAGGTATAGGTACTGTCTGTAAAGAAACCGCTTGTACTCCAGCCTGGGTTGTACAGATAGTATAACGGCCAGCTCGAATCGGTATCCTTATAGGTCGCGATATAATTCGTGAGATAATCTACCATCTCGTTATAATCGAGCTTTGCGTTATAGCCGGTAATATCCGCATAGTTATAGCCAAATTTATTACCACGATACAGCTCATCTCCACCGATAACATAGATATACTCACTATCGTTATCCTTCAGATAATACGTTCTTGCCTCGGTTGCGTACGGTGTCTGAATCTGAACCGGAGTAATGCCTTCACGCATATCACCATATACATAGGTGGCATTCCATTCAAAAGCTCCATGATATCCGTCAAATGCTCCTTCGTCCGGATAAGTAAGCGTATAGGTAAAGATTTCACCCTTATGGACGACGCGAACCTTTCTGGTCGAAGTAACGGTTTCCTCAGAGCCTTCCACAGGTACCTGTACATCAACGGTCAGGTTCTTTCCGGAAAATGCAACCTTAGCCAAAGATCCGGAGCTATACTTAATATCGATATGATAGAAGGTATCTTTATCAACCTTAGAATAGTATACGGAGAACCCATTTACCAGTTTATAAACTTCCGTCATACTGGAACATGCGGTTGTGCTTCCATCACTCGAAAGCGGTCCAAAGGTCGCTACGACACCATCCTTAACAGTTTCATACTGTGCCGGTGTCTTAATCGATGCACTTGGAGACCAGGAATAGCCCCACTTCCAAATATAATCCCTAAGGTCCTTATCCCATGTTCTGGTCGGACCTGTCGTATAGGCGGCATTATAGTTAATAACGTAATCATTTGCACAGAAATCGTAATCTTTCTTGCTTACATCGGTATACGTAACTCCGTTAAGCTCCTGACCGTTAAACAGAGTGGTAACATCAACATTATAGGTTGTGCCCCATACACCGGTCTTCTTCACCTGTGCAAACTGCTTATATCCTCCATTTTCGGTTTCATAATAGTACTTGATAACTGTCTCAACTTCCTTGCGGTCGAAGTAAAGATCCAGCTCCAATGTTCCTACATCCTCTGCTGTGGCAACACCGGAAAGCGTACTCTTCGCTTCATTTAAGGTATAGTACTGAAGTTCCGGAACAATACCCTTCAGGTTGCTAAGGAGACTGGCATCTACCGTTACGGTCTTTCCTGCATTTGTTAAGAACAAACCGGTGACTTCCGTAAAGTATCCGCCATTTGCATCAGCCAAATGCACCACTACACGGTAGGTAACATATGCATCGCGCACATAGATACGACGAACCGTCAAATTCGTAGCCGGCATGGTCTCCGGCTCATCGCCGCAGCTCCAGTCAACGTTATAGGACAGGAAGAAGCCTTCATCGATGTTGTTCTTCCATTCGGTTATATTGTAGGTCTGATAGGTATATGCACTGATTGGGGCACCATAAGGAATTGCCTCGTCATTCTCCCAAGTATAGGAGTAACGAACATTGGAATGGAATTCCTGACCAACCTCAAGCTTAATGGTGTAGTAATTACGGGTATAATAGTAATTCACATACATCTGGTTCGCCTTGGCGGTTGCAACGGTACCATTCTTACTATCAAGGTTCGCATCAGCCGGAAGCGTCTTTCCTCCTGCCGCACCATAGGTAATATTGAAGCCATTCAGCGTAAAGCCTTCGTATTCGTCTGCCTGAGACGCACTGTAATTCAATACTTCACCATTCAGGGAATAGAAATTCTCTACCTTATCCAGGCTATAGGTTGCAATTACCTTTCCATCGCTGTCAAGGTCCTGCAGATAATAGTTAATAATTACACTCGCATTACTCTGAACAAAGTAACCGGTTGCCTCAATGTTCTTAGCCGGCATCTTCTCCGGTTCAGCACCGGATTTACCGTAATCCCATCCAATAAATGCGTATCCTTCATATACAGGCTTCTTTCTGGTCTTAACATTAGCATCATAATAGAAGGTATCCACATATTCTTCTGTGGTACCATCCGGATTGGTGTAATTATAGGTAATGGTGTACTGTAGTCTCTTGTAATAAATCTTGATGGACTGATTATGAGCAGTAATGGTCATATTCTCAGTGATATACTCCTCGGAGTCATCACGAACAAAACCGGCCTTTGTAACCTGCAGCAAGGAGTCCGTAGACGAAATGATATCACCATATGCAGCATTAAACTCAACGGTCTGAGTCGGAGTTTCAGTATAGGTTCCATCCGTACCCATGTAGTAATACTGAACGGTATAGGAATAAGCTTCGTTTGACCAAAGCGCAGTCAAAACAGTGTTTGCATTTTCAGAGAAGGTCTTCTGATTACCATAACGACTTCCGCTGCTGCTCTGCCAGTTGATAAATGCCTTACCATCGCAGGTAAATGCGTCCGCTTTCGGAAGTGTCACATTCTCGTTCTGAACCTTGCAAATCGGTGCCATGGTACCCTGACCTTCACCTGGGTCAAACGATATCTTATAAATGGTAATGGTGTTGCCGGCAGCAACAACATTTCCTGCACTATCCTTCACGTATGCATAGTAGGTTCCAACGTCATCAATATCAATGCGACATGTTTTCGAGATTTCCTTCTTGTTATCGACAACAATCCAGCCTTCGGAATCTTTATCCGGAAGAACGTCACTCTTTGTAAACATGTAACCCACGATACCAAGCGTATCCGTTGCGTTCAGATACAGATTGGCATAGGACAAATCGTCGCCATTCTTTCCAAAAAATCTGGTTACAACCGGCTTTTCATCTTCGGCCTCTGCAATCAAATTAATATCCGTATATCCCTGTGTCAGATTATTCGACACCTTAATGGTAGCGTTAAGCTGATTCGGATTCATAATCTTAACCGCATTACCGGAGGACTGATTTGTCCAGGCCTTCATCTGATAACCGGTAAGAAGAGTTGCCTTTAACTCCGCTGTTTCATTCTGAAGAAGAATGCCCACATTTGTGTATCCGGCACGTTCGTTACCAAACATGGTACCGGAAAAACTGCTGATACTACTTGCGGAAGCCCTTACTCTTACCGTGTAAATGGTCGGCTTCTCCGGAGAGAAATCGTCACTTACGGAATAATTCTTTTCTGTATCAGGAACAATCGTTCTTACACGGAAGGAATAACCATATTTACAATCGGTATCATCCGCATCCTCTCGAATCTTTTCGGAGAAATCATATTCCGTATTCTCCGTAATGGCACTATCAATCACGAGTACACTTCCGTCCTCGTTTGTTACAATTTCACCATTGGAATCAATGCGCACCAACTGAACCTCGTACTTAATTCCATCGAGGTTCTTTCTCGCAATGGCAACCCAGGAAGCAGTTCCCGGAAGCTCCTCATTCCATTTACAGTTGCCCGGATAGGTAATGGAGGTCGGTTTCACCTCAAGTTCACCCTTCACGGTGATAATGGTATAGTTGTTCGGATTTACCGCTTCGTTAAAGGTATATTCCACGATATTCTCTGCGGTTCCGACATCAAGAATAGAACCCTTTACCTGAACGCTCTGGAAATCTTCCTTATTCGTAGCGAATATGCCATCCTGAGTATAGTTACTGTTTGAATGAGCGTTTCCGTCATAGTCAAACTTCTCACTTGCTGCAGTCAGGGTAATGGTACGACGCGATATTGTGAAATCAACAGCTGCCGTAGTATATCCAAGATGATTTGCATCCTCTGCAATGACAGCACGAACGGAGTATTCGCCGGCATTTACAGGGACCGTCGTTGTATACTCTTCGCTTCCCTTAACACAGTACTCATAGGTTACCTCGCCGCTGATGCCCTCTGTCGTAAAACTAGGTGCAACACTCGAATTACCATAAATCCAGCCCTCGATTGCAACATTCGTTTCGATGGAAGCCTTCTTAATCGTAAACGGAACCTTAATGGTCCCGGTATAATTATTCTTAAAGGTAACAAGTGCGTATGCTTCGCCCGCATTCGTATTGTTATGATAGGTAATCTCATAATCATTCTCGGTCAGGGCAGCATTTGCATCCGAAACCGTTACGCTCGGAGTATGAGACTCTCCGTCATAGGTAAATTCGGCCGATGTATCGGCAAGTGCTGCAGAAACACCGGAATTCTCATCGGAAACGTTCTTTGCTTCGACAATATACTTCGCACCGGTCGTAGAAACCGTATAGTTGGCAATCGATGGTGCGTCAATCGCAAGCGTGTACTCTCCAACGTTTGCCCCGGTCGTATAGGTATTGGAGACCGAAACATCTGTCCAGTCTATGGAAGCGAGAGTTTCGCCTGTTGCCAAGCCTGCAACATAAATATGATAGGTCTTTGTATCATCCTTCGTATCATTGGTTGTAAGAATCTGATAATCCTTATCCGAAGGCTTTGACGTTCCGAAAGGCGCTGTTACATTCTTAATTTCAAGAGAAAGGCTTAACGGTGTGATGGTAACGGTAGCAGACTCGGAATTAACCGTAATTGTTTCACCGTTTAAAGTCAGCTTCGCCTGAAGGTAATAAACGCCGGAATCCGCTACGTTCTTAACCGTTATTTCACTGTTTGTTTCACCGGTTACCGCCTGCGATTCGCCATCCACAACCTTATACCACTGGTATTCCACGCTGTCATATACAGTGGTATCAATATAGGTGGATAATTTGTGGCCTTGTCCGTCATAAGGATTCGTGTAATCCTCCGGATTGGTGGAGAACTGCTTATCGGCAAGTTTCCATGCAGCATAATAAGAAGTCGTAGTAGGTTCATTTCCGATCACGATGTTCTTATTGGTAACTTTACGGTTATGATCCGCATCCTCATACCAGCCCTGGAAATCGTAACCGGCACGGCTTCCGTCCGGAAGAGAATACGTCGCACCTTCAACCAAATATTTCGAATCTGTCTGCAAAACATCACCCGAATAGTAATCCACTAACTGAATTGCGCTCACCGAAACAGACTCATTAGCAATTGCTGAAACCGCACTGCTCTTTGAAACATTACCGGCTGCATCCTTCACATACAGATAGTACCTGCCGGCTGCATCCGGAGTCTTCCTAATAAAAGGGTATAGCCTAGCATTGTACGTAGTCCAATTCGTAACATTAGCGGCATCTGTTTCCGTTGAAATTGCGTACTCCGTAACGCCGCTTTGAGCATCGCTAAACTCAGCAATGATTAAATTACCCGAAGTATCCGCATAAAACACCTTAATAACCGGAGCGGTTACATCCTTTGCCTTTGCAATTATGGTAACCGACAGGTCGGTCGTATCTGCGGCAATCGCTACGGTTACACTTCCGTCCGCATTTGTCGTAAGAGTTGCACCCTGGTCCCCCTCAGCAAGACTCCAGGATTCGAATTCCCAACCGGACTTCACAGAAGCGGAAACATCCGTTGAATTGCCTCCCTGGACGAGAACCTTTGAAGGATTAACGGTTGCAATACCCTCTTCAGCACTCACATTTACTTCGACCAAAGCGATGGCAGAGCTCTTGTCGGAAATCTGTGAATCGTTATAGTAGGTAGTTGCAGCTGACTTTGCCTGTACGGCAAAGGTATAGATTCCATTTTCGGTAATATATTCACTCAAGTCACAGGTGGTGGTTGTAACATTTGGAATAGATTTCATTGCGGTCCCGTCTTTATACAGAACGACAGTGTAAGAATCTACAACTGTGGTTCCCACAAGCGTAGAACCGGAGACAGCTGTCGTAACGGCACTCCAAGAAGCCGTGGTACCGTTCTCACCCGTCCACGAAAGATTCGTTGGATTAGCCAATGTGTTGGCAATTACCGTAACTTTGTAAGGATCTGAAGCATTTCCGATACGCACACCGGTTCCGTCCGCTTCCTCTCCTGTTGCAAAAATCAGGAATGTGCTGGCCGGTTCCTTCGTGAGAACACTTCCATTTACATAGGTCTCACCAAGTGCGGTATAATCCGAAGTGATACGAAATGCTTGATTCGACAATTCAGCCTCCGGACCGGACTTCACATAAATTGCGAGATTCATGGCATCTCCATAAGCCACATTAAACTCTGATCCCTTTTCTTCATTCACACTGATTCCGAAAACAGTGCCTTCCTCAGCTGACGGCTCTTCTGCTCTCGCGGTGAAAACGTTGTCTAGCGATTCCATCCCCGGTAAAAAGGCCATCATAACAGCGAGAAGTAAACTAATCGCTCTCTTTTGCCATCCATTTTTCATACGAAATACCACCTGTTTTTGTAAATTTTTCGCATAATTCGTCTAGTATAGACAATTTTACATTTAATATTATAGCACAAATTTATAAGAATTCAACAAAAAAAGTCCCTACAGCCTTTTTACAAGCCGTCGGGACTTTAGTACCCTTCCTACTCCATATGATGCCGAAACAGGTAGGTTCCGATTCCAACCGCAATCGTAAGATTCAAAGAATCCACATCCTCAGACTGCGGGATCAAAATTCCTTCCCCATATTCAGCGAATTTCTCCGGAAGACCGGTTGCTTCATTTCCAAAACAAAGCGTATAAAGCTTCGGCTTTGGGCAATTACCGGCCGTCAACTGTTTTTCACCCGTGAGCATAAAGCTGTACACATATCGCCGCCTGCCATCATCCAATTCTCCACGCGGTTTCTCGCACGGAAAATGCTCCTTATACTCCTCGAAGTTCTCAAAATATTGAATACGTAAAGAGAATACTGCGCCCATCGAAGCACGAACCACCTTTGGATTGTGCACATCCACTCCGGGCCGAATTATAGCCACATCACGAATATCCATCGCAAGGCAGGTTCTAAGAATGGTGCCAAGATTCCCCATATTAGATGGATTGACCAACATCAGGTGCGGTTTATCCGAAGACAACGAAAGTTCAAACTTGTCGTACACACCAATCACAAAGACATTTTCTTTATCGGACAGGCGTGCAATCTGCTTATCGGACTCCACTACGGGTATCGAGAGCTTCTTACAGAGTTGCTCTAATTTCTCACGCTCCGTGAAGGTCGAATGGACAAGCACCTGCTTCGCGGCCTTCGGGCATTTGTTCAAAAGTTCAAAGGTTGGAAATGCGCCTAATGCGTAACTATACTCAAAATCTTTTTTGTAAGGTTTTAACGGTTCCATACAACATCCTTTACTCTTCCACAGCCTTTAGATACAAGGTCTTGCTCGTAAAATCTCCATGAACGGAAATCGGAAGTCCAATCTCCATCAGGGTGCGACCGGAAAGAATCTGTCCGGTTTCCTCAATCTGATACTTCTTCTCAGCACAAAGACCTGCCATTTTAATGAACTTACTTGGATAATTTGGCTTTGCAAGCACCTGAACAAAGGTAAACAACGCCTCGCTCTTATCCTTTGCAACGAACATCCAGGCATCATAATCCGGATTCTCGAAGAGATTTCCGATACGATACTGGTCGCCGGTACGAACGAGCGGATTGAAGCGGTGGAATTTCGCAATCTGTCCCGGAATCGCATCGCGGTCTGCCTGCGGAATTTTCGTTACATCCAATTCATAGCCGAAGGTGCCAACCAATGCAACATCGCCGCGGGTTGCAAACGGTGTAGTACGACCTACGGTATGGTTCGGGCAATCGGAAACATGCGCACCCATACACGAAGCCGGGTAACAGAGGCTGGTACCATACTGAATCTTCAGACGCTCGATAGCATCCGTATCATCAGAGGTCCAAATCTGTGGGCTAAAATATAACATACCCGGATCAAATCTTGCACCACCACCGGAGCAGTTCTCGAGCAAAAGGTACGGATAATCCGTTGTTAATCGATTCATCAAATCATATACGCCAAGCACGTAACGGTGCCACAGCTCACGCTGTCTCTTGCGATGCAGCGACGTTGAACCAACCTCGGTCAGCTGGCGGTTCATATCCCACTTGATGTATTCCACATTTGCCGTGTCCAGAATCTTACGAATCATGGAGTACACATAGTCGCGAACTTCCGGATTACTGTAATCCAGCACATACTGCTCACGGGACTGCGTCATGCTACGTCCGATAATCTGAATCGCCCACTCCGGGTGCTCACGATACAAATCGGAATCCGGGCTTACCATCTCCGGCTCAAACCAAAGTCCAAACTTCATCCCAAGCTTGTTGACTTCTTCTACCAAATGCGGCAGTCCGCCCTTCACCTTGCTCTCATAAACATACCAATCACCAAGAGAAGAATTATCGAAATCACGATGACCAAACCAGCCGTCATCGAGAACCAACATCTCCACGCCAAGCTCACTTGCCTGCTTCGCAATCGCAATAATCTTATCGGTGTCAAAATTAAAGTAAGTTGCCTCCCAGTTATTGATCAAAACCGGGCGCTTCTTATCCTTCCACTGTCCGCGAATCAGGTGATTACGGTACAAATCATGGTACGTTCTGGACATCTCGCCGATACCGTTTGCGGAATATACCATAACGACCTCAGGAGTCTGGAATTCCTCCTCCGGACGAAGCAGCCAACTGAAATCCATTGGGTTGATACCCATTACAAAACGCGTCTTCTTATGCTGGGTAACCTCGGCCTGCGCCATAAAATTGCCGCTGTATACGAGATTAAAGCCATATGCCTCACCGGTCGTCTCATCTGCCTTATGACTCACCAACGCAACGAACGGATTGTTCTGATGGCTGGATTCACCGCGCATACTGTCCACAGACTGCTTTCCGTGATGCAGAGGTGCACGCTCCATCACACGTTCTCTCGCCCAGCTACCATTTAACGTAATCATATCAAACTGATCGGTATCGAAGTCCACACAGGTCGATAACATACGGGAAATGCGCACATCGCTGTAGCCCTTATTCCAAACCTTAGCAGAACGGGTAATAACATTGCTGTTTTTGAACATCGTATAGGACAATTCCACGAGAAGATTCGCAGCATCATCCTCCATAACCATAACCAAAGTTTCACAATCGGAAGCCTCGGCAAAAGTAGCAGGGAAGCAGGTGTAGCCCTTCTGTTTCAAGGCCGGTTTTCCCTCTTCCACGCGGAAGCTCTTAAATCTCAGGTCGCACGCCGACATCCCCTCATCGTCCAAAATCATCATACACGGTTCGCGATAATCACCGATACCGTAGCAAGGGAATTCAAACGGCTTAGAATCCATAAAGGTTCCCTTCTCGCGGGCAAACCCTTTTGGTGTAAACGGTGCCTCATTTAGCTTCAAAACATAGGTCAAATCATCGTCTCCAAGTGCCTTACCATAGTAAATATGCATTAAAAAGCCTTCTTCACTTGCAGCCATAGCATATGTCATACTTCCGTTATCCATTCGGAATACCCGAACCTTATCTTCGGCTTCCACACCGGTCCAGGTCTTGTACGGAATCACAGTTTCATAATTGCGAATCATATCTCTTTCCTCTCTTAACTAAACTTACGGAAAATGCGCATTTTCCTAGTCATTATTGGCTTTACCAAGATGATATGGGGTCAGCTGGTATACGTAATAATTCAGCCAATTGGTATAAAGCGTATTGGCATGTGCTCTCCAAAGCAAATTCGGCCGATTTTCCGGATTGTTGTCCGGATAATAATTCTTCGGCATATCAATCGGAAGCCCTTTTCCAAGGTCGCGCTTGTATTCCCTGTCCAAAGTCAGACGGTCATACTCCGGATGTCCCATCACAAAGATCTGCTTACCGCCTTTGGCCAGAACAAGAAAGATTCCGGCTTCTTCGCTCTCCGCCATAATCGTAAGCTCCGGATGATTACGAACCGATTCCGGGTCCACGGTCGTATGACGGCTGTGTGGCATCCAGAATTCATCATCAAAGCCACGAACAATCGGCTCCCGACGGTTCTGAACCTTGTGTCGGAACAGACCGAACATCTTCTTTTCGAGCGGAATCTTCTTGATTCCGTAATGGTAATAAAGACCTGCCTGAGCGCCCCAGCAAATGTGGACAGTGGATGTTACGTTCGTCTCAGACCAGTCCATAATCTGCTTCAGCTCGTCCCAGTAAGTAACCTCTTCAAATTCCATCTGCTCCACCGGTGCACCGGTAATAATCAGACCATCAAAAAAGCGTTCCTTTACCTCATCAAATACCTGGTAAAACTGATCCAGATGACTCTTCGCGGTATTCTTTCCTACATAGGTTTCCGTCGTTAAAAAGGTTACGTTAATCTGAAGCGGTGTATTGGAAAAGCTGCGAAGCAGATCCACCTCCGTCGCTTCTTTTAATGGCATGAGATTCAGCACACATATCTCCAACGGACGAATGTCCTGCTCACTTGCTCTCTGCTCATCCATCACAAAGATGTTCTCTTCGGTGAGAACCTTCTTTGCAGGCAAGTCATTTTGTACTTTAATCGGCATAATAGCCCCTTTCTCCGCTGTCGTCCGACAGTGGTATGTTGATGTGGGTTACTCCCCAACCAAGGCAAGGAAATCCTCCTCCGAAAGAATCGGAATGTTCAGTTCCTTCGCTTTTTTATTCTTTGAAGAATTGCTCATCGTATCGTTGTTGATTAAGTAATCCGTCTTTGCGGACACACTTCCGGACACCTTCCCACCAAACGATTCGATATACGACTTTAGCGCATCGCGATTCGGAAAATGCTCCACCGACCCGGTAATAACAAACGTCTTTCCGGTAATTACAGATTGCTTTTCCTCCTCTACGGCAGCAAAGGTTATCTCTCTTTGCAGGTTCTCAATACGCTCTAAGTTTTTGCGATCGCTCATGTATTCCACAAGGCTTTTTGCAATCACTTCCCCAATCTGAGGAATCTCGGTGAGCTGCTCAACCGTTGCATGCTTAATGGCTTCGAAATCATATTGGAATTCCTTACAGAGCAGCTTCGCATTGGCCAGACCGATATTTAAGATTCCCAGTGCAAACAGAAACTTCGGCATCTCTACGATACGTGATTTATTGATAGACGCAACCAGATTATCGTAGCTCTTCTCACCGAAGCCATCCATCTTTACAAAGGCCTCGCGATAGAATTCCGGATGATACAAGTCCGCCGGCTCACTAATTAAGCCGTGATCCAGCATCTTTTCAAGCGTCTGCTCGCTTAAGCCCTCAATGTTCATCGCATCTCTTGCAACAAAATGCTCAAACCACTTGATCTGCTTTGCGGGACAGTCCGCATTTGCACAGAATAAAGACTCGGAATCGACCACGGCTCTTCGCTCCGTCGGACCTCCGCAAACCGGGCAGGTGCTCGGAATCACAAGTTTCCCGCTACGGGTCAGATTCTCGGAAATCTGTGGAATAATCATATTCGCCTTATAGACCATAATACGGTCGCCGATGCCGAGCTTAAGTTCCTCCATAACAGACAGATTATGCACACTTGCACGACTTACGGTTGTGCCTTCCAGCTCAACCGGTGTGAAGATTGCAACCGGGTTAATCAGGCCTGTTCGAGAAGGGCTCCATTCAATATCGAGAAGCTCCGTTTCTCTTGTTTCGTCCTGCCATTTAAAGGCAATAGCGTCTCGCGGAAACTTTGCCGTTCTTCCAAGACTCTTACCATAGGCGATATCGTCATAGACAAGTACCAGACCGTCGGATGGGAAGTTATTTTCCGTAATACGGTCGGCAAATGCCTGGATAGCCTCCCCCATGGATGCACCATCCACAACCTGGTACTCAACCGGATCAAATCCCAACGTTCTAAGATATTCCAACTGTTCGTGGCGGGTGGCAAAGCCATCTCCTCCGTCCATGCTGATTAAGCCAAACGGAAACAGGTACACATTTCTCTCCGCAGTGATTCGATTATCGAGCTGACGCACGGTTCCACTGCAAAGATTACGCGGATTTTTATATTTGTCTTCGTCCTTTTCGATGGCAGCATTAATATCTTCGAAGTCGCTATAACGAATCACCGCCTCGCCGCGAATGACAAGTTCTCCGGTGTACGGAATCGTCACCGGTACATTCTTAAACACACGGGCGTTATTGGTAATGACCTCACCCACCTCACCATTTCCTCGTGTAACTGCCTTAAAAAGCTGTCCGTCCCGATAGGTGAGAACGACGGTTAAGCCGTCCATTTTCCATGAAAGAATTGCTTTTCTCTCTCCGGCAAATGCAGCCATAGCCTCACGATCCTTCGTCTTGTCCAAAGACAGCATCGGTGAGTCGTGCTTCTCTTTCGGAAGTTCGGAAAGCACCTCATAGCCGGCTCTGTGTGTCGGACTGTTTGCAAGCACGGTTCCGGTTTCCTTCTCGAGATTTAGCAGTTCATCGTATAGTCGGTCGTAATCAAAGTTACTCATAATCTCCCGATTTTCCTGCTCATACGCCCGAGCTGCTTTATCCAAAAGGTCGGTCAACTCCCGCAATCTTTTCGTCTTATCTTCTGACATTCCCTTCTCCCTTTATCATCCTAATATCTGCGCACGCCGGTCCTTGGGCGGTCGCCTTCGCCCGGACGCCTTGGTGCTCCCGGTCTTGGCCCGCTTGGTGCGCTCGGTCTCTCCGGTCTTGGCCCGCTTGGTGCGATTGGTCTCTCGGGTCTGGTTGGTCTTGCAGGCGGCGGTGCAATCGTGCGCTTGCTGCCCGGTCTTCTTCCGTCTAGCAAGGCACGGAGCACGTCCTGCTCCTTCTTTGTAATCTCACGATAGGTTCCCGGCTCTAAGTCACCGAGCAAAATATTCATAACGCGTACCCGCTTAAGGTACACGACCTTAAAATCAAAATATTCACACATCCGTCGAATCTGACGGTTTAAGCCCTGAATGAGAACAATTCGAAACATCTGCGGTCCTAAGCGTTCAACCTTGCAAGGAGCGGTCATCTTCTCCTCGAGGGGAACGCCGGCTGCCATTTTCACTAAAAATTCATCCGGAAATGGTCGGTCAACGCGGACGATGTACTCCTTCTCGTGGTTATCTCCCGCCTTAGAGATGCGATATGCCATATCTCCGTCATTAGTAAGTAAAATCAGGCCGCATGAGCTCTTGTCGAGACGACCAATCGTATACACACGCTTGCTGTAGCCAATCTTATCAATAATATTGTCAGGATTCGTACGGTCTGAGGTGCATTCCACACCCTTTGGTTTGTTGTACGCAAGGATTACCTTGTCCTCGCTTCTCGTCGCTAACGCTTCCCTTCCCGCAACCGTAACCTTCTGTCCGGGAAACACACGAGCGCCCACTTCTGCGACACGTCCGTCGATCAAAACCTTTCCTTCCTCTACCAGTCGATCCGCTTCTCTTCTGGAGCAGATGCCGGCGTCACTCATATATTTGTTAATTCGAATTCCATCCGGAAGTTCCAATGCCATAGTCGGCTCCTTTCAAGGGTAAATTAAGGTAAACGCTCACCCTTCCCCATACAGATTTCACTATACCACAACCACTGTAGAATAACAACAAAAAGCGGTAAAAAAT
This sequence comes from Lachnoclostridium sp. UBA1781, assembly GCA_002315495.1. Classification (GTDB taxonomy): domain Bacteria; phylum Bacillota; class Clostridia; order Lachnospirales; family Lachnospiraceae; genus ISDg. The sequence goes on along the minus strand of DCGJ01000038.1, from coordinate 422 downwards.
CCCCTTGACGAAACCGATGAAAATGGATAAAATAGCACCTACAGCAATTTCAACTATGAGAGCATTTATTATCCTTCATAGATTTGCTTCCCGATGTGAATGTTACATCGTAACCCGGGCTTGTACCGGTTTCGACGGGGGTTTTGAAGTTGTGGCAGCCATTCATGGACCCAGGCCATGTAAAAACGGGGAAAACCTAAATATAAACGCAGACAATCGTCTTGCATTTGCAGCCTAATGGCTGCCGTCAGCTCTAATGCACCTACGCATTAGAATCCTGGCGTCGATTACGTAGGAAACGACACACCCAAAGCTTTGCGGGTGCGGGCGTATTATGAAGCTACTAAAGCTATCAGGGTGTCTATCCCCGGGTAGCGGAGGGAATGTCAAAGGACAGACTACACTCGTAGAAGGACAGGGAA
>DCGJ01000028.1:4149-4803 GCA_002315495.1 Lachnoclostridium sp. UBA1781 | reverse complement strand
AATGAAAAAGGTAGCAGCTTTAATGATATTTTCCACCTTACCGTCTTTTATGCGGAAAATATCATTAAAGCTGCTTCCTTTTTCATTACACATATCAAAGCCTTCGCCGAACTGAACGCCCTTCACGGCAGGGATACTGAACAGCATATGACCAAGAACGCTTTCCACGGTATCAAACCAAGGTTCACCAACGCCTGCAGGCATACCCAGGACAGCAGTTTCCAATACACCGCCAACGCTGTCTCCTTCATTTGCAATCGCTGTCATCACTTCGAGCATTTTCTCACCGGCTTCCTCAGAAAGCACGGCAAATGTAGCGGAATTCACCTTACTAATATCCTCGGTCAGATTACTAAAGTCGCGGTCGGACACCCCGCCGCAGCTCTTAATATGCGTTCCGAGAACAATACCTTTTGACTTTAAAGCAGTAATCGCAATCGCGCCGGCAGCAACCAAAGCAGCCGTGATTCTTCCGCTAAAATGCCCACCGCCGTGATAATCCTCAAACCCGTGATACTTACAATGCGCCGTATAATCGGCATGACCCGGTCTTGCAATACGGGAGGTGGCATCATAATCATCGCTGTGCTGCTTCGTGTTCGGAATAATAATGGTAAGTGGTGTGCCCGTAGTAAACCCACGATACGCACCACT
>DCGJ01000028.1:0-4129 GCA_002315495.1 Lachnoclostridium sp. UBA1781 | reverse complement strand
TCTGATATTCATCCGCCTCAACACGAGCCGTACTGATACGACCGGCCGGACGGCGAAGCGTCAGCTGATTTTTAATAAAATCATCATCAATACGAATGCCCGGAGTTAAGCCATCCAAAACCGCACCAATATACGGTCCGTGGCTCTCACCAAACAACGTAATGGTAATGTTATTTCCAAAGGTATTCTTCATATGGTCTCCTATTTACATACAGTTTGAAGACGTGCTTTTAAATCTTCAAAATCAAGGGTAACCTGCTTAAAGGTGCCGATTTCTTCAACCAAAATCGACTTTACACCAACGGTTCCGGCCTTTTTATCATGTGTTAAAGCCTGATATGCTTTTTCTACATCAAATGTGGTTTCACAAGGAAGCTCAAGCTTCTTTAATACCGGAAGAAGTCTCTCACGTACGGCTTCGGAGCACATCGGAACCATGCCAATCGCTACACACTCGCCATGATAAAGACCTGCCTCCTCTGTAGCAACTTCAATTCCGTGTCCAAGCGTATGTCCGAAGTTAAGCACACGACGCAGTCCGCTTTCCTTCTCATCTTCCACAACGACATCGCGCTTCATGCGAACTGCTTCCGCAATAATCGTTTCGATGTTTTCATACGGGTCACCATTTTCAAACAGTTCAAAAATCTTTGCATCGAAGGTCATGGACATCTTTAATGCCTCGGAAAGTCCATTTGCCAACTGTCTCTTCGGTAAGGTCTTCAAGTTATCCGGATCAATTAACACTCGTTTCGGCTGATAAAATGCGCCAACGATATTCTTAACTCCATAGAAATCAATCGCGGTTTTTCCGCCAATGGAAGAATCTACCTGTGACAAAACGGTCGTCGGAATGTTATAGAAATCCACACCTCTCATATAAGAAGCCGCAACAAATCCGGCCAAATCACCACATACGCCACCGCCAACTGCAACTACGCAGTCAGACCTCGTGAAGGAATGATCGAGCATGGCTTTCAGGAGTTTCTCCCAATTGGCCAGGCATTTGCTGTCTTCTCCCTGTGGAAGGACCACCTTTACCGCATCCTTAGATAGCTTGCAGATGGTATCCGGGTATTCCTGCGGAACACCATCGTCCGTAACCACCAGAACCTTACGATTCAGGTTAAGATACTGATCCGCCTTTTGTAAAATGCCTCTCTCAATTTCGACGGTATATTCCCGTCCAACAATATTTACATCAATCGTCATATACACGACTCCTTACCATACATTCAAAATGCATCCTGACAAAACTCGATCTATTCCTGAACCTCTATCGTGTTGGAGTAGGTTCCGATAACCTTTAAGGTTTCACACTGGGCTTCGAGCGCATTTAACATAGCCTTACCCTCATCAGACCCCAGCTTTCCTTCAACCTCGACGTAGAAATAGTACTGCCATGCCTGATTTTTCAAAGGCCGACTTCGAATCACACGCATACTGTAACCGTAATTTCCCATAGCCGTGATGGCCTTTGCCAGGGTTCCTGCTTCATTCTTTACGGTGAACATCAAAACGAACGTATGATTATCCTTCAAAATAGCCATATTATCACGAACTCTGGAGAATACAGCAAATCGTGTCGTATTCTGAGAATCCTCGTTGATATCATGATCTAAAACGTCGAGCCCGTATAACGCTGCTGTTTCCTTGCTGGCAATCGCACCCCAAGTAATATCCTTCTTATCTGCAACTTCCTTCGCAGCACGCGCAGTGTTAGAAGCCTCAACCGTAACATAGCCATGTTTTTCTATAAATTCTGCACACTGACCGAGTGCCTGCGGGTGACTAATAACCGTCTTAATGGAATCTAGGGTTGCTCCCGGAACTGCCATAAGGTTTTGTGATACACGAAGCGGATAAACACTGTTAATATACAGATTTCCTTCAAACATAAGGTCGGTGACCTGACCTACTTCGCCGGCATGACTGTTCTCAATCGGAAGCACAGCGAGATCGCAATCGCCATTTTCAACTGCTTCATAAGCTTCTTTAAAGCTGCGGAAAGAGACTAGTTCTCCATCCGGAAATAAACGCGAGGAAGCGATATGGGCAAAGGAACCCTCAATGCCGGAATAAGCAATGCGAGAGCCTTCAATCAGCTGATGCTGATATTTCTTGGAAATATCCATGACCGACTGCATAAATGTCGTGTAATAAGGACGAATATTAATAGCATCCACATACATTGAGTTGCGTCCAATAATCTCCTGTTCTCTGGATGAATCCAAAATCGGAAGACCTCGCTCACGCTTGTAGTTGGCTACCATCTCCGCACATTTCATGCGTTCCTCGAAAAGGTCCGCCATTTTCACATCGATTTCATTTATTTTCTGTCTTGCCTGTTCCAATTCCGTCATTTTATTACCTCTTTCTGCACTCCTGAAAAGTACAGCATATTTCAAACCATATTCTTTGATATATTATCACGCATTTTCAAAATATACAAGTGAATTTTAGCGATTTAATGCGGTAAAGTATTGTTCTTTTGCCAAAGCAATCATCACCCACGAGTAATGTTTAACAAAAAAATGCAATTACATAAAAATGCCCTGCGATTTCTCGCAGGGCGTAATCTTGCAATATGAAATTATGCGTTCATCTGCTTAGCAACTTCTTCAGCAAAGTTCTCGGTCTTCTTCTCCATACCTTCGCCTACTTCAAAACGTACCATTGCAGCAATTACAAGAGCCTTGTTTACAGACTTGATGTAATCAGCAACGGACTGCTTGCCATCCTCAGCCTTAACGTAGGTCTGATCCATCAAGCAGATCTCTCTAAGCTGCTTGGAGATACGACCTTCAACAAGACCTGCAAAGATCTTATTGCCGGAGATGTTCTCCTTATCAGAAAGAGCAAGCTCAACAAGAATGTTCTTAGCGCCCTCAGAAAGGAAGTTGAAGAGGAACTTGTTGCTCTTCTGCTCTTCGTAAGCCTTCTTATCCTCATCGCTGAAAGCCTCAACACCCTTTGCGAACAAATCATTCAAAATCGGCTTCGGAAGGGATGCCGGATCATGAAGTGCGCTCTCAAGAGTGATATCCTTAATCTTAGCAAGCTCATCTGCGGAAATATCGTTTCTGCTGATGTACTGTGGGCTCATAGCTGCAATCTGCATAGCAACGTTTGCAAGAGCTTCCTTGCAAGCATCGTCATTAGCACCATTTGCTGCAACGAGAACACCAATCTTGCCGCCTGCATGAATGTAGGAAGCAACACACTCACCGCTAACCTTCTGGAAACGACGGAAGCTAAGCTTCTCACCGATGGTTGCGGTCTTCTCAACGATGATATCCTTAAGAGCAGCCTTCTCAACGAGAGCCTCTACATCCTCACCGTTCTTACCACCGGTCAAACCGGAAGCAAGTGCCTTATCAGCGATATCCTGAACAAAATTCTGGAACAATTCATTCTTAGCAACGAAGTCGGTCTCGGAGTTAACCTCAACAACAACAGCATCAGTGCCATTGGTTGCGGTACGTGCGATACCCTCGGCTGCGATACGGCTAGCCTTCTTCTCTGCCTTAGCAGCACCGGACTTCTTAAGGAAGTCAACAGCTGCATCCATATTTCCATCGGTCTCAGTAAGAGCCTTCTTACACTCCATCATACCTGCGCCGGTCATCTCACGCAGTTCTTTTACCATAGCTGCAGTAATAGCCATCTTTATATACCTCCGAAATTACTCTTCAGTAGCAACAGTCTCCTCAGCTACTTCCTCAGTAGCATCGGTAAGCTGCTCACCCTGATTTGCCTCGATAACAGCATCTGCCATCTTGGAAACGATCAACTTAACGGCACGAATAGCGTCGTCATTACCCGGGATAACGTAATCAAGCTCGTCCGGATCACAGTTGGTATCAGCGATACCGAACAACGGAATACCGAGAACGTGAGCTTCCTGGATACAGATTCTTTCCTTCTTAGGGTCAACTACGAAAATTGCATCCGGTACAGAGGTCATATCCTTAATACCGCCAAGGTTCTTCTCAAGCTTCTCCTGCTCCTTCTTAAGCTGGATAACTTCCTTCTTAGGAAGACGATCGAAGGTGCCATCGGTAGCCATAGTCTCAATGTTCTTGAGGGTCTTGATTCTGGACTGAATGGTCTTGAAGTTGGTAAGCAT
>DCGJ01000043.1:8502-8657 GCA_002315495.1 Lachnoclostridium sp. UBA1781 | reverse complement strand
AGCACCGACGGACGCAGATGCCCCTTCATGAGACAATGCCAGCCCTCACGCATTAGGTCTGTAGGAAGGCGTGTTTCAATCAGAAGCGACGCAGCCAAGCGGGAGCGAAGGAAGATATGAAACCCAAAGTGGTATTCAGAAACAGAGAAAACAAG
>DCGJ01000043.1:7634-8441 GCA_002315495.1 Lachnoclostridium sp. UBA1781 | reverse complement strand
GGTATTCAGAAACAGAGAAAACAAGACATCTTGAATACCAGCACGACCAAGTGGTATTCAGAAACAGAAAAACAAGTCGAATTGAATACCAGCTCACCCAAGCGGTATTCAAAACAACAAAAAATAGCAAAGCTGAATACCGGCAATACGGATGTGCATGAAAAGCAACTGAAAAACACCCACCAAAAAACTCCCTGCCGACTGCCGGCAGGGAGAGGGAATTTAGGTATTGGGTTCTTCGATTATAACTCAATCGTGATATTCTTTCCGGTTGGTAGGAGCGCGCGACACTCAATACCGGCAGATTTGAACATGCGCTTCGCAGCAATGTTGCTTGGAACACCGTTATATTTGTCGCAGGAGTAAATCACCTCGGCAACGCCGGCCTGAATCAATGCCTTTGTGCACTCATTACATGGGAAGAGTGTAGTATACACCTTGGATCCCTTCAGGTTGGAGCCGGAGTAGTTTAAGATGGCATTCAATTCGGCGTGGCACACATAGAAATATTTTGTTTCCAAATCATCGCCTTCGCGATCCCATGGATATTCGTCATCAGAGCACCCCTTCGGCATTCCGTTGTAACCGACGGACAAAATGCGGTTATCCTGGCTGACAATGCAGGCACCTACGGAAGTGTTCGGGTCCTTACTGCGTTTCGCAGACATATGAGCGATTCCCATAAAATATTCATCCCAGTTCAAGTAATCCTGTCTTTTCATAATTCAATGAGGCCTCCTGTTGACGTTTCGATTACGCAATTGCGGATAGAGCTCCTTACGCATGAAAAAATTGTATCAGTTAGGG
>DCGJ01000043.1:0-7607 GCA_002315495.1 Lachnoclostridium sp. UBA1781 | reverse complement strand
TTCAATGAATTTTATGAATCTAATAAGAAATTATAGGTTTTCTTTTTGCGAAAGATGTGATATAGTTTCAACAAATCGGGCTTTTGCCCTTTGAAAATGCAACCCAACCCGAAGGAAGGGGGCATTTTCCTTAACTTACCACACAGGAAGGACGGAAAAGTTTATGTATTCATTTGACATCGTTAAGGCCGCAGATCCGGAACTTGCCCAGAGCATTGAACTGGAACTTGGCAGACAGAGAGACAACATCGAGTTGATTGCTTCCGAGAACCTCGTAAGCAAGGCTGTTATGGCAGCTATGGGCAGCGTACTTACCAACAAGTATGCGGAAGGTTACCCGGGCAAGAGATATTATGGCGGTTGTGAGTTCGTTGACATCGCTGAGAATCTTGCTATCGAGCGCGCAAAGGAGCTTTTTGGTTGCACTTATGTAAATGTACAGCCTCACTCCGGTGCTCAGGCAAATATGGCAGTTCAGTTCGCATTGTTGCAGCCGGGTGATACCGTTATGGGTATGAACCTTGCTCATGGTGGACATTTGACTCATGGTAGCCCAGTAAACTTCTCCGGTACTTATTTCAATATCGTTCCTTATGGCGTAAATGATGACGGTTTCATCGATTACGAGGAGCTTGAGAGAATTGCTAAGGAGTGCAATCCGAAGCTTATTATCGCAGGTGCATCCGCTTACGCAAGAAAGATTGATTTTAAGCGTTTCCGTGAAATCGCTGATATGGTTGGCGCATATCTCATGGTTGATATGGCTCACATTGCAGGCTTGGTTGCAGGTGGCTATCACGAGAGCCCAATCCCTTACGCACATGTTGTAACCACGACCACTCATAAGACCCTTCGTGGACCGAGAGGCGGTATGATTTTGAGCTCTGCAGAATTTGCAGAAGAGCACAAGTTCAACAAGTGTGTATTCCCGGGTATCCAGGGTGGTCCTTTGATGCACGTTATCGCAGCAAAGGCCGTTTGCTTCAAGGAAGCTCTTGACCCATCCTTCAAGGAGTATGCAGGCAATATCATTAAGAATGCACAGGCTCTTTGCAAGGGACTTCAGAAGCGTGGCTTTAAGATTGTTTCCGACGGTACCGACAACCACTTGATGTTGGTTGACCTTACCACTAAGAACATCACCGGTAAGGAAGCAGAGAAGGTTCTTGATGCTGTTCACATCACCTGTAACAAGAACACCATTCCGAATGACCCACAGAAGCCATTCGTTACCTCCGGTGTTCGTCTTGGTACCGCAGCAGTTACCAGCCGTGGTATGAACGAAGAGGATATGGATGTTATTGCTGAGGCAATTGCACTTGCTATCGATGATTTCGAGGCAAACAAGGAAAAGGCTGCCGCATTGGTTAAGTCCTTGACCGACAAGTATCCGCTTTACGAGGATTAATTTTTAGGAAAATGCGTGGGTGCCCGAAAGTATTCCGGGCACTCCGTTTCTTTTATCAGTTAGGAGTTAGGAATGAAGAAAGCAATCACCTTTTTGAGCTTGGTTTGCATTTTCATTATGCTTTCGCTAAGTCTATACGGCTGTGGCAGTAAGTATATTGATAAGAATTGCTACTATGTAGGAACGTGGGGTTCAACAGATGATAACAGAGTGATTTTTCTGGATACCAACGGGAATTTTGAGTATACGACAAGTATTGGCACGGAGACCGGAACCTATCGTTTCAGCGACAATACCTTAATCATGGCCGGTACCGACGGCGTTGTGTTTCAGTACGAAACTTTAGACCGCAAATATATTTTGTATCAGGAATATGAGGGAAATGCACCAAAGGACGAGACGTTTACTGCGTTGTTTACACAGGATTCCGGCAATAGCGGAGAGAAGATTCAGTTTAGTTCAAACAGTACGGTGACCTATGAAATCTATATTACCGATCTTTCCCGCAATCTGATCCCGGGAAGCTATACCAGAGAAGGAGATATTCTTCATTGTAACTTTACCTTGTATGGAAAGAAGGATTTCATCATTGTAGATGAGAAACTGTATTCTTTCTTCGAACTTCAGGAGAATTATACGCCGACGGCAACTCCGACACCGACGAGTGAGGTAACCGCTACTCCGAAACCGACCGCTGCGGCAACACCGACAACGGCACCTGTCACTGCAGAGGATGTAGAGACCTCGACGGTCGCACCATCCACAGAAGAGGGTACTGAAACCTCGGCAGATTAAAAGGAAAATAAAACTGTCCTGCAAGGGGCAGTTTTTCTTATCTTGGAAAAGCATTTTTCTTTTGAAACAATTTGTGGTATAATATCATGGTCTGCAATATTGGGCAGACAATCGGCAAGTCTCCCGGAGAGAGCACGCAAAGGAGGATACATGGGAAAAAACTTATACATTGCGGAAAAACCCAGCGTTGCGCAGGAATTTGCCAAGGCCTTAAAGGAGCAGATGAGTCGTAAGGACGGCTATCAGGAGGGACCGAACAGCGTTGTTACATGGTGTGTCGGGCATTTGGTTACGATGAGTTATCCAGAGGTTTATGATGTTGCTTTAAAGCGATGGACGCTGGATACGATTCCGTTCCTTCCGACCACTTGGAAGTACGAAGTCATCGAGAATGTAAAAAAACAGTTTGATATTGTAAAGGGATTATTGAATCGCGCAGATGTGGAGCGCATTTATGTATGCACCGACTCCGGACGAGAGGGAGAGTACATCTATCGTTTGGTGGACCAGCTCGCGGAGGTTCCGGCAACAAAGGATAAGCGTCGTGTCTGGATCGATTCTCAGACGGAAGAAGAGATTCTTCGCGGCATTCGTGAGGCAAAGCCGTTATCGGAATATGACCATTTAAGCGATGCGGCTTATCTTCGAGCAAAAGAGGATTACCTGATGGGTATCAATTTCTCTCGAGCGCTTACATTAAAATACGGCTATAATGTGCAGCAGGCACTGAAAAGTGATAAGCGGGGAGCGATTTCCGTTGGTCGCGTTATGACCTGTGTTTTGGGGATGGTGGTGAACCGCGAACGGGAAATCAGAGCATTTACAAAGACACCGTTTTATCGTGTGGTCGGTACATTCCCGGTGGAAGGTGCCAGCTTTTCCGGTGAATGGAAAGCGGTAAAAGGGTCGAAGTATTTCGAGTCTCCGTTACTTTATAAAGAAAATGGCTTCAAGAAACGCACGAGTGCACTTGATTTGATTTCTGAAATCTATGAGGCAACACCTTCGGATATCGCAGTGACTCCCGAACCGCTTCCGGACGGAACGACACCGGAGCCTTCGGTATTTCGTAAGGATGGCGTAAATGGTGTGATTGAGTCCATCGAGAAGAAAAAGGAAAAGAAGAACCCGCCGTTGTTATTTAACCTCGCGGAGCTTCAAAACGAGTGCTCGAAGGCCTTTAAAATCAGTCCGGATGAAACCCTGGCAATCGTACAGGAATTGTACGAAAAGAAGTTGGTTACTTATCCGAGAACGGATGCCCGTGTGCTTTCCTCCGCTGTGGCGAAGGAGATTGGTAAGAACCTAAAGGGCATTTCAAGTCAAAGCGAGTATTATCCGTATTGCAAGGATATTATGGAGTTTGGCAGTTACAAAAATATTGCCAATACCAAGTATACCGATGACAAGCAGATTACCGATCATTACGCGATTATTCCTACCGGGCAGGGCTTTGGCGCACTCGCCTCTGTAAGCACTGTGGCGCAGAAGGTGTATGATCGAATTGTCCGCAGATTTTTGGCGATTTTCTACCCTGCGGCTGAATACCAGAAGGTGTCGATTACCCTTCGAAAGGATCCGGAGCGATTCTTTGCGAACTTTAAGGTGCTCGAAAAGCAGGGGTATCTGAAGGTTTATAACTTCTCTACGCAGGAAACGAAGAAGTCCGCCAAAAAGAAGGGGGACGACGAAGAGGACGAGGAGAATAAGGAAGCTTCCGGCGATGCGAAGGAGCAGGTGCTTGACGAGCAGGTGTTCGAAAAAATCAAGGCACTGAAGGTCGGCACGGCGCTTCCGATTTCCGAGCTGACCATCAAAGAAGGCACGACCAATCCTCCGAAACGCTATAATTCCGGTTCGCTGATTTTGGCGATGGAAAATGCGGGACAGCTGATTGAAGACGAAGAACTCCGCGCCCAGATTAAGGGTAGTGGTATCGGTACGTCAGCAACACGTGCGGAGATTCTGAACAAGCTTGTGAAGATTCAGTACCTTAATCTGAATAAAAAGACGCAGATCATTACGCCAACGAAGCAGGGCGAGATGATTTACGAGGTAGTGAATGCTTCCATTCGTTCCCTGTTAAATGCGGAACTGACGGCCAGCTGGGAAAAGGGACTCACCTACGTTGCGGAAGGAAGCATTTCCGAAAAAGAGTATATGGCAAAGTTAGAGGATTTTGTTTCAAAGAAAACGAACGGCGTGAAGGAAAGCAATATGGGCGGGTATCTCGCACAGGCCTTCCGTCAGCTGGATGCATATTATAAGTAAGGGAAACTATGAAAGTTAGTTTATTAAGAACGGTGTTTGGCGTTGCCTTCGCTGTGCTCGGAATCTTTTTGGTTGGTTATGGAACATCGGTTTCTAAAATCGGTAGCGGATCCACCTTTTATCGAATCTGGTATGTTGCAGGTGCATTTTGTATAGCTTTAACCGCGATTATTATTAACGGTGCATGGCTTAAAGTGCCGAAGGTGCTTCGCATCACCGCGTATATTTTGATTGCCATCGGTTTATTGATGTTTGGAATTGTCGAAGCGATGATTATTCGCACGTTTCAACGAGGCGATTCCGAGGACTGTGAGTACCTGATTGTGGCCGGTGCGCAGATTAAGGATGACGGACCGAGCGTGATTTTGCGTCAGCGACTGGAACGTGCACTGGAGTATCTGAATGCCCATCCTGACACCATCTGTATCGTGACCGGAGGGCAAGGGGAAAATGAATCCATGCCGGAAGGAAAACTGATGAAGGAATGGCTTGTGGAGAGGGGCATCGCCGAAGAGAGAATTCTTGTGGAGGACCAGTCGCTTAATACGGCAGAGAATATGAAATACAGCAGAAAGCTGATTCCCGATACTTGTACGAGTGTGGGAGTATTAACTAGCAATTTCCATTTGTTTCGTGCAGGAAAACTGGCGGAGGCAGCAGGAATCCCGGTTACCGTTCAAATCGGAGCGGATTCCAATCCATACTATCTTCCTCACAATTGTCTTCGCGAATTTTTCGGGGTTGTAAAGGATGCTGTTGTGGGAAATCTCCGAAAGGAATAAAGGTTGACTTTTTGAAATCGTATCTATATAATACTATAGATAGTGCGACAGTGTGCTTATCTGTCGCCAAATGCTTACCGAAAGAAATGAGGGCTACCGATGCTTAAAAGCATGACAGGATTTGGCCGCTGTGAGGTCCAGGAGAATGGTGTGAAGATTACCGTAGAGATGAAATCGGTAAATCACCGCTACTGTGAAATCTCCATGCGTATGCCAAAAAAACTGAATTTTTTCGAATCTGCCATTCGTAATGTGGTTAAGAAGTATGCAAGCCGTGGCAAGATTGATATGTTTATTACCTTCGAGGATGAGAACGAGGGTGAGGGCTCTGTAAAGTATAATCGTGAGGTTGCTGCCCAGTATGTAAAGTACATGAAGCAGATGTCTGAGGAATTCGGACTTCCGAACGAGATTTCCGTTACAGCACTTGCAAGAATGCAGGATGTTATTACCACGGATGAAACCGGTATGGACGAGGAAGCGGTTTGGTCGTTACTCGAAAAGGCCGTTAGCGGTGCCTGCGAGAAGTTCTCGGAAACCAGACTGGTGGAAGGCGAGCATTTACGTCAGGATATTTTTGAAAAGCTTGACGGTATGCTGGAGTGGGTTTCCTATATTGAAAGCCGTTCTCCGGAGATTGTAAAAGAGTATCGTGAGAAATTGCTTGCGAAGATTAACGAGGTTCTCGGAGAAAAGTCTGTTGATGAGAGTGTACTCGTATCGGAGCTCGTGGTTTTTGCAGATAAGATTTGTGTGGATGAGGAGACGGTTCGTCTTCGTGCTCACATGAAGAATATGAAGGATACCTTGAATGACGCGGTAAATGTCGGACGTAAGCTCGACTTTATTGCACAGGAGATGAATCGTGAGGCGAATACGATTCTGTCGAAGGCAAATGACCTTGAGGTTTCCAATCGCGCCATCAATCTGAAGACCGAAATCGAAAAGATTCGTGAACAGATCCAGAACATTGAGTAATAAGTTTAGTATATATGAAAGGAAGCGGAGATTATGATTCATCCATCTTACACAGACTTAATGCAGGTTGTTAACAGCGGCGTAGAAGAGGGCGAGGCACCTCTCGTAAACAGTCGTTATTCCATCGTTTTGGCTACCGCAAAGCGCGCCAGACAGATTATTGAGGGTTCTAAGCCATTGGTAGACGAGGCGGTATGCAACAAGCCACTCTCGATCGCCGTTCAGGAGGTTTATGAGGGGAAGGTTAAGATTCTTCCGGATGATGCCGAAATCGAGGAAGTGGAAGCAATCGTTGAAGCTCCGGTAGAGGAAGCTGTTGAGGACGCTGCAGAAGAGCAGTAAGTTCCATAAGAATGACAGTGATTGATGCTGCGGAAATGCAGCTCGTTCCATAAAGGAGAATTTGCATGAAGCCGAAATCAGAAGAGACGTCGGTTCGGCATGCCCAATATGCACCGTTTGAGGAGCAGGGGGCGGACTTGGAGAATGTGGATGCACTCACCGAGTTAATACAAGATGATATGGATAAGAAAAGAAATGGTTTTCGCGATCTCGTGGAAACCATTCTCTATTGTAGCATAGTTGTAGGGATTACTTTGGTTTTGCTGTTTTTTGTAATTCAGCCGATTGAAGTGGAAGGAACCTCTATGTGTGGCACGCTTCAGGATCGTGATATTGTGCTCACCTTAAAACTTGGGTGTGACGTAGAGCATTTGGAGCGTTATGATATTGTCATCTTTGATCCGAACAACGGAGAAGAAGTAAACTATGTAAAGCGAATTATTGGACTCCCGGGGGAAGTGATTTACATTTCCGATGAGGGTGAGATTCATGTTGCGGATTCGTACGATCAAACAACGGGCATTTATGAAAATGACCGTGTACTTTCGGACGATCCAATGAAGGAGAAGAATACGAAGCCGTTAGAAATCTCGTTTGCAACCGTGAATGAGCCGGTGATCCTTGGAGAGGATGAATATTTTGTTCTTGGAGACAATCGCGGGAACAGTAAGGACTCCAGAGTTCATAGTGTCGGGGCGATTTCCATTGAACAGATTCAGGGGAGAGTTGTCTTTCGACTGCTTCCGTTATCCGACTTAGGTCGAATTCGTTAAATGCCTTTCATGTTTCGTGGTTTTTTGAGGAAAAAATCACGGGATGTGGGGCATTTTTTATATAAAAAATAGGGAAAAGATGGCGTGGATTGTAGAAAAAGGAAAATTCCAAGAAAAAACAAACTTTATACTTGAAAAAAATATAAATTTTCGGTACAATTCTAAACGGATTATGGCAATCGCAAGGTTGTTAATTAAAAATAATTTTTAGGAGGAACAAAATCATGGCAGTTAAAGTAGCTATTAATGGTTTTGGCC
>DCGJ01000034.1:6324-15096 GCA_002315495.1 Lachnoclostridium sp. UBA1781 | reverse complement strand
GCTATATCCTTCCCACTACCGGGCGGATTAGGGACTTTAACCCTTAAGAAACGTGCGCCGCTAGGCGCACAAAGCAAAAAGGAGGTGCGTACTACGCACCTCCTTTTGCAAGCTAGCAGGTGTTTCACCTGCCAGCAAAATATTCTAATTATCTTCTGCTAAATTTTGCAGCTACACAAACCGAACCGAGTGCCAAAACTGCAAGGATTGCAAGTACAGCAACACTTACGGAATCGGCCGTATTTGCATTTGCAGTATCGTTCTTCTCACCGGAATCCGGAGTTTCGGAGGCATTGCTCTCTTCACTTGGTTCTACGGTCTCCTGACTCGATTCCTCTGTCTCGTTACTTGGCTCTTCTGTCTCGTCAGAAGGTTCTTCTGTTTCACTGGATGGCTCTTCTGTTTCGTCAGATGGTTCCTCCTCAACTTCCTTCAAGGTTTCCTCGAATTCAGCCTCGAATAGAATCAAGCCTACTTCTTCACTCTCGATTTGCTTCCAACCCGTGAAGGTATAAGTTGCAGTCTCGGTTTCTTCCTTGGTTGGTTCCTCACCGCCATATTCCGGCTCCTCGTCTCCAACAACATCTTCCTGTTCCCACAAAACGTTACCATCTTCGTCCAGCCACTGAACAGTGGAAACTCGGGAGATGACAACCTTCTTTACACACTCCTCAAGCGTTCCCTCCGTAACCTTGGCTTTGGTAAGCGTGACCTTTTCAGGTTCTTCAAATGCAGCTCCATCACCGGAAACCGTTACATCACTATACTCAATCTCAACCGAGGTCGCTTCGCTTATACCGACCTCTGTTCCGTTAATCGTCACGTCACTATCGGTAATCTGAAGCAAAAATCCTTCATAGCCCACGCCATCTATGTCAACTTCCGAGGAGATGATTTCTGCCTTTCCTGCAATAAGACTGAATTCCTCAGCCGTAACGGAAAGCTTTGAATCGGAAACAAGCAAAGCAGTCTCAAGGTCATCCACTGATTCCGGCATCTCGTCATCGACATCGGTAACTGCCATCATTCCACCAACAACAGCGATACCCATTCCTGCTTCCGAAGTAATCGTCACCTCAGAATCATCCGATACACAAAGGCTATAACCTGAGATACCATTACCGAGTGCTTCAATCGTAACAGTGGAGTCGGAAATGTTCAAGATACCATAAATCTCGTCTGTCTCAGGTGCATCATCAGACAAAACCTCATCATCTTCATCATCCATCAACGCGAGAGGTTCAATTACGTCACCACTTCCCGGAAACGCGTAGATGCCATTACCTCCACTTGATGTTAGATTTACCTCAGAACCGGAAATATCAAGTCCGAACGGACATTTTAAAGCGGATGCATATGCTTCTACCGTAACTTTGGAATCCTGAATCGTAATTTTTTTCTCTGTACAGATTCCCGCATCGTCGTCACTTGTTATCTTAACTTCGGAATCCGTGATCTCAACATTTTCAGCCGAAATACCATCAGCTGATTCGATATCAACCTCTGAATTCGACATAAAAAGTATACCATCAATATTGATTCCAGCATCATCCAGCGAGACGATTTTTACCGTAGAATCCAAAATCGTAACATCCTCAAAATTATAGATTCCACCATACTCATACCGTTCCTTGAGATTATCCAGCGTAATCTTACACTCTGTAATTATAAGACTACCTGGATTCCTGACACCATCTGAAGAGGCAATCCCTTCATGATATGACACGACGGAAATCTCCAACCCCTCTAAGGTACAATTATTTTTTTCTTCGCAGAATATAATGCCATTCCCATCGACAGCTTTTATTGCCAGAGAAGCATTCTCATCATACCCTTTTACCACGAGATTACCCTCGCAATTGATGCCATCATCGGCAGTTATTGAAACTGCACCTTTTATGACAATGGTAAGGTCATCCTCTGAGTCAATCGCTGAATCCATGTTATTACCACTTGTAGCCTCCCAGGTAACGCTATCAATGGTAAGTGTTTTCGTATTAAAATCATACGAAACCTTTCCATTCCCCATTACATCAGAAGCATTCTCTTCCGTGACTTCTACGCCAAAAACATACAGCGAAAGATCTTCCTCTTCTCCTGTCTGAGGTTCTGATGCAAATGCCATACCAAGGGCAAGTGTTCCCAACAACATTGCCATGGCCAAAAGACTAAAAATCTTCTTCATTTCATCCTCCTAATAATTTGTATTATCACCCACCAAACGCGAGCAACCATCAATATATCAAGTTTATCTTTTTTTCCATTTTAAGTCAACTGATAACGACAGTTTTTTCATTAAAAATTCCGTATTACATCTCCGCAAAGTACTGGTCCAGCGCATTTACATTAAAATCCGAGTGCTCAATCTCCCGAGCATAATGATATGCCACCTCAATTAAAATCTGCTTCGGATCGAGCTCCGGATGAAGCGAACACTGCGCAAGAAACAATGCCATAATCCACCGCACACTATACACGGAAAGCGCTGCTTTTGAGAAGATCAGCTCGTCGTACACCGCGCCGCAAAAATAGGTATACACAAAGAAGAACAAGAGCTGTTCTCCTTCCACTGCGTGTTGCGTTAGAGCTTCCTCAAACTGCTCCTGAAAATGCTCCCCTTCCATAAAATCATACCCGTCATTCAGAACATCCGTCCAGGTATCATTCAAGGTTTCCAGTTCGAACAACGCATCAAAATGCTCCAAATCATCCTCGAAGTCCCACTCGTTTTGCGGCTCATTTCGAAATTCCTCGAGATATTCATCAATGGCATAAATCATGCCCTGATCCACATAATTCTGCAATTCCCAGGCAAACGTCAGTAGTCGGCCCATGCGCTCCGAAAGGGGAATCTCCCGGTTTTGAATGGTCTGTATCATCAACTCGCGTGCATCCTGAAGCTTCGTATAAAGAAGGTAATCAAACTCCTCAAAATCATCCTCGGAGTCATCCTCCCATTCCACAAACCGAAGCGGTTCGGTCCGGTTTAAAAGCATCCGTGCAACCTCCGGGCAGGACAAGGAAAGCGAATACTCACGCTCACCTTCGTACTCCTCCGTGTGCCGTGGATAGCGCTTGCAGGTCTCGCAAAGATAGTCCTCGCCGTGCTCACAGTGAAGCTTGCAGAGGCCATTTTCAAGGAGCATATTGCAGCGTCTCTCCTGTTGTTCAAAGCAGCCCTCGCCCCAATCGATGCCCTCGATGCCGTCCGTTTGATAACGCTCTAGGCTTTCTTCATCAATGACAATCTGCCAGCCCTCGCAACAGTTTTCCGGACAATCGGCCGCCGTGCATCGAAAAGTCTTATATTGATCTGTCGAACGATATAACATAATATTCCACTATCCTTACGCCTAATTTTCAAACTGCTTCGCAACTGCCTTCAGATGCTCGATAATCGGCAAATGCTGCGGACACATCTCCTCGCACTGGCCACACTCTACACACTCGCTTGCTTTTCCGAAGGTCTTGGTAAGATTCTCATAATATTCACCATTTGGATTCCAGTCCTTGCCCTCCGCAACCTCACGCACATCATTGTTATAGAGCGCAAAATATTTCGGAATCGCAATGTTCATCGGACATCCGTCCACACAATACTCACAACCGGTACAAGGAACGGTAATCTGTCCGTTCAGAATTGCAACCGCCTTGGTAATCAACGCATTTTCCTCCTCCGTAATCGGCTGAAAATGCTCCATATATCCGGTGTTGTCATCAAGCTGCTCAAGGTTACTCATACCGGAAAGAACCATCTTGACATTCTCGTGGCTTGCCGCAAAACGAATCGCCCAGGAAGCCACGCTGAGGTCCGGATGGTAGTCCTTATACATCTTCGTAATCTCCGGTCCTACATTCACCAAAGTTCCACCCTTCACCGGCTCCATGATAATAATCGGCATATCATACTTCCTGCACACCTCGTAGCAGGCTCTCGACTGAACCCCCGGATTCTCGTAATCCAGATAGTTTAGCTGAATCTGAACGAATTCCATCTCCGGATGCTCCGTAATCACCTTCTCCAAAAGCTCCGGCGTGTCATGGAAGGAGAACCCGATATGCTTCATCTTGCCCTCTGCCTTCTTCTGCTGAACCCAGTCCCACACATGGAGCTTGTCGTAAACTTCGATACTGTGGGCATTTACATCATGTACCAGATAGTAGTCAAAATAGTCCACACCGGTGTCGGAAAGCTGCTTGTAAAAGCGAATATCTCTGTCCTCTTCTGTCTGAATAAAGCCTGCATGAAGCTTCGTGGCAAGCGTGTAGGATTCACGCGGATAACGGGAGGAAAGCACCTCCTTAACCGCCGCTTCGCTCTTTCCGTTACAATACATCAGCGCGGTGTCAAAGTAGGTAAAGCCGCGCTCCATATACATATCAACCATCTTCTTGGTCAGTTCAAAATCAATGCTTCCGCCATCATTTGGGTTGGTCAGTGGAAGTCGCATCAAGCCGAAGCCAAGGGGCTTCGCTCCGTTAAAAATATCATTCATGTTCGTATCCTCCGCGTAAAGTATCAATGCCTCATTTTCCTGAAAACTTATTAGAACTATTTTACTTCTTTTTGCATAAAAAGGGAAGAGTAAAATCAGTATAGGGAATATCCATTTCAACAAAAAAATGCCTCCGAATCAGAGGCATTTTTCTTTGCTTCATTGTTTATTAATCCAGGTTCTTAGCTGCAGAAACCAATCCTGCAAGGTTCTGAATCTCAGAAGGAACGATAATCTTCGTTGCCTGTCCGTCAGCAGCCTTTGTAAATGCTTCATAGGACTTCAGGGTAACGATCTGCTCGGTCGTAAGACCTGCATCCAGCAGCTTTCTGATGGCATCTGCTTCTGCCTGCTGCATCTCACGGATACCGTCAGCCTCAGCAACCTTATGAAGACGAATGGACTCTGCATGACCTTCTGCTTCCTTAACAAGCTCAATCTTCTGAGCCTCTGCGCGAAGCACTGCGGATTCCTTCTCACCTTCTGCCTTAAGGATGGCACTCTTCTTTTCACCTTCTGCAATCAGGATCTGCTCACGTCTCTCACGCTCTGCCTTCATCTGCTTCTCCATGGCTTCACGGATCGCTGCAGGAGGCATAATGTTCTTAACCTCAACTCGATTAACCTTGATACCCCAAGGATCGGTAGCAACGTCGAGCACGGTCTGCATCTTCGTATTGATAATCTCACGGGAAGTAAGTGTTTCGTCGAGTTCCAACTCACCGATGATGTTACGAAGAGTGGTTGCGGTCAAGCTCTCAAGAGCAATTCTCGGATTCTCAACACCGTAGGTGAAGAGCTTTGCATCGTAGATACGGAAGAATACGACCGTATCAATCTGCATGGTTACGTTATCCTTGGTAATAACCGGCTGTGGCGGGAAGTCTGCCAACTGCTCCTTCAAAGAAACGCGGCGAACAACGTTGTCAACAACCGGAATGATAAAGTTAATACCGGCATATTTAACGCTATGGTACTTACCAAGACGCTCAATGACAAATGCGTGCTCCTGCGGAACAATCTTGATGCAGGATAAAATCAAAAATAAAACGACAACTGCTGCGACAATAGCAATAATCTGTGCTGTAGTCATAAAGTACTCCTTTTCCATGTTGGGGATGTATTAGCGAGAAATCAAAGATATGTTATCTCAGCGCCGCCCCGAATGTAAATATAGTTTACATCATTTCTCTCGAGATGTCAATAGGATTTTACAGGCAAAAAGGGATTTTTCCGGCATTTTCCGTCTTACGACTCGGTGCCATAATCCCAACAGTAAACGCCCGGTTTCGTTGATTTTCCCGGATTTCGAGTGAAATCTTTACAACACCCGTACCACAAGCAGCAAAATGCCGAGTACTACAGCAATGATTCCCATCAGGAAATATTTCTTCGCACCTTTTCGATGCTTCGAGTAGAAATCGTTCGACGCATCCTTCGTTTGTGTATATGCAAACTGATGCCATCCTGCAAGGAGCAATGAAATCGTTCCCACGACAAGTATCGCAATGCCCAAAATCAAGGTAAATGTATCCATTCAATTATGTCTGATCCACCCCATCTGCAAAGGGGTGAACCTATCTCCTTTCCAGTCTGCTTTGATTGAAGTCGCCACCTTCCACGAGTTGTTGGCATGATGGGATTTCAGATGTGACTCCGGTCACAAAGCATTATGACGAGATGATTTTAACATATTCACAGATAGGTGTCTATATGGGCGGGGTTGAGGGAGGCGGTGGAAGTTAGGTGGAGTTTGTTGTGGCCGATGTTCTACAACAGTAGAACGCCTATTTAATCGGCAATTGCATTCAGTTTTGGCAGCGCCCTGATTTCTGAATGCTTTTGCGGCTTTCCTGACTTTCCTTTGGTCGAAACGGCCGACTCCGNNCTTTCTTTGTTTTCACTTACTTGCCCGGCACCCTCATCAGTTATTTCTGGAACTTTTCTTTGTTTTCACTTACTTGCCTGCAGGTTCTCCCTCTCTTCCCCAATCCTTGCACCTCCAAGAAGAGGCTGGCCTGCTCGCCCCGCACAACCACCTCCCGAAATCTTGCGTCGACTGGCTTGCTCGCCCCATTCTCACGAAGGGGCATTTGCTTCCGTCAGTGCTTAACGAGCACGGCGAGTTTAGCACTGCTACGTGAAGCAACTAAGCGAGAGCGGCCCC
This sequence comes from Lachnoclostridium sp. UBA1781, assembly GCA_002315495.1. Lineage (GTDB taxonomy): Bacteria > Bacillota > Clostridia > Lachnospirales > Lachnospiraceae > ISDg. Next base: position 8,433 of record DCGJ01000034.1, on the reverse strand, counting down.
GAAGGACCGGAAGGCGGTCGTTCCGACCTTACGCAAGCCCTGGTAGCCGCAAAAAACCGCAGGGCCTAAGCCCTGCGGTGGTGGTCACATCTATTCAATTGCATTTGGTCGGATGTCCTTAACATCATCCACTTCAATGGTGGAAAGCTGCTCATCCGTCGGTTTCTTAACCTTGATGACACGGGAAGCATGATTGGTAATAGCCTTCTCGAGGAAGTTACGAACTTCACGTGCATTTGCAAAATTCTCAGACTGCGTTTCGATGCAATGCAGGAAATACGCTTCCGCTGCTTCCTTTGCTTCATCGGAGAACTTGTAATCCTTACCCTTGGACATCAATGCAAGAATCTGCATAAGCTGCGACGGGGTGTAATCGTCGAACTCGATGTATTTGTTGAAACGGGACTTAAGACCCGGGTTGGAATCGAGGAACGCTTCCATCGGCCCCTGGTAACCCGCTACGATTACAATCAGACGATCGCGGTTATCTTCCATTGCCTTAAGGAGGGTATCAACGGCTTCCTGACCGAAGTCATTCTCACCCTTACCAACGTTCAAGGTGTACGCCTCATCGATGAAGAGAACGCCATCCATGGCTTTATCGATGACCTCCTGCGTCTTAATTGCGGTCTGACCAACGTAGCCGCAAACGAGACCGCCTCGATCAACTTCCACGAGCTGTCCTCCGCGAATAACGCCTAAGCCCTTGAATATCTTCGAGAGCAAACGTGCAACGGTCGTTTTACCGGTACCCGGATTGCCATAGAAAACCATGTGCTTACTAATATCTGCAGACTTCATGCCCTTCTTCTCACGCATTGCCTGAATGCGAAGAAGGTTTACCAAGTCATTGATGTCTTTCTTTACGCTCTCGAGGCCAACAAGTGCATTGAGCTCCTCGAGAAGCTTATCAACGTCCTCATCGCTTACCTCGTCCATACGAGCTGCAGCGGATTTGGTTTCCCCATTCTTACCCTTCACATTGTAGCCATTATCCTTGCAGGTAATGACCTTCTGGTTCGACACATAGAATACACCATATTCCTTCAGGAACTTCTCAAGCATCTCCATATAAATGGTGTACCGATGCACGCAAAGATCCGGCGCCTTCGGTGTCACAGCCATAATTGCCTGGCCAAATGCGCGATACGTATCCATCAGAATCTGTGCCGTCTGATAGCGGTACGGGTCATTTCCCACCTTACGACCTGCGTCGCTCAGAACAAAATACTTCATCGCCTTCGGGCGGGTGGATACATAGCTGTCTCCGGCAACGGTAAGCGTCGAACGAATCTCCTGAACCTCCAAAGCCTTCGGACGTGTACCCAAAGTATCATAAATCAAATCCTGCTCTTCCACGGTCAGCTCGTTGTCCGCATCGGCAAGGAAGATGGCATACTCAAGCAATTCGCGATGAAGGATATTCTTCAGGGAATTGTTCAGGGAAAGCACACCGCCAATGTTCAAACGGCTAATGGTCACACACACCTGGTCTACGATTTTAATCATTTCCTGTAATGTCTTTTCCACGTAAAACCTCCACACATTCTCTTATTGAAAATGCCCGGCAACGGCAGGCTATACCTACCCTGCCGGGCAATCACTATACGCATTGCTCTGTTAATTACAGAATTCTTACCTTCAAAACGCCCTCGATTGCGGAAAGCTTCTCAGCAACGGAAGCATCTACCGCATTTACAACATCAAGGATGCTGTAAGCATAATCGCCACGGCTCTTGTCGAACATATTCTCAATGTTGTTACCTGCAACAGCGGTGGTGAACTGGCTGAGCATGTTCGGAATATTCTTGTGAAGAATACAGATACGGTTAGCAACACGGCAAACACCTGCATCAAGATTCGGGTAGTTTACGGAGTTGATGATGTTACCGTTCTCAACATACTCACGAAGTTCCTTTGCAGCCATAATTGCACAGTTATCCTCGGACTCCTGAGTGGAAGCGCCAAGGTGAGGAGTGCAGATACAGCCAGGCATATTAGCGGACTTGGTGTTCGGGAAATCGCTCATATAACGAGCAACCTTGCCGCTTGCAAGTGCCTCTGCCATTGCATCGTCGTCAACCAAAAGGTCACGAGCGTAGTTCAAAA
>DCGJ01000034.1:0-6295 GCA_002315495.1 Lachnoclostridium sp. UBA1781 | reverse complement strand
CAAATAACAACGCCATCCTTCATGATTGCGATGGTGTCCTTATTGATCATCTTTCTGGTATCATCCAAAAGTGGGGTGTGAACGGTAATGTAATCACACTCTTTGAAGATATCCTCACGGCTGTTTACATGGATAACGTCTCTGGAAAGCTTCCATGCATTCTCAACGGAGATAAATGGGTCACAGCCGTATACGGTCATGCCAAGAGCTGCTGCAGCATTTGCAACCAAAACACCGATTGCACCAAGACCGATAACACCAAGCTTCTTGCCCATGATTTCCTTACCTGCGAACTTGGACTTGCCTTTTTCAACAAGCTTAGCTACGTTCTCGTCATCCTTAATGGTCTGTACCCAATCGATACCACCCTTAAGATCACGGGATGCAAGAAGCATACCTGCAAGAACAAGCTCCTTAACACCGTTTGCATTGGCACCCGGAGTGTTGAATACAACAACGCCCTGCTCAGCCATCTTATCAAGCGGAATATTGTTAACGCCTGCACCTGCTCTTGCAACTGCAAGAAGGCCTGCCGGAATCTCCATCTCATGCATAGCAGCGGAACGAACCAGTGCTACGTCAGCGTCTGCAAGGTTTTCAACCTGCTCATACTTATCATCAAATACGTCCAAACCAATCTGGGCGATATTATTTAAGCAATTATATTTCATTGTCTTATTTCCTTTCCGAATTCATTGTGTCTTTCGGAAAATGCGGCGCATCTCCGAAAACTCATGCTCTGCTAAAACTTACTTGTTCTCAGCCTCGAACTTCTTCATGAAGTCAACGAGTGCCTGAACACCTTCGATTGGCATTGCATTGTAGATGGATGCACGCATACCACCAACGCTTCTGTGACCCTTCAGGTTCTCGAAGCCTGCTGCCTTTGCTTCCTTAACGAACTTAGCATCAAGCTCGTCGTTACCGGTTACGAACGGAACGTTCATAAGGGAACGGGAATTCTTCTCAACGGTGCCCTTGAACATCTCGGAAGAATCAAGGAAATCGTAAAGGATAGCTGCCTTCTTCTCGTTCAGCTCCTTCATTACGCTGAGGCCGCCATTCTTAAGGAGCCACTTGAATACGAGGCCACAAATGTAGATAGCCCAGCAGTTCGGGGTGTTGTACATGCTGCCGTTGTCTGCATGAATCTTGTACTGCATCATGGTAGGAACGGTATCAGCAACGGTCTCAGGAATGAGATCCTCACGGATAATAGCAACTACGAGACCAGCCGGTCCGATGTTCTTCTGAACACCACCGTAGATCATACCATACTTCTCAACGTCCATCGGCTCGGAAAGGAAGCAGGAAGAAACGTCGGAAATGAGGGTCTTACCCTTGGTGTTAGGAAGCTCATGGAACTTGGTACCGTAGATGGTGTTGTTCTCACAAATATATACGTAGTCAGCATCCTCGCGAATCGGAAGATCGGAGCAATCCGGAATGTAAGAGAAGGTCTTGTCAGCGCTGCTTGCAACTGCAACTGCATCGCCGTACTTCTGTGCTTCCTGATATGCCTTCTTAGCCCACTGACCGGTTACGATGTAATCAGCCTTACCGTTCTTCATCAGATTCATAGGAATCATAGCGAACTGAAGGGATGCACCACCCTGAAGGAACAATACCTTGTAGTTATCCGGAATGTTCAGGAGCTTGCGAAGATCTGCTTCTGCTTCATCAATAATTGTCTGGTACATCTTGGAACGATGGGACATCTCCATAACGCCCATACCGCAGCCCTTGTAATCAAGCATGTCTGCTGCTGCTTCCTTCAATACCTCTTCCGGCAATACGGCCGGACCTGCGGAAAAGTTGTACACTCTTGCCATTTTTTTATCCTCCTAAAGACTATATCGTGCTGCCTCTCGCAGCCATCACGGAATGTTGACAGTTGAAGGGATGACACTATCATTCGATGCTGTCTCCGTGGCCTTCGGGCATTTTGCGCCGAAAGCGTTTCCATTATAAAACTACGCTTTTTCAAAGTCAATAAGAACGGTGAAATTTGCACTTAAAAACGGACTCTCGAACAGTGATTCGAAAGTCCGTTAAGGTTGTTTCTATTTTGCGCTTCGATCCGCCGGTGTCACCGTGGACCAGTCAACAATCTTAATGTTGTCACCCCACATGTCCTTGGCCAGCTTATTGATGTAGGAATAGCTGAAGCCAACGCCTGCCTTAAAGTGAACACAGCCGTGCTCCGCTGCCAGTGATTCGGTATAATCCTGAAGTGCATATACGGTGTAGTTGTTGCGGCTACCAAGCACATTTGCATTGTAGTTCCAATGATTGACTAACGGAATGATGGTGCCTTCCTTGATATAGGTGCCATCATCGCCCTTATAAAATTCCAGGTAAGCCATACCCTCAAGCTCGCATCTCTTATCCTTAAACATGGAGATGAAGTTGCCGAGGGAATAATAAACGACCATCTTAGTGCCATCTTCACGCGTGATCCACTCCATCGGCTCAACGATGTGCGGGTGAGCACCCACGACTGCGTCCACGCCCGCATTTAAAAATACCTTTGTGTAACGCTTCTGATAATCGTTGATGTCCATATTGTACTCGGAGCCCCAGTGAACGAATACAACAATAAAGTCAGCCCCACCGGCCTTTGCTTTCTCGACATCGGACTTTACCTTGTCCTCGGAAAGATAATCGATGGAATAGCTTGCAGCCTCCGCTGCGGTCTTCAGATTGGTTGCGTAGGTGTAATTGAGACACGCAATCCTAATGCCGTATTTTTCAAGATACTTAATCGTATCGGCATCCTCCTGGCTTCCATGAATACCAAGGAGCGTGATTCCCTCCTGCTTCTCCCAATATTTGATACTGTTATTGAGTGCCAGAATTCCATAGTCGGAAATGTGGTTTGTCGCCATAGTAACGACATTAAATCCTGCCGCTACAATCGCATCGCCAACCGCATCCGGAGAGTTAAATGTACCATAACCGTGATAGCTGCCCCAACGGTTTCGCTCACCGATGTAATCCCACTCAGTGCCGGAGCCCTGATAGCCCTCGTCACCACCTAACGGGCACTCCTGGTTGATGACCGCAAAGTCTGCAAGCGCGGTGTACTTCTTGATGTGATCGTAGTTATCCATAAAGTCGAAGGTGTTGTTCGTCTTGTCGACCCAGCCATCCTCCAGCATGTACCAGTCGTACAGATTGTCACCAACCGCAATCATTGTCACCACGGCCGGAGTCGGCGATGGTGTCGGAGTTGGCGTATTGGTGATGGTCGGCGTATTGGTAATGGTAGGGGTGTTGGTTGCAGCCGGTGTGTCGGTTGCCTTCTTCCCCTTGTCGTCCTTACCATCATTCGAATTCGAACTGCCCAACATACTGTAGACAAGCGTTCCCAAAATGATGGCAAGCAGTAAAATAATCGCCCCCAAAAGCATTCTCTTTCGGCGCTGTTTTATTTTCTTCTTTCGAGCAAGATACGCCTTCTTTCGTGCAGCGTATTCCGCTCTTCTCTTTTCCTCTAATTCTTTCTGTGTCATAAAGTTCCCCTTTATTCTCAAACTATGTAACAATATATCGTATCAGCGAAAAGATTTCAACTTTTTTCCTATTTTCCTGCAATCAAAACTGGAGCAGCTTGCATTCTACCCTTGTAGAATGCGAACCGCTCCATATAAATCATATATCCATAATTACAAACAGCTTCGATAGATTTTCTCAACATCCTCTGCCGTCAGTTTCACATAGGAACGAGCCGCCAACCCACTCGTTCGAACGGCCTCAGAAGCCATCAGGGCAAACTGGGAATCATCCAGGCCCAAGTCCGAAAGCTTCATCGGAAGTCCCATATCGACAAAGAACTGCTCTGTCAGGCGAATGCCCTCCTCGGCTGCCTCGTAATCATCTTCCTTCGCCACATCCCATACATTCCGTGCATACATAGCGAATCTTTTTACCGTTACATCCGAAAGCACATATCGCATCCACGCCGGGGTAAGTATCGCTAAACCTACGCCATGCGTAATATCGTAAAATGCAGACAATTCGTGTTCCATCGGATGCACAGACCAAGCACCACCCTTACCAAAGGTAAACAAGTGATTCAGTGCAATCGAGCTGGTCCACATTAGATTTGAGCGGGCTTCGTAATTGTCCGGCTCGGAAAGAGCAATCGGGCCGTATTTGAAACAGGTTTTCAATGCTGCCTCGCTCAGTCGGTCCGTAATAAATGCACCGTCATTCGGCTGGAAGTACTGCTCGAAAATGTGAGAAATAATATCCGCCGTTCCGGCTGCTGTCTGCATTTTCGGAAGTGTGAACAGATATGTCGGGTCACACACGGATAAAGTCGGATACAGCATCGGGTGGTTAATCTCAAGCTTCTCCTTTGTCTCCTCGTTACTGATTACCGCGCCGGGGTTCATTTCCGAGCCGGTTGCGCAGATCGTCAGGACCGTGAAAATTGGGAGCGCATTCGTCACCTTCGAACGGTCCAATACCAGATCCCAAGGGTCTCCGTCGTAAAATGCGGCACAGGCGATGTGCTTCGAGGCGTCGATCGTACTACCTCCCCCAACCGCAAGGACGACATCAATTCCTCGCTCCTTGCATAACTCCGCCCCCTTCTTTACCGAGGACAATCGCGGGTTCGGTTCAATACCGGACAACTCAAAAATATCAAAATCCTTCAGTACCTCGTAAATCTTATCATAGAGACCGGTTTTCTTGATACTTCCGCCACCGTAAACCAGAAGCACCTTTCGGCCGTATTTGCCGATTTCTGTTTTAAGACACTCCACCTGTCCTTTTCCGAAACGAATATCGGTAGGCACACAAAAATTATAATTATTCATACACAGCACTCCTTTCGGAAGTTATATTTTCGCCTTAAAGCGGTCATAACGAAGCGTACTAAGATCCACATCCGTTGTTCCGGTTGCAATAAGCTGCGCCAGCTGATTGCCTGCCGCTGGGCCAATACCAAAACCATGCCCGGACATGGCACAGGAAGTATACAGGCCCGGTACTTCATCAATCGCACCAACCACGGCCACGCCGTCCTTGCATTTATCACTCCACCCGGCCCAGGTCCGAACGATTTTTGCGTTCGCCAGGTCAGGGAAATATTTCATAATACCACGGCAAATACATGGCGCCGTCTTCGAGCTGGAAATCGGTGTTCCGTTATCTTTATTGCTGCCCTCATAACCGGAGGAGCCTCCGAATACAAACGAACCGTGCTTTGTCTGGTGTCCATAGAAATCCGCCTCTGCAGTACCTAACATCTGGTCAAACATATGCGGCTCTGCTTCGGTAACCAGGCATTCCAAAAGGGACCTTGTCATCGGAATGTCGATTCCCACAGTTCCGAGAATTGCTCTGCTGTTATAGCCCGCTGCCACTAAGATACTTTCACCCTCGAACACATCTCCGGAAGCACAAATAACCTTTCTGACTCTGCCCTGAACCATACGAAGTTCCGTAACAAACTCGCCGGAAATGAACCGAACTCCCAGTCTTCTCGCCATCTTATAGAAGCCAAGTGTCGTAGTTAACGGATTGGCGTGACCGTCTGTCGGACACCAGCTTGCGCAGGTAACTTCATCCGAAAGATACGGATTGATCCTTTTTACCTCATCAGCATCAATCATTCGTACATCCAAACCACAGCTCTGTGCATTGGTTGCAAGCTTTGTCAAAATCTCCTTGTGCTTTTCATTCTTTCCAAGGCGGAGATTTCCATCCTGATGATACTCACAATCTGTCTCTAATTCTTCTGAAAGTGTAGGCCAGAGATTTTTGATACCATACATCACTAAAGGCAACTCTCTAACATCTCGCCCAGATTGTCTTACACCGCCACCGTTTCTGCTGGAACCACCATTTCCGATGAAATCACTTCCCTCCAAAACGATAACGCTTAATCCTCTTTTGGCTAAATAGTATGCGGCTGAATTACCAATGACGCCTCCACCAACAATTACAACTTCTGCTGTATTACTCATCATCCTCAACCTCCTTTGCCTCGTTTGCAAAGATACGCATCTCAATTGGTCTCATAGGAACTCTGCTGGTAGCAGGCTCAATTTCTGCAGGAGAAACGCCTAACTCTCTTGCAACAATACCCTTTACCAGTTTAGAACAGGTTTGTCCCTGACAAAGTCCCATACCTGCTCGCAAATATCTTCTAATCTCTGTGATTGTCCACATTCCATCATGGACAGCCTGTCTGATTTCTCCCTTTGTAATCTCTTCGCAGCGACATATCAGCATGTCGTCATCCGGCCCTGGGATAAAAGGTCCTATATCTCTTGATCTG
>DCGJ01000079.1 GCA_002315495.1 Lachnoclostridium sp. UBA1781 | reverse complement strand
CGGGTTCGAATCCCGTCTCGTGCTTTTTTTTATGCAAAAAAAAGAAGACGGGATTTGAACCCGCTCTTACTCGCCTTGGCGGCTCGGTGTCGCGAGCAAACCAGAGGTTTGCCTCGAATCCCGTCTCGGGGAATTTGGTGAATCGAAGAGGGAATCGAACCCGCTCTTACTCGCCTTAGAGGCTCGGTGTCGCGAGCAAACCAAAATAGAAAGGAGAAGACGCATGAGTAATGCAAAAGCAAACAACAAAATGCAGGGCATTTTCTTTATTGTGATGGCCGGTTTCTTCTTCTCTCTGATGACGTTGTTCGTTCGAAAGGCCGGAAATCTGCCGACGATGGAAAAGGCATTTTTTCGAAATGCGGTTGCGGTAGTCGTGGCTTTCATTACATTGGCCCGAAGCGAAGAGGGGTTCAAAATAAAGAAGGGCAACCGACTGGATATCTTCTTTCGATGCCTTTTTGGAACGACCGGAATGGTATGTAACTTTTATGCGATTGACCATCTGGCGCTCGCGGATGCGAATATGTTAAACAAGCTGTCACCGTTCTTTGCCATCATTTTCTCTGCCATTATTCTGAAAGAGCGGCCGAACAAGGTGGAATGGAGTGCGGTCGTTGTGGCGATGATCGGAACCCTGTTCGTTATTAAGCCGTCCTTTAATATGCAGTTTGCAAATGGTCTTGTCGGCGTGTATGGCGGTCTTGGAGCCGGTATTGCCTACGCATTTATTCATCGGCTGGGAAAGAAGGGGGAGAGAGGTCCGGTGATTGTCTTGTGCTTCTCGATTTTCTCCTGCCTGCTAACCTTACCGTTTATGATTATTAATTTCGAACCGATGACGGTAAAGCAGCTTTGCATCATGTTGTGTGCCGGACTTGCGGCAACCGGCGGTCAGTTCTGCATCACAGCGGCTTATCAAAAGGCACAGGCAAAGGATATTTCGGTGTTCGACTACTCGCAGATTTTGTTTGCGGCGATGCTCGGATTTCTGTTCTTGCAGGAACTCCCGGACGCATTTAGCGTAATCGGATATATATTGATTATTGGAATCGCCATCTTCAAGTGGTGGTATATGATGCAGCAGGATAAAAAAGAATCGGAACATACGGAGGAAGCGTAAGTGCTTCCTCTTTTTGTTTACGGAAAATGCGGAATGTGGTATACTGAAGTATCAACTATTGGGAGGTCTCATATGAGTTTATTGGGTAAAATTTTTGGCCAACCTTGTCTGGCTTCTGCTGACGTTGCCAATGGCGATTGCAAATGAGATGTCACAAAACAGAAGTCCCATTAATTGGACTCTTGTTTTGCTATTATGGATGCGAGAGGGAAGAAAATCACATTTTTAATAATTAAAGGAGGGCAAGCCCATGACTGTGCAGGAAGCAAGAAGAATGATTCAAAATTTCGATGAGAGTCGTGTTCTGTCAAAATCGGATGAATTTCGATTTATTGAGGCCATGAATTTCCTGATCGAAAAGGAGAGAAATCCTAGGGACATGATGTATCTTGGAGGATACTACTATGAAATTAAGCAGTTCGATCTGGCTCTCAAGTATTATGAAATGGCAGCTGCGTTGGATTATGACGAGGCATACGAGTGTCTGGGATACATCTGGTACTATGGGAGAACCGGTGAGAAGGATTACCCAAAGGCATTTTCCTATTTTTCAAAAATGATGGAGAAGGGGCACCTGGTAGCCACATACAAGGTTGCGGATATGTACAAGAACGGTTATGGCGTTGCGAAGGATGTCGAGAAATATAAGGCTATAATTGAGAGTCTGTATGAGGAGGTAAAAACGTGTACGAATGTCTTCGATCCGATTCCGGAGGTTTATACCCGATTGGCTCACATTCGCAAAGATCAGGGCAGGACGGAAGAAGCGGTAAAACTGTTCTTCTATGCAAAGATGGTACTGGCCCAGAGGATTCAACACAATGCATTCTTCGGAAATCTGAATATCATGAAGTGGCTCATCGATGATGTTTATCAGCTTTACGAGTTCGATGAGGACGACTTTGATTTTTATGATTTGTACTATTTATTGAAGACACCACATGTGATTCGCTTCACCCTCGGAAGTGATACCATGGAGCTGAAATCTGTTATGGAGGATGGGGCGTGTGTCATTTGTTTTAATGGCAAATGGTTCCGCGACCGAGACGCATTTTTCCAAAATGCAGACATAAACGGTGTCAAGGTTACCGCAATTGCGGACAGGTTTTATGACTTCGAGGTGGTAATGTAATGGAACAGTTAGGGGAATTGAGGCAGCATTATGAGAAGCTTTTGCTTCGGAGGGATCGTCTTCGGAAGGAGGCATTTCACTGGGAGCAGTCTTTTATTCGCGAATTCGGCGAACTAGCGCTGCAGGTGTTCGAAATGCAGCTGATGTGTATTCGAAAGAAAAAAGCCATTGCCTATTGTCAGACCGTGAAAAATCGCGGGGGCGTGGTCGATGGTGCACAACTTCAGCAGTATCTTGAGGAGGAAACGAAAGAACTGAAGGCGCAGCATTTGCAGCTGATACAGGTAACGCAGATGGCCAATTCGGGTCAAGCGATCGGAATACTGGAAGAGCGGGAGATTAAAAGCCTTTATCGTGAGCTTGTGAAGCTTCTTCACCCGGATATGAATCCACTCACGGAGCAATATGAGGAATTAAGTAATCTATGGACAGAAATCGTAAAAGCATATCGATGCAATGATCTAAATGCTCTGGAGGAATGTAAGGATCTGGCAATTGCGTTTCTGGGTTCTCTTGGTGTCGAAGTTGGCGAATATACTTTAGAGGAACTGGAAGAGAAGATTCCTCTGATTGAGGAGGAGATTGAGAGGATTCGAACGACGGAGCCGTATCTCTATAGTCAATTGCTGTTGAATTCGAAGTTGGTGGAGGAACGAAAAGAGGAATACCGAAAGCAAATCGACTCCTATAAAACTTATGAAAAGCAGTTGGATGAAGTTTTGAACAATCTGATGGTCGGCGAATTATCGTTTGTCTGGACAATGAATTGGGAGGAAAATGGGGATGAATTCGAAGAAGAATGAGTTGACTATGAGGAATCAAACGATGCTTTCTCTCGTGGGGAAGCAGGAACTTGGTGATATGCTAAAACCGATGATTGACGAGATTCATTTGTTCGACTCCTTTGTGGCGGGAACCACGAGGCTGGAGGATCCTTCGGTACTGAAGAGGGTAATGCTTGGGGACACGTTGACACTTCGAAGAGAAGTGAACAAATTCGATGAATTTGCAATTGTGATGTTTACCGCGGACGAAAGAAAGCTTGGTTATATTCCGGAGAAGGACAATGTTATTTTTGCACGTCTTTTAGATGCCGGCAAATGCCTAAAGGCTAAGGTATCGAAAATCACCCAAACGGGTTCTTTTGTGGAGATTCAGGTGGGCATCTATCTGGTTGACTTTTAATCGTTTTATATATCTCCTTTCTGCCAACCCATGCCCCTTTTTTGGGGCATGGGATTTGGTATCATAAGAAGCATAGAAGTACGGCGCAGGCCGAATATTAGGGAAGGTACAGGTGAAAGTATGAAGTTTATTCATTTGGCGGATCTGCATTTGGGGAAGAATCTATGCGGGTTTGATTTGTTGGATGACCAGGAGTACATTGCAAAGCAGATTGTGCAGAAAGCAGTTGAGGAGAAGGTGGATGCTGTGCTGATCGCGGGGGATGTTTACGATTCTTCGTTGCCGTCCGAGAAAGCCGTGCATTTGCTGGATGAGATTCTTAAGATGTTCGTGCGCAACCATATTAAGGTGTTTATGATTGCGGGCAATCATGACTCCGACGAGCGTTTGCAGTTTGGACACAGCATGTTCGAGCTTAGTGATGTCTACATCGAGGGAAAGTATGAAGGCGAACTGCGCAAGGTGGTTTGCGAGGATGAGTATGGAGAAGTGAATGTATACCTTCTTCCGTTCATTAAGGCTTCGTATGTCCGAAAGTATTATCCGGAGGTGGAGATTCATTCCTATGAGGATGCGGTTCGCGTTGCCTTAGAGCATGCGGACATTGATTGGAATGCAAGAAATGTGATTCTTGCACATCAGTTTGTTGTTGGAAAAGGTGTTATGCCGATTTCTGCCGGCTCGGAGATGATGCCGGCTGCTTCGGTGGGAACAGTGGAGCAGATTGCTTGCAGTCTGTTTGAGAAATTTGATTATGTTGCACTTGGACATATTCATTCCGCACAGCAGATTGGAGCTGAGCACATTCGATACGCCGGGTCACCGCTTAAGTATTCCCTTAGCGAAGCCACGCACCATAAGACGGTACCATTTGTTACCCTGGGAAAGAAGGGGGAGCGGGAGATCGTTTTCGAGGAGCTACAGCCGCTTCGTGATTTGCGACACATTAAGGGCGAGTCAGGAGAACTTCTGAAATCAGAAAACTTAATCAATACGAATGATTTGATTTATGTCACATTGACAGATGAAGAACCTCAGCCAAATGCGGGAGCAACGTTTCGCAGTTTTTACCCGAATATGGTGCATCTGGATTATGACAACTCCCATCAGCAGGGAATTCACCAAGTGGATCTTTCTAATTTTGAGAAGGAACGTCCGTTTGGTGAGATGATGGAGGAATTTTATGCGCTTATGTATGGTGACGAGATGACCGAGGAAGAAAAGGGAATTATGATGAAGCTTGCAGAGGAGGTGGGCATTTCCTATGAAACCAATTAGTTTGACGATTAGTGGTTTTGCCTCCTATGCGGAGCTGATGCCGACGATTTATTTTGATAAATTTGAGAGTACGGGGTTATTTGTGATTGCCGGTGAAACCGGTACCGGAAAGACCTCCATTTTTGATGCGATGTGTTTTGCTCTTTACGGAAAGGCAGCCAGCCCTGATCGTGATGTGAATTATCTTGCGTGCGACTTCGCAAAGGACGGTGTTAAAAGCTTTGTTGAGTTCGTGTTTGAGCACCAGGGGAAGACCTATACCATTAAGCGATTTGCACCGAGAAAATATATAAAACATAAGAGAAATGGTGATGTCGTAGAGGAATTTAAGGATGAAGCCAAACCGGTTATGACCTGCAGCGACGGTTCCGTAGTTGACGGATTGAAGGAAGTAAATAAGGCAGTGGAAGCTTTGGTTCAGATGAATATGGATCAGTTTAAGCAGATTGCCTTAATTGCGCAGGGCGAGTTTAAGACACTCCTGACGACTAAAACCAAGGAGAGAACTGCGATTTTAAGAAACCTGTTCTCTACGCAGAAATATGTGAAACTTCAGGAAAATCTGAGGGAGAAAACCGCTGAACATGAGAAAATGGCGGAAGATACAGCACGTCAGATTTTGAATTGTTTCAGTTTGGTTTCTACAAGTGTAGAAAGCATGTACAAAGAGGAACTTGCCGATCTCATTGACAAGACTGCCGGGAAGAACAATGCGATTCTTTTGGAGAATATGCTTTCGCTTACACAAAGTATCATTGAGGAGGATGAAACTCTTGCGCCGGTTCAGGAGAAACTTGCTGATATCGCTAAGGAGGCTTCTGATGAAGCCAAGAAGAATCTCCTTGCAGCGGAGGATAATAATCGAAAGATTGAAAGGCGTAATCAGGCGCAGGCCGCATTTGGCGAACTCGAGAATCAGCTTCCACATCAGAAGGAGTGTAAGGAAAAGGCTGACCGTTTAAAGAAGGCGGCTATGGAAGTTCAACCGAAAGAATCGGAGTACGTGACGAGCCGGAATGCGGTGGCAGATACAGAAACACGTATCGCTGATATCCAGACGAGGCTGATGAATGCAAAGTCTACGGTTGAAGCCAAGAAGGTAACTTTGGAACAGACATCCGAAAGAAGACCTGATATTGAGAAGCTTCAGATGGAAATCAGAAAGATAAATGATGCTAAGGATGACTACACCATTCGTGATAACACTGTGAAGTCCGTGGATAGGCTTACAAAGCAGAAGGTAGAATTGGAGCAGAACATAGCCAAGAAGCGGACGGATGTAACCAATTTTTCTTCACAGATTCAGGCACTTGTCGAAGAAGTGGAAGCGTTGAAGAACAAGCCTGTGGAGGCACAAGCGCAGGAAAGTGTTTGGAACAATTGGAAGAAGCTTCTGAAGGAAATTGAGGCTGCGGATGAGGCCTACACGAAGGATCTCGCTGGCAAAAAGCGGGCATGGGAGGATGCCGCCGAGCGTTGTAAGCAACGGATGACGGATTTTGAGCTCGAAGATGAGGCGTGCAAGGCTTACGCAAAGCGTCTTGATTTAAATCGTGCGGGTATTCTTGCGAAGACGTTGGAGAAGGGCTGTGCTTGCCCTGTGTGTGGTTCGATGGAGCATCCGGCTCCGGCGCATTTTATCGGAGAGCATGTTTCGCAGGAGGAACTGGACGAACTTACGAAGGCTTTGGAAACCTCTCGAAAGAGAAAGGACGAGGCAGTAACCGCTTCGGAGAATGCCAAGACAGCCTTTTTAGAAAAGGCGGACTCTGTTCGAAATCAGATACTTAACTGCCTTGAGAATGAACTCTACAACCGTGAAATGTATAGCGGAAAGACACCGGAGGAACTGGCTGAATGTCTTCAGGCCGAGGAGTCGGAAGTGAAGACTTCTATCGAGGAGGAGTTTGCGAAACTTGGACAGCTTAGGGCGGAAGCGGACGCATTTACACTAAAGTCTGAGCTTCTTTCTGCAAAGCGTGAAGACCTGAAAGCTTCGGAGGAGAAGGTGAAAACCTTTAACGAGCAGCTTTCGACCGTTACTAGTGAACTGGCCACCATGCAGGAGCGTCTGAATGGACTCAGTAAACTACCGTTTGAAAACTGGGAGCAGGCCGAAGAAGAGAGCAAGCGTCTCAATATGAAAATGACCGGGCTGCAACAAGCAATCGAACGGGCAGAGAAGGAATATCACTCTGCAAAAGAAGTGTTCGATACACTGGATGGTCGCTTGAAATCGGAAGGAGAGAGATTGACATCGAATCGTGAAAAACTGGTAATCACGAAGCAAGGTTATTTTGAGGAAATAACCAAGCAGGGATTTTTGGACGAGGAAGACTATCGCAGCGTGGTAGCGGAGCGTGGCAACCTTGACCGATTACAGGAGGAAATCACCGCATTTGAACGTAAATATGCGTCAACGAAGGCGGCGAAGGACATTGCGGAACGCGAAGCTTGCGGATTGGTGCCGGTAGAAGTCGAGACCTTGCAGAACATCGTAGAGGAATGTGAGTCGAAGGCGACGGAAGCACAGAACACGTTCCTTCAAACCAGAAATCGTATCGAAGCCAACAGAAAACAGTACGAGGCGATGAAGGCACAACAGCCAAATTACGACAAGTATATTAAGATATACAATACCTATAACCGTTTGAGTACCCTTGTAAACGGTAGTGGTTCGGGCAGTAAGATTACGCTGGAGCAGTACATTCAGGGCGTTGGGTTTGATGCAATTCTGGTCGCAGCCAACCGTCGTCTGGCTGAGATGTCCGGAAATCAGTTCGAGCTGAAACGCTCGGAGCGCGATGCGGATAAGCGTAGCGAGAATTTCCTAAACCTCGATGTGGAAAACCGTTTCGTTGGAACCGTGAAGCCTGTCGGTAACCTTTCCGGCGGTGAGAGCTTTATGGCTGCACTCAGTCTGGCACTTGGTCTGTCCGATACCATCTCCATGAATCTTGGAGGAATCCAGATGGATGCGCTCTTTATTGATGAAGGATTTGGTACATTGGATAAAAATCTCATCGGAAAAGCCATGGAGGTTTTGACAAAACTGTCCGAAGGTAATAAAATCGTAGGAGTGATTAGCCATCGCGAGGAGTTGATTAAAGCGATTCCTCAGCAGATTCTCGTCGAGAAGAAGGATAATTGCAGCAAATTTACGATTGTGTGTGAGGACTAAGTGATGGAATATTTGATGAACCGACCAATTTCAAGCCTGCTGATTCTTTTGGGATTCGGACTCATTTCCCTTGGAATTCGTTTCCGAAAGGTTTGCCTGATCGAAGAGGGGGAGAATGTCTCGCCGGCATATTTTACTACGCTTCGATTCGGTATTTGTTTTGTGGGAGCGATTCTGATTGGGGTTAATTTCAATACCTTTGGTGGCTTTTTGATTCAGGTTATGTTCGGAATGTTTCGAACGACGGACCGGCTACTTGGAACCATTATCTATCTTGCGGCTATTGGTCTGGTTTGGTACTGGGTAGGGCAGATTGGAATTGTGCTTCGTCGAAAGAAAACCGATGGGCGTGTCGATGCTTTTTTTGATCGGGACGAAGTAGTAGCGAAGTTGCTTCGTGATGTGGAAAATGGTGCGAAGACCGTTTTGCTGTTCAAAAATCGTATGGAAGGGATTCGCAGCTTCTCGTTTGATGTAGACGGTTACAATCATGCGTTGTTCTCCGCAATCGGATGTAAGGAGTTGGCCCGTTACATCGTAAGAAAGAGTGGAGTCAATTATTCCATCCAGATTTGCAGCGGTTATGCAGGTGAAGGAGGGGGCAGTAGCTCGGCCAGCGGATTCTTTTCGTTTTCTCACATTAATATGGAAAGACAGTAGTCTGATTTATGTCCCGGCGGAATGATTCGCCGGGATTTTTGCCGCATTTTGCTTTATCTATGAAAGGTTTTGCAATATGACGAAAAATGAACGAACAAGCATTATATTTTGTCTATTTTACAAGTTGCGATTTGAAGGGAGTTATGATATAGTAAGTAAGGTTTAGTACATCGATTAAGATTGTCAAAAAAATAACAATCTTTCGAATACAACAAATACATTACTCTAGCGTTCAGGAAACTGAGCCGGAGGGAAAGAGGTTTTATTATGAAAGTTACCATCATTGGTGCTGGTAGCGTAGGTGCAACGATTGCGTACACCTTGGCTGTACAAGGAACTGCTTCTGAAATCGTTCTTGTTGATATCAACAAGGAGAAGGCACTTGGCGAAGCAATGGATATCGTTCAGGGTGCTCCGTTTGTGAATCCGATGAACGTTATTGCAGGAGATTATCCGGAAGCAGCAGATTCTGATGTTGTTATCATCACTTCCGGTATTCCGAGAAAGGCTGGTCAGTCCAGACTTGAGCTTGCACAGGTTAATGTAAATGTTATGAAGGACATCGCAAGCAAGATCACTCCATATGCACCGAATGCTACTTATATTATCGTTAGCAACCCGGTTGACGTTATGACTTATGTATTCCATAAGGTTTCCGGTATTCCGGAGAACAAGATTATCGGTTCCGGTACCATTCTTGATACCAGCCGTCTTCGTACCAGACTTGCTGAGATTTATGGTATCGCTCAGAACAATGTACATGCATATGTATTTGGTGAGCACGGTGATTCTTCCTTCGTTACCTGGTCTCTTGCAAATATCGCTAACGTTCCGCTTGATCAGTACAATGATCATCTCTTCGGAACCGAGAAGAAGATTCCTGAGTATGACCGTGAAGAGGTTGCTGACTTCGTTCGTAAGTCCGGCGGTATCATCATCGGAAGAAAGGGTGCTACCTTCTATGCAATCGCTATTTCCGTTGCATACATTGTTAAGTGCCTGACCAAGAACGTTAACACCACTATGACCGTATCCACCATGATGCATGGCGAGTATGGTATCGATGGTTGCTGTCTCAGCACCCTCGCTATTGTTGGTCCGGAAGGTGTTGTTGGTTCCGTTGAGGTTCCTCTTACCGAGGAGGAGATGGAGAAGCTTCGTCACAGTGCAGACAACCTTAAGGCAGTTATCAATAGCCTCGAGCTGTAATTTCGATTAATGAAATGCAGTACCTCTTTTCGGAGGGGTGCTGCATTTGTTATGCCTTTTAGGCGCGGGTGTGTGTACGCGCCTACGCGAGGCGGGTACGCGGGAAACCGTCGACCCAAATATATTACACCAAGAAATTGTTAGAACGGAGAAAACAAGATGGAATATCGTATTGAACATGATTCCATGGGCGAGATGCAGGTGCCTGCAGATCGTTATTGGGCCGCACAGACCCAGCGTAGCCATGAGAACTTTAAAATCGGTGTTGGCATCGAGGTTATGCCGAGAGAGATTACAAAAGCTTTCGGCGTACTGAAGAAAGCCGCTGCTATCGCAAACAACAAGTTAAAGCCGGAGAAGATGACCGACGCTAAGTTGGCTGCCATTTCCCAGGCTTGTGACGAGGTTATGAGCGGAAGTCTGAACGACCATTTCCCATTGGTTGTTTGGCAGACCGGTAGTGGTACTCAGTCCAACATGAATGCAAATGAGGTAATCGCAAACCGCGGTAATGAGATCGCAGGCGAGAAGCTCCTTCATCCGAATGATGACATCAACATGTCTCAGTCCTCCAACGATACCTTCCCAACCGCAATGCACATTGCAGCTGTTCAGGGCATCGAGGACAAGCTCTTCCCGGCTCTTGACCTTTTGATCGGAACCTTCAAGAAGCTTGAGGCTGACCATGAGGGCATTGTAAAATGCGGCCGTACCCATTTGCAGGATGCTACCCCAATTAAGTTCTCCCAGGAAATCAGTGGCTGGAGAAACAGCCTTGAACTGGACAAGAAGATGCTTGAAACCGCGCTTCCGAGATTAAAGTGCCTTGCACTTGGCGGAACCGCAGTTGGTACCGGACTTAACACTCCAAAGGGATTTGACGTAGAGGTTGCGAAGGCAGTTTCCGAAATCACCGGTAAGGAGTTTGAGACCGCTGAGAATAAGTTCCACGCACTTACCTCCAAGGACGAGCTTGTATTTGCACATGGTGCATTGAAGGCTCTTGCTTGTGACTTGATGAAGATTGCAAACGACGTTCGTTGGTTGGCAAGTGGTCCTCGTGACGGCTTGGGCGAAATCTTCATTCCGGAGAACGAGCCGGGTTCCTCCATCATGCCGGGTAAGGTTAATCCTACTCAGTGTGAGGCTGTAACCATGGTAGCCGTTCAGGTTATGGGTAACGATGTCGCAGTTGGCATGGCAGCAAGCCAGGGTAACTTCGAGCTCAACGTATTCATGCCTGTTTGCATCTACAACTTCCTTCAGTCTGTAAGACTTCTTGCAGACGTAATGGTATCCTTCAATAACAACTGTGCTGTCGGCATTCGTGCAAACAAGGAGAAGATGGATTACAACCTTTACAACTCCCTGATGCTCGTAACCGCATTGAATCCGTACATCGGATATGAAAATGCTGCTAAGACCGCAAAGAAGGCTTACAAGGATAACATTTCCCTCAAGGAAGCTTGTGTGGCACTCGGATTCCTCACCGAAGAAAGATTCGATGAAGTGTTCCATCCGGAACAGATGGTATAACATTCTAAAATGAAAAGCCGAAAAGGCAGAATGGAGAAAATTTATGGTTTACAGTTATTATCCGGGATGTACCTTAAAGTCAAAAGCTGTTGACCTGGATATGGGCGCAAGAAAAGCTGCAGAAGCACTTGGAATTACCATGGTAGAGATTCCTGAGTGGCAGTGCTGTGGCGGTGTTTATCCTATGGCTAAGGATGAAGTCGCGACCAAGTTGTCTTCCGTACGTGCTCTCGAGTACGCTAAGGAACAGGGTCAGGACCTTCTGACGCTTTGCTCCGCTTGTCATCATGTCCTCAAGAGAGTGAACAATGATATGGCAAATGATGCAGAGATCAGAGACAAGGTTAACCGCTACATGGCTCTCGAGGAGCCGTATGCAGGCGAGACTAAGGTTATCCACTATTTAGAGATGCTTCGTGACGTAGTTGGCTTCGACAAGATTAAGGAAGCCGTTAAGAATCCGCTCACCGATCGTAAGATTGGCGCATTTTACGGATGTCTTCTCCTTCGTCCGAGCAAGACCATGCAGTTCGATAATCCGGAGAATCCTTCCATTATCGAAGATTTTATCACTGCACTTGGTGCAACTCCTGTGAAGTACCCACTCCGCAACGAATGCTGCGGTGGTTATATCACCATGGAGAACAAGGACCTTGCTAAGGCAAAGGTTGCGAATATTGTGAATTCCGCAAAGGATGCAGGTTGTGATGCACTTATCACCGCTTGCCCGCTTTGCATGTACAATTTGACACAGAACAATGATGCAGCAGACCTTCCTGTTTACTACTTTACGGAACTGTTGTGTGAAGCTCTGGGAATCGGAAAGGAGGACTAGTACATGGACAATATGGAAATCTCAAAAGAGATTCAGCGCATCTCCGGTGTGAACCCACGTAAGTGTATGCGTTGCGGCAAATGCTCCGGTACCTGTCCGGCTTACGATCAGATGGAGTATCATCCACATCAGTTTGTAAACCTGGCACTCAGCGGTAAGATTGACAAGTTGATGGAATCCAAGTCCATTTACACCTGTCTTTCCTGCTTCGCTTGTGTTGAGCGTTGCCCACGCGGTGTAGAACCGGCTAACATTATTGAAGCAGTTCGTCTTTGGAAGATTCGTCAGCAGAATCAGAATCATCTCGTTGCAGACCAGATTCCGGCTATGCTTGATGAGGAGATTCCACAGCAGGCTCTCGTTAGTGCATTCCGTAAGTATAAGAAATAAGAAAGGAGATCATCATGCAGAGAATTGGCGTATTCGTATGTCACTGTGGTACCAACATTGCTGCTACAGTTGATGTAAAGAAAGTTGCTGAAACCTTGCTTCAGGAGCCGGGCGTTGTATATGCAACCGACTATCAGTATATGTGTTCCGAAGCTGGTCAGAACATGATCAAAGACGCAATTAAAGCACAGAACCTTACCGGTGTTGTAATCTGTTCTTGTTCTCCAAGAATGCACGAGGCAACCTTCCGTAAGGCTGTAGCGGCAGTTGGAATGAACCCGTACATGCTTGAAGTTGCAAATATCCGTGAGCAGTGCTCCTGGATTCATAAGAATATTGAAGAGGCTACCGAAAAGGCTATTATCCTTGGACGTGCCGCTGTCGCAAAGGTGCATTTAAATGCTCCTCTGATTGCAGGCCAGACCCCTGTTACCAAGCGTGCCCTCGTTATCGGTGGCGGTATCGCAGGTATCCAGTGTGCTCTTGACATTGCAGATGCAGGTTATCAGGTAGATATCGTTGAGAAGGAGCCGACCGTTGGTGGTAAGATGACCAAGATCGATAAGACCTTCCCAACCCTCGACTGTTCCTCCTGTATCCTTACCCCTAAGATGGTAGATGTAGCTCAGAACGAGAATATCAAGATTTATTCTTACTCTGAGGTTGAGTCCGTTAAGGGCTTTGTAGGAAACTTCACCGTAGGTATCAAGCGTAAGGCAAGATACGTTAAGGAAGACATTTGTACCGGTTGCGGCCTTTGTACCGAGAAGTGTCCTCAGAAGAAGGTTCCGAATGATTACAACCTTGGTCTTGATACCAAGCGTGCAATCTACATCCCATTTGCACAGGCAGTTCCGAAGGTTGCTACCATCGACGCTGACTACTGTACCATGCTTAAGACCGGAAAATGCGGTGTATGTTCCAAGATTTGTACCGCAGGTGCAATTGACTACACCCAGCAGGATGAGCATTTGGAAGAGCAGTACGGTGCTATCGTTGTAGCTACCGGTTACAATCCAATCAAGTTGGATGCATTTGATGAGTTCGCATACTCTCAGTCTCCGGACGTTGTAACGTCTCTCGAGTTCGAGCGTTTGATGAGCGCATCCGGCCCGAATGGCGGCCATTTGGTTCGTCCTTCCGACCACAAGGAGCCGAAGACCATCGTCTTCGTACAGTGTGTAGGTTCCCGTTCTACCGTAGAATGCGGAAAGCCATACTGCTCCAAAATCTGCTGTATGTACACCTGCAAGCATGCAATGCTTTGCCGTGAAAAGTACCCGGATACCGAAGTTTATGTATTCTACATTGACGTTCGTACTCCTGGTAAGAACTACGATGAGTTCTATCGTCGTGCAGTAGAAGAGTATGATGTTCATTACATTAAGGGTATGGTTGGTAAGGTTTGTCCGGAGGGCGATAAGCTGAAGGTACAGGCTTCCGATCTTCTCACCAATGAGCAGCTTCATATCGATGCAGACATGGTTGTCCTTGCTGCAGCAATTGAGGCAGATAAGTCCGCTAGACCGCTTGCAACCCTTCTTACCGCAAGCATGGATACCAACGACTTCTTCACCGAAGCTCATGCAAAGCTCCGTCCGGTAGAGTCCCCAACCGCAGGTGTATTCCTTGCAGGTTGCGCACAGGGCCCGAAGGATATTCCGGAGACCGTAACCCAGGCCGGTGCTTGTGCATCCAAGGTTATCGGTTTGCTTGCTAAGGATCATTTGGTTGGCAACCCATGTGTTGCTCATTCAGATGAAATGATGTGTAACGGTTGCTCCACTTGTGCAAATGTTTGCCCATATGGTGCAATTACATATGAAACGAAAGACTTCTCCCGTCGTAAAGATGGCACCTTGATGCGCAGAGTAGCATCCGTTAATCCGGCTGTATGTCAGGGTTGTGGCTGCTGTACCGTTGCTTGTCCTTCCGGTGCTATGGATCTTTATGGCTTCTCGACGAAGCAGATCATGTCGGAGGTAGATGCAATATGCAAGTAGAAGAGAAAGAGTTTAAGCCTACGATCGTAGCATTTTGCTGTAACTGGTGTTCCTATGCAGGTGCAGACCTTTCTGGTACCAACCGTCTCCAGTATCCGGCAAATGTTAAGATTATTCGTATCCCATGTTCTTGTAGATTGAACCCAATGTTCATTCTTCGTGCGTTCCAGCGCGGTGCTGACGGCGTTATCCTTTGCGGATGTCATCCGGGAGATTGCCACTACACCACCGGTAACTACTATGCACGTCGTAGAATGACCTTGTTGTTCAGTATGCTCGATTTCCTCGGTATCGAGAAAGAGCGTACCAGAGTTGAGTGGGTATCCGCAGCAGAAGGTCAGAAGTTCGCAGAGACGATGAACGACTTCGTAGCTACCGTTACCAAGCTCGGTGAAAACCACAGATTGGAGGATTTGAGATGCAAGAAGCAATGATTGCGAGAGCAAAAGAATTGTTGGCAGACGGGTCCGTCAGTCGTGTAATGGGCTGGAAGAAGGGTGAGTTTTCCTATGACATCTCCCCGGCTGTATTTGAAAATGCAGACCAGCTTGTAGATTTCGTATATGACGATTTCTGCGGTGCCAACGTTAGTAAGTATTTGATCAATGAGTCCAAGAAGGAAGGCAAGATTCTTGCATTCCTGAAGCCTTGTGACTCCTACTCCTTCGCACAGCTTTTGAAGGAGCATAGAATTGACCGTGAGAAGGTATACGTAATCGGTATTCCTAGCTACGGCAAGGCTGATATTAATAAGATTCGCGCAAAGGGTATTGATGGCGTTCTTGGCATTAAGAGCGAGGGAACCGATTTCATCGTGGATACCATTTACGGCGAAGAGAAGATTGCGAAGTTCGAGGCGATGTCCGAGCGTTGTCTTACCTGTAAGTCTAAGAAGCATGTTGATGTGGATGAGATGATGGGTGAAGAGGGCGAATGGAACGCTGAATCCAAGCGCTTCGATAAGGTTGCAGAGTTGGAAGCAATGACTCCGGACGAGAGATTCGAGTTCTGGAGAGGTGAGCTTTCCCGCTGTATCCGTTGTAACGCATGTCGTAACGTATGTCCTGCATGTACCTGTGTAAGCTGCGTATTCGATAACCCGAACAGCGACATTAACAACAAGGCAGCAGCTTCTTCCTTCGAAGAGAACATGTTCCATATCATTCGTGCTTTCCACGTAGCAGGTCGTTGTACCGACTGTGGTGAGTGCTCCAGAGTATGTCCGCAGAACATTCCGCTTCACTTGTTGAACAGAAAGTTCATTAAGGATATCAATGAGCTTTATGGACAGTATCAGGCCGGTGCAAATGCAGATGAGAAGTATCCGATGGTGAACTTCACATTTGATGATTGCGAGCCGGGTATCGTTTATAAGAGAGGGGGCAATCAGTAATGGTTAAGTTGAATGTTTCCAAATTAAACGATTTCTTCGCAGCAATCGCAGCAGAAGAGAAGCTGTACATTCCGGTTGATTCCGCAGACGGTGCAGCATTTAGACCATATGAAGCAGGCATGGAGATGTCCAAGGCTTGCAATTCCACCCGTTCCGCAAAGGATTTCTTCTTCCCACAGGTTGAGAATCTTGTAAACTTCAAGGTGGATCATAATAAGAAGAGCATCGAAATTATCGATAACAGAACTGAGGCTGAGGATTTCGTTATCTTTGGCGTTAGAGCTTGTGATATGGCTAGTTTCGAGATTTTGGATCGCGTATATCTTTCCGATCCGGTTGACAGCTACTATAAGAACAGAAGAGATCATGGCGTGATCGTTACCGCAGCTTGCGGCAGACCACAGGAGACCTGCTTCTGTACCGCATTTGGCATCGACGCTTCGAATCCTGCAGGCGATGTTACCACCTGGTTTGTTGGTGATGACGTTTACTTCAAGGCAAACACCGAGAAGGGTGAAGCTTTGGTGGCAAAGGTTGCAGCAATCGGTGAGAGCGCAGAAGAGAAGCCGGTTGAGGATTTCAAGGCAGGCGTTAAGTTCATGATGGGACGTCTCCCAATCAAGGACATCAAGCTTGACAAGATTTCCGCAAGAGGCCTTATGGAGAACTTCAATTCTCCGATTTGGGACGATGAGTTCAAGACCTGTCTTGGTTGTGGTACCTGTACTTTTGTATGTCCAACCTGTCAGTGCTTCGACGTAAGAGAGTTCAAGACCAACGAAGGCGTTATTCGTTTCCGTTGTTGGGACTCCTGTATGTACTCTGATTTCACTCAGATGTCTCATGGTAACAACCGTGTATCTCAGAAGGAGCGTTTTCGTCAGAGATTCATGCATAAGCTTGTATATTTCCCGAACAACAATGAGGGTATCTACGGCTGTGTAGGTTGTGGCCGTTGTTTGAGAAGCTGTCCGCAGTCTCTCAATATTGTAAAGGTAGCAAAAGCGTTAGGAGGTAAAGATTGATGAATGCAAAAGAAACTTTGATTCCTATGCTTGGTATTGTAACTGACATTCGTACCGAAACATCCGACGTTAAGACCTTCCGTGTAAATGCACTTGAAGGTGGCAAGGTGTTCGAGCACATTCCTGGACAGTGTGCAATGCTTTCGATCCCTGGTGTTGGCGAGGCTTTGTTCTCCATCACCTCTTCTCCTACAAATAAGGAGTATATGGAAATTTCCATTAAGCGTTGCGGTTGCGTAACCTCTTGGCTTCATCAGATTGAGATCGGTCAGATGGTAACCATTCGTGGACCGTATGGTAATGGATTCCCGGTTGAGAGCGAACTTAAGGGCAAGGACCTTTTGTTCATCGCCGGTGGTATCGGTCTTGCAC
>DCGJ01000071.1:6578-17898 GCA_002315495.1 Lachnoclostridium sp. UBA1781 | reverse complement strand
GGTATTCGTATGGATGCGGTTGCTTCCATGCTTTACCTGGATTACGGTAAGAACGATGGCGAGTGGGTTGCAAATATCTATGGCGGTAACGAGAACCTTGAGGCAATCGAGCTTTTGAAGCACCTCAATTCCATCGTAAAGAAGCAGGTTCCGGGGGCTGTCATGATTGCAGAGGAATCTACTGCTTGGCCGAGAATTACCGGTGATTTGAATGAAGATGGTCTGGGCTTTGATTTCAAGTGGAATATGGGTTGGATGAACGATTTTACCACCTATATGCGTCAGGACCCATTGTTCCGTCGCGGATGTCACGGAATGCTTACCTTCAGTTTGATTTATGCATACAGTGAGAATTTCATCCTGGTACTTTCTCACGATGAGGTCGTTCACGGAAAGGGCTCCATGCTTGGCAAGATGCCGGGCGAGAGAGGTGACAAGTTCGCTAACCTTCGTGCATCCTATGGATTTATGACCTGCCATCCGGGCAAGAAGCTGTTGTTTATGGGACAGGATTTTGCACAGCTTCGTGAATGGAGTGAGGAGAGAAGCCTTGACTGGAATCTCCTTGACTACAAGGATGAGAGCCAGGCAGACGGCATTTCCCTGGAAGCAAAGATGAATCGCTATGTACGCGATTTGAACGATATGTACAAGACCTATCCGGCGCTTTCCAAACTGGATCAGGATCCGGACGGCTTCGAATGGATGAGCTGCCTCGATGCAGACCACAGTATGGTTTCCTTCGCTCGTAAGACGGAGAACCCGGAGGAGACGTTGTTTGTTATCTGCAACTTTACACCGGTCGTATACGAGAAGCTTGCAGTCGGTGTTCCGATGGCCGGTAAGTACAAGGAAATCTTTAACTCCGACAGCTTGAGCTACGGTGGTGCCGGTAATACCAATCCACGTCTGAAGCAGTCCAAGGAGGAGCCTGTGGACGGAAGAAAGGATTCCATCCAGATTACGGTTCCGCCACTCGGTATTGCAGTATTTAGTTGCACTCCGATTAAGAAAGCTGAGAAGAAAGCAAAGTAAGATTTCTTCCGGCCAAGATACCCTTCGATAGGAAGGAAGGCCTACAGTATGTGGGCGATTTATGAGAGAGACAGCAGGGGTCCGAGCAATCGGTTCCCCTGCTTTATGAGTAAGAGAGTAATAATAGGAGAACAGAATATGTCAGACAGAATTACCGAGATTTTCGGAACCGATGTGTTCAATGAAAAGGTAATGGAGGAGCGTCTGCCGAAGGAGACTTTTGAGGCTCTGCAGGAGACGATTCACAAGGGAAAACGCCTGGATTCCGCAGTAGCGGAAGTCATTGCCGAGAAGATGAAGGAATGGGCCTTGGAGCATGGGGCTACGCACTATACCCACTGGTTCCAGCCGTTAACCGGAATTACTGCGGAGAAGCATGATTCCTTCCTGACGCCGGCAGACAAGGGGCAGGTAATTATGGAATTTTCCGGAAAGGAATTGGTCAAGGGTGAAGCCGATGCCAGTTCGTTCCCAAGTGGCGGTCTTCGCGCTACCTTTGAAGCTCGTGGATATACTGCATGGGACTGCACCTCTCCGGCATTTTTGAGAGAGGATGCTGCGGGAGTAACACTGTGCATCCCGACCGCATTTTGCTCCTACACCGGCGAAGCACTGGACATGAAGACACCGCTTCTTCGTTCCATGGAAGCCATTGATAAGCAGGCTCTTCGTGTGCTTCATCTGTTTGGACATGAGGATGTGACCAAGGTCGATGTATCGGTAGGTGCAGAGCAGGAATACTTCCTGGTGGACCACAATACCTTTATGAAACGTGAGGATCTGATCTTCACCGGCCGTACTCTTTTTGGTGCAAAGCCGCCGAAGGGACAGGAGATGGACGACCATTATTTCGGCAGTCTCAAGGACCGTGTCGCTTCGTTCATGAAGAATCTGAACGAAGAACTTTGGAAACTCGGCATCTTTGCAAAAACGCAGCATAATGAGGTTGCTCCGGCACAGCACGAGCTGGCTCCGGTGTATTCCTCCGTTAATATTGCTACCGATCATAATCAGCTGACGATGGAGGTTATGAAGAAGGTTGCAAAACGTCATGGGCTTGAGTGTCTCCTTCACGAGAAGCCGTTTGCCGGTGTGAACGGTTCCGGTAAGCACGACAACTGGTCGATGGTTACCAATACCGGTAAGAACCTGTTGAATCCGGGTAAAACTCCGAATGAGAATGTTCAGTTCCTGCTGTTTTTAACTGCGATTGTGGCAGCGGTTGACAAGCATTCCGATTTGCTTCGTCTGTCCGCAGCGAATCCGGGAAATGACCATCGTCTCGGTGCAAATGAGGCACCGCCGGCGATTATCTCCATTTTCCTTGGCGAGCAGCTTACCGACGTTGTTTTGCAGCTCATCGAAACCGGTGAGGCAAAGCATCTGAAGACCGGCGGAAAGCTCGATACCGGTGTTTCCGCACTTCCGAGATTCGGACGTGACGGTACCGACCGAAATCGTACGAGTCCGTTCGCATTTACCGGAAACAAATTCGAATTCCGTTCCGTAGCTTCTTCCATGTCGATTGCGGATGCGAACACAACCCTGAATACCATTGTCGCAGAAACACTTGAGGAGTACGCTGACAAGCTTGAGGGCGTAAATGATTTTGAGGATGCGGTTCACTCCCTGATTCAGGAAGAATTGACGGCGCATCAGAGAATTATCTTTAACGGAAATGGTTACGCTGACGAATGGAAGGTAGAGGCTGCTAGACGTGGACTTCCGAATCTTCCGTCCATGGTTGACGCAATTCCGTCTCTGACGACAGAGAAGGCGATTGCGACCTTCACCCGTCAGGGAGTATTTTCCGAGACCGAGCTTCGTTCCCGTGCGGAGATTAACTACGAGATTTATACGAAGTCTGTTAATATTGAGGCTCGTACTATGATTGATATGGCTTCCACCAAGTACATACCGGTTGTAATTCGTTTCACCACCCGTCTTGCGGATTCCATTAATAATGTGAGAAATGCCTGCCCGAATGCAGATATTTCCGTGCAGACCGAATTGCTGTCTGAGGTTTCCACCATGCTTCGTGAGACGCAAAATGCGTTGAATGAGCTGAAGCGCGTGGTAGAAGATGCACAGAAGATGGCAGAGGGGCGTGAGCGTGCGGTATACTTCCATGAGGTTGTATGTCCGGCAATGGCAAACCTGAGAAAGCCAATCGATACCCTGGAGACGGTCGTTGATTACGATTTGTGGCCGGTACCGACCTATGCTCAGATTTTGTACGAAATCTAACATATGTGAAGGTCCGTGAGCCTTACGACTTCGGACCTTCTTTCAGGTATGAACCGGGCATTTGGCCGATTTATACCTGAAACGAAATAAGTATTTATTGTGTTGCCAGCGTTGGCGATAGAAAGAGGTAGAAAATGATACAAGCATGTAATGTAACCCTGCGACTTGGAAAGAGAGCATTGTTCGAGGATGTAAACATTAAGTTTACGGAGGGCAACTGCTATGGTTTGATTGGTGCTAACGGCGCCGGCAAATCCACCTTCCTTAAGATTTTGACCGGACAGTTGGAGCCATCCAAAGGTGATGTGGTAATTACTCCGGGACAAAGACTTTCCTTCCTGCAGCAGGACCACTACAAATATGATGCATACACGGTTTTGGACACCGTCATTATGGGTAACAAGCATTTGTATGAAATCGGTAAGGAGAAGGAAGCCATCTACATGAAGGAGGATTTCTCTGAGGAGGATGGCGTTCGCGCGGCTGATTTGGAGGCCGAGTACGGTGAACTTGGCGGTTATGAGGCAGAGACCGATGCAGAAAAGCTTTTGAACGGACTTGGTATCGAAACCTATTTGCACCATAAATTGATGGCTGATTTGAACGGTAACGATAAGGTCAAGGTGTTGCTTGCACAGGCCCTGTTCGGAAACCCGGACATTTTGCTCCTCGATGAGCCTACCAACCATTTGGATCTGGATGCAATCGCTTGGCTTGAGGAGTTCCTTATTAACTTTGACAATACCGTTATTGTCGTATCCCATGACCGTTACTTCCTGAACAAGGTTTGTACCCATATTGCGGATATTGATTATGCGAAGATTCAGCTCTACGCCGGTAACTATGATTTCTGGTACGAGTCTTCTCAGCTTATGGTAAAGCAGATGAAGGAAGCAAACCGTAAGAAGGAAGAGAAGATTAAGGAATTGCAGGAGTTCATTCAGCGTTTCTCTGCAAATGCTTCCAAGTCCAAACAGGCAACATCCCGTAAGCGTGCACTTGAGAAAATCGAGCTTGACGACATCCGTCCGTCCAGCCGTAAATATCCATACATTGATTTCCGTCCAAACCGCGAAATCGGTAACGAAGTACTTACCGTTAGCCACGTATCCAAGACCATCGATGGCGTAAAGATGTTGGACGATGTAAGCTTTATCATCGGTCGTGAGGATAAGGTCGCATTTGTCGGCGGTAACACGATGGCAACCACCGTTTTGTTTAAGATTTTGGCAGGCGAGATGGAGCCGGATGAAGGAACTGTAAAGTGGGGTGTAACAACCACACAGGCCTACTTCCCGAAGGATAATACCGAACTGTTTAAGGGTCAGGAAACGATTGTGGAATTCCTGATGCCATTCTCTCCGGAGGACGATGTAACGTATGTACGCGGTTTCCTTGGACGTATGCTCTTTGCCGGTGAAGACGGCGTTAAAAAGGTATGTGTTCTCTCCGGTGGTGAGCGTGTACGTGTTATGCTTTCCAAGATGATGATTATGGGCGCGAATGTTCTGCTTTTGGATCAGCCGACCAACCACCTCGACATGGAATCCATTACCGCACTGAACAATGGTTTGATTAAGTTCCCTGGCGTGGCTATCTTCACGGCGCTTGACCATCAGTTCGTACAGACCGTTGCAAACCGTATTATGGAAATCATTCCGGACGGTACTTTGGTTGATAAGGTTACGACCTACGACGAGTACCTGGCAAGCGATATTAATATCCGTAAGAGACAGAAACTCGATGTGAATATCGAGGATGAGGATTAATCCGCGGGAAATGCAGCATTTTCCGAAAAGATGTGAACCCGTTGAAAACGCCTACGTGCGGGAGTAGACAGAAAGAAGGTCGTGGAATGCGAGTAGTTAATTCAAACGACAAAAAAATCGTGTGTAAGGCAGGAGAACCGGTATATCTTGGAGTGCGCTCCATTGGTAAGTTTATCAACTTTGCCATTGATGTTCCGGGTACCGAGGAGGTAACCCTGCATCTGTATAAAAAAGGCGAGATTAAGCCGGAATTCAGTATCCTTCTGACAAAGGAGGACTGCTACGGCAATATCTTCTCGGTTCAGGTTTCCGGAATTGAGTCCAAGGAGTATGAATATACCTACGAGGTGAAAGGGTATCCGTTTGTGGATCCTCGCTGTTCCCTTTTGGTAGGACGTGATCATTACGGAAAGAAGCTGACCGGAAAAGAGCGGAAGAACCTTCGTGCTGCGATTTGCACGACCCCCTATAACTGGCAGGATGATGCCAGACTCGGAACGCCGTTGTGCGATTCGATTCTTTATAAATTGCATGTGCGAGGCTTTTCAAAGAATGCGAATGTGAAGCATCCCGGTACATATCTCGGGCTTTCCGAAAAGGCTGATTATCTGAAGAGCTTGGGCATTACGGCAGTACTTTTGATGCCGGTTTTCGAGTTCAATGAAATGATTGAGCCGGGGGTAAGTGAGAGCGTTCCGAACTTTAACTCGAGCCGATTCTACAAGAGTAGTATACCGGAAAATCAAGAAATTTCAAACGACGAGCAATTTGTTGATTTCCGTTCCTCGGGTAAAACAAAGGTGAATTACTGGGGATATACCGATCACTATTTCTTCTTTGCTCCGAAAGCTAGCTACGCAGCTGATCCGGCAAATGCGGACGTGGAATTCCGCGATATGGTGAAGAAATTACATAAGAAGGGTATTGAGGTTTTGCTGGAGGTAAATCTTCCGGCAGGAACCAATCGAAGCCTGATTTTGGATGCACTGCGTTTCTGGGTGAGAGAATATCATATTGACGGATATCGCCTGAATCTGGATCAGACCGACGCCTGTATGCTCGCCGAGGATCCGTTCCTTTCCGGCACAAAGCTCCTTGGCAGTGGCTGGGGATGTGCAACCTCGAAGGAAGGGGCAGGGCAGGAGAACCATTTGGCCGAGTACCATGACGGATTTCTTACGGATGTGCGGCATTTTCTTAAGAGCGATGAGGGCTTCGCAGGAAGCTTTTCCCGTCGAATTGCGACCAGACCGCACGGCTGTGGTGTTGTAAACTATATTACCGATCATAACGGTTTCACGCTGGCTGATCTTTACATGTATGATGTGAAGCATAATGATGATAACGGTGAAAACGGTCGTGACGGTACCGACTATAACTACAGTTGGAACTGTGGGGCGGAGGGACCGGATAAGCGAAAGAAGGTACGTGAACTTCGTCTTCGTATGAAGAAAAATGCGCTGATGTCTCTGCTTCTTGCGCAGGGCACACCGATGCTTCTCTCAGGAGATGAGTTCGGTAATTCTCAGGGTGGCAATAACAATGCATACTGCCAGGATAACGAGATAGGCTGGCTTGACTGGAAGGCACAAAGAAGCAATACCGAGCTTTTGAATTTTACCAAGTCGTTAATCGCACTTCGTAAAAATCATCCGGTATTTCATAATGTATTGAATCTTCGTGGTGTGGACTACCTGTCCTGTGGCTTGCCGGATGTGTCCTATCACAGCACGAAGGCATGGTTCCCGGACGAGGCACCGTACAATCGTGGGGTGGGCATTTTGCTTGGCGGAAGCTTCGCAAAAACCAGTCGTACCGAGCATGATCAGTCGTACTATCTGTTGTTCAATATGTATTGGGAGCCGCAGACCTTTGATATTCCGTTGCTTCCGGCGAAGGAAGGCTGGAATGTATTGTTGGCTTCGGATTCCAAGGTTGGTCTTGGAACACTGACAGAGCCTTCGTTAGAGGTTCCGTCCCGTACCATCGTGTTATTGGAGAGCATGGCAGCGGCACCGGTTGAGAAGAAACCCAGAAAGAAGGCAAATGCCGAAGAAGCGTAGAAAAGGGAATAAAAGATACGAGGTAAAAACGATTGAGCATTCGTGATATTACGAAAATTAGCACTAAGGATATCGGTGACAATGGCAAGACTGTGGGAACTGAATCTGTTGTTACGGAGGAGTCAGTAGAATCTGTCGTTACGGAAACAGAAGAAACGGTCACAGAAACGACAGAAGCAGCGGAGCCGATAAAAAAGAATCCGTTTGCAGTGGTGGACAACTATCGCCTGGAGGAGACTCCATCGAAGAAGAATCCCGATCCGCGTATACCGGTAGAGAGAAAAAATAGGGGAGACGGAAAAAAGGGAATCAGCGCATTGGTACTGAAACTGGTCGTATGCGTTTCTATGGTATTTGATCATATAGGACTGATATATCTGCAACCGCAGACACTTCCGTATGTCATTTTCAGGTCTCTTGGACGTGTCGCATTCCCGTTGGTAGCTTTTCTTTTGGTCGAGGGGTTTGTGCATACGAAAAGCAAGAAGAAGTATGGACTTCGCTTATTTTTGTTTGGCTTATTGTCCGAACCGGTTTATTTATCTGTAAAAACGGTTATGATTCTTAAATATATCAATTATGAGAATACTGCGAAGGTGGAAATGAAAACCTCTGCCGAGATTAGCAATTTTATCGCCGATACCATTGGAAAGAGTACCGTGGCTGACTGGATTATGAGTAGTCTCAATGTTGTATTGACACTGTTCCTTTGCTTCCTGATGCTTCTTCTTATGGAGCGTGTACTGGTTTATTATTGGAAGAGAAAAGGTCAGGATAGCGGATTCCACAAGGTTGTTAAGCTATCCTTCATCACGCTGATTGCGTTAGTTACCATGTTCATATCGGTAATGCTTGATATGGATTACTACATTATGGGACCGCTCTATGTTATTTTGTTCTATTACTTCCGGTCTGATGAGGTTATGGTTCTGATCTTAGGCGCTGCGATGGCGGTTACCCAGTATTCCTCCAACGGTCTGTTGTATGTTATTGGAGCTCTGATACCGATTTTGTTGATTAAGTTCTACAATGGAAAACGCGGCTACTCCGATCGTGCAAAGCCGCTGGTTCAATATGGCTGCTATTTGTTCTATCCGATTCACCTGAGTATTCTGGCTTTGCCACTTTGGTTTTTGTAAGGAAAGCTATTATCGTAAAAAAAGAGGCTGCTGCAGATGTCTGCAACAGTCTCTCTTTTTTATAGGAGTAGTATGTTTTTCTTACTTTGAAAATGCCAGCTGAGCGAAATTATAGAAGCCAAGATACCAAATCGGCCAATCATGTCCGCCCGCAGTCTCCATCCACATGTAGTTCTCGCCATCTACGATACGATCTGCTGCATATACCGGAAGGAGTTTTGCAGCTGTGGAAGAACTCTGGTAAGCAATGTTATCCTGAAGTCCACAGATGTTATACATATAAAGGACATCGAAATTTGGGAAATCCTTCTCCAAAACGGAAGCAATCTTACTTGCTTCGTAGGAGGTCGGCGCTGCGGAAAATGCTCCAAAGTATCCGATAATATCAAGACACTCACACATACCGATGTTCAGGGTCTGCATTCCACCCATGGAAAGGCCTGCCATTGCACGATGCTCACGAACCTCGGTAGGGTCATCGGAGCTGTACACTGCGTAGTGGCTTTCAATGTAAGGCATCAGGTCGTTACGAAGTTCTTTTCCGAACTCGTAAAATGCATTGTAGTCCGCATTGGTATTGGCAAAATCTGCGCTGGAACGGCCATTTGGCGTAACAATGATAAAGCCCTCGATATCTCCGTAATAAATCAGGTTGTCCATGATGATTTTTACCTTACTGAAGGAATTCACCATACCCCATTCGACTTCGGAACCACCGATTCCGTGCATCAGGTACAACACATTGTACTGCTTGTTTTCATCGTAGTTCGGTGGGAGATAAACCCATGCATTTTTCGTAATGGTCTCACCATCGCCGTAATAAGCCTTGGTCTCATACGAAATCTTCTCCAGCGTGCCGCACTGATCCAAACGAAGGTCCACATATTCGGATGGAATTGTGGTGTCGATGGAGGCGTGAACACCGGAATCGGTCGTGGCCGGTGCCTCAGTCGTAGCCGGTGCCTCGGTGGTTGCCGGTGCCTCGGTGGTTGCCGGTGCTTCTGTCGTAACCGGTGCATTTGTCTCCGTTTTCGCTTCGGTGACCGGAGCCGTCGTTTCTGAAGTCGGGTCGGCGGATGGGGCAGGAGAAGCGGTGGTGTCGGTATTGCCGCATGCAGTCAGAGAAAGCAGGGACAATACTAAGAGAACGATAAGAGATTTGCGAATCATATATCCTTCCACTCCTTTTTCTTTGATTGTGTTTTTGTATTACTCAATTGAGTTGCAGCACGATGTAACAGAGAGTAGAGAAGCGTCTGCTCCTCCTCGGACATATCCGATACGGCAAGCCGGTCAGCATTTGCACTGATTTCAGCGACTTTTTCACCGTAAATGCGGCCCTTCTCCGTCAGGTAAATCGCAAAGGCACGTTTCCCTCCTGAAACGTAAACCGTCTGCTTCTCAATCAGGTTCATGGATTGTAATTTTGCGAGCAGGGTGGTCATCGTGGCCGGTTCAACCTTACATGCGGCAGCCAGGTCCTTTTGAAGAACGCCCTCCTCAAAAAGGAGAAAGGACAGGACCTTCGGTAATCCGGGAGTCAATCCAAGTTCACGAAACCCTTCAATGCAGTACTCCTTGTGAGCGTTGTAGAGCTCATACATTCCAAGGAATAATGGAAAATAGTGATTGGTATCAGCCATAAACGGGAACGCTTCCTTTCTCTTTTTTATGCTCCATTAGAGCTAATTAGGCATCTAATTAGAATACTAATTCAAACAAAAACAGAAGTCAAGGCAAAAGAGAAAAGTGCGCAAGTTATGATAAGAAATGTCAAAATTTGCGATTAGCACTCAATTCAAATGAGTGCTAATTTTCTGTTGACGAATTGTCTTTCGCGCGATATAATACTCCTTGCGTGAAGGGAATTTCACGAAAATGAGCCGCATTTGCCGGAGAATCCGGTTAGAACACACAGACGGCTCATACGGAGGTTTTATTATGAGTAGAGAACAGGGAAGTTTATCCATCAATTCGGAAAATATCTTTCCGGTCATTAAGAAGTGGTTGTATTCCGACCATGATATTTTTGTACGTGAGCTGATTTCGAACGGCTGTGACGCAATCACGAAGCTTAAGAAGCTTGCTCTTTGTGGCGAATTTACCGAGCCGGAAGACAACGCGTGGAAGATTATCGTTCGTGCGAATCCGGATGAAAAGACGCTTACCTTTATTGATAACGGTATCGGTATGACGGCTGATGAAGTAAAGAAGTATATCAACGAAATCGCATTTTCCGGCGCTACCGATTTCCTTAGCAAGTACAAGGATAAGGCTAGCGAGGAGCAGATTATCGGTCATTTTGGTTTGGGCTTCTATAGCGCATTTATGGTAGCGCATAAGGTAACGATTGATTCCTTGTCTTATGTGGAGGGTGCTACTCCGATTCACTGGGAGTCGGAGGAAGGTCTTGATTTTGAGATGGAGGACGGAGATCGTACGGAGCGTGGTACCGAGATTACGCTGTATCTGAACGAGGACAGCTATGAGTTTTCCAATGAATATCGTGTGAAGGAGATTTTGAATAAGTATTGTTCCTTTATGCCGATTCCGATCTTCTTTGAGGATGAAACCAAGGCGGTTGAGGAGTCCAAGACGGTCGATGCTACGGTAAATGCGGACGGAAAGGCAGAAGAAGCTGAGGACGCGAAGAAGGAAGAGCCGAAGCCAATCAATGATATTGCACCGCTTTTCACGAAGCATCCGAACGAGTGCAGCGAAGAGGATTATAAGAAGTTCTATCGTGATACCTTCCATGATTATAAGGAGCCGTTGTTCTGGATTCACTTGAATATGGATTACCCGTTCAATTTGAAGGGCATTCTGTACTTCCCGAAGATTAATACCGAGTATGATAGCCTTGAGGGTACCATCAAGTTGTATAACAGCCAGGTATTTATTGCAGATAACATTAAGGAAGTTATCCCGGAGTTTCTGATGCTTTTGAAGGGCGTCATTGACTGTCCGGACATTCCGCTTAATGTATCCCGTTCTGCACTTCAGAACGATGGTTTTGTAAAGAAGATTTCCGACTATATTACCAAGAAGGTTGCGGATAAGCTTTCCG
>DCGJ01000071.1:5935-6492 GCA_002315495.1 Lachnoclostridium sp. UBA1781 | reverse complement strand
TGGTTGCTTAAAGGATGACAAGTTCCGTGATAAGATGAAGGATTTCATTATCTACAAGAACTTGGAGGGGAAGTATGTTACTCTTCCGGAGTACCTCGAGAAGATGTATCCAAAGGCAGAAGAGACTTCTGAGGAGTCAGCGGAGAATACCTCTGAAACCGAGAAGGAAGCGGATTCTACCGATGTAGAAAAGAAAACCGTTTACTACGTTTCCGACGAGAAGCAGCAGAGCAGTTATGTGGCTATGTTTAAGGAAAACGGACTTGATGCGGTTATTATGACACATAACATTGATAACCCGTTCATCACCCAGCTCGAGTCCGAAAATGACAAGATTCGTTTCCAGAGAATTGATGCAGAGCTGAATGCTTCCATGAAGGAAGAGGTAAGCGAAGAGGAGTTGAAGGCAATTCAGGAAGCCCTGACCGAGATGTTCCGCAAAAACCTTGGCAAGGAGAAGCTCGAGGTTAAGGTGGAAAAACTGAAGAACGAGAGCATTTCCTCTATGTTAACACTTTCTGAGGAATCCCGCCGTATGCAGGAGATGATGAAGATGT
>DCGJ01000071.1:5563-5902 GCA_002315495.1 Lachnoclostridium sp. UBA1781 | reverse complement strand
ATGATGAAGATGTACGGTATGGGTGGTATGGGTATGCCTGGCATGGAGGTTGGTGAAACCTTGATTCTGAATGCTTCCAATGCCCTTGTGCAGTATGTCTTCCAGCATCCGAAGACCAAGAGTGCACCGATTATCTGCGCACAGCTTTATGATTTGGCCGTTTTGGGACAGAGACAGTTGGAGCCGGAAGAGATGGCAAAGTTTGTTGCACGCACCAACGAGATTATGATGCTTCTCACGAAGTAAGAACATAAGAAAACGGAGCTCCGAAAGGAACTCCGTTTTTTGGTGTGCTGGAAGCAGGAATCGAACCTGTGACCCCTTCATTACGAGTGAAGT
>DCGJ01000071.1:3770-5428 GCA_002315495.1 Lachnoclostridium sp. UBA1781 | reverse complement strand
CTACCAAACTGAGCCACGCCTCGATTTCGTGCTTTCACATTATGCTACCTAAAGACCGAATTGTCAAGCCTTATTTTTAAGAAATTTGGCGAGGGGATGGAAGCATTTAGCGTGGAAAAAGTAACATTTTCTTAACACCTATGTAGTTGAAATGTAACATTCGATTGAGTATACTGATGTTACTTTTTAGAAAAGAGGAATCGTTTATGATTTATATTGGGTTTGCGATTGCGCTTGTTTTCGCGATTGCACTTGTGTTTTTATATTTGGAATATAAGAAGAAGGTTGACCGACTGGAGGTAACGACAGAAGAACTCGAAACCTCTCAGAAGCGTCTGCGGAAGGCGGACAGTATGTATCGGGAGACCGTACAGGCGAAGGACAACCTGAATGTTTTATATGAAGAGTTGAAGGTTCAGTATGAGAAGTCCAATCGCCTCGCCTATACGGACAGTCTTACCGGGCTTCCGAATGCGGAGCAGGTTGGAGGACTGTTGGAGGGAATCTGTACTTCCCTTCGAAATGGGGAAGCATTTGCCTTGTCTGTTATCACGATTGGAGATAAGACGCAGGGCAGTGATATGTCCGGCAGAAGCGCAAGAGAAGAGATGCTACTGGATATTACACAGCGATTAAAGGCGAACATTTCCTTTAATGAGGACTATCTCGCAAAGACCGGAGAAAGCACCTATACACTGGTTTCGCAGAACTTTTCCGATCTTCCGGAGTTGGATGCACGTCTTCAGAAGCTGTTCCGAATCCTTTGCCTTCCTTATGGAACCGGTGGAAAAGAGTATATTCCGGAGATTTATCTTGCAACCGCGATTGCACCGAAGGACGGAAAGACTGCGCAGCTCCTTCAGATGAATGTGGAGCTGGCAATGGCCGAAGCGCGAAAGAGCGGGGAGAGCAGTTTCGTTTATTATGATGAGGCGCTGGCTACGCGTGCCATGATGCGCATGGAGATGCAGGCGGACCTTCGCAGAATTCTCCAGAATAAACAGCTTGAGTTCATGTATGAGCTGATTGTTGACCTTAAGAAAAATGCGGCCGAAACCTGTGTGGTTGCACCTGTTTGGAATCATCCGGAAAAGGGCAGGATGCCGCTTAGTGCATTCCGCGAAACATTGGAGGAGTGCGAGGTTTGTATTGATGTATTTGATCAGATTGTATTAGCCGCGTGTAAGCTTCAGAAGCAGTTGGAAGCACAGGGCTATATGGAGATGAATATCACGATTCCTTGCCTTACCCGTCAGGTATTGGATGATTCCTTTATGAAGCGTGCGTACGAGCTTGTTGAAAGCGAAGGCGCGGATCCTGCGAAGCTGGTATTCCAGATTCCGTATGCGGCCGTTTTGAAGCAGCCTGAGAAGCTGAAGGATCGTATGACGAAGATGGAGAAGTTCGGTTTCCGTTTTACGATGGATGATTACAAGGCGGAGAAGGTTTCTCTTAATACGATTATGTCGATGCCGTTTTATGCGGTTCAGATTTCCGAGAAGATGTTTGAGGGAGCACAGCAGGATGTTGAGCGCCTGCTTCCTGCAGTAACACAGTTTTTACATCTTTCCAAAAAGAAAGTCATTGTTGCGGAGACCACCTTCGCGGAGCAGGAGAACTTCCTGCGAAAGTCCGGCTGTGATTTGGCTCGCGGAGAG
>DCGJ01000071.1:206-3751 GCA_002315495.1 Lachnoclostridium sp. UBA1781 | reverse complement strand
TCCGGAGAACTGTACAGTGGTGCGATGAGCGCAGAAATTATTCTTCAGTTTTTGAGACTTCAGCGGAAGGAAAAATAACCGGCGAGTGGTTGGAAAAAGGGTAGAATATCAGACCTTTGAGTTTGTGAATTTCTCACAAATTCGAAGGTCTCTTTTTTATGCCACTCGACACTTTCAGCGATTGAAAATGCACCTTTTCGCCGATAATATGAAATCACAGAGAAGGACATCGTGGCCACAAATCGTCTTTCCGGGAATGATTAAGATATGTAATACAGGGGGAATTAATTCTATGGAAGAACAGCATTTTTATGAGCTTCTACGTGAGGCTGTGATGCATTTATTGGGTGACGAATATGAGATTACCAGAAAGCAGGTTACAAAGAATAATAATGTGAAGATGGAGGCGTTACTCATTCGTGAAGACGGCGTGAATGTAATGCCAACGATTTATGTGAATGAGTATTATCGCCAGTATATGAACGGAGTAACATTAGAGGAACTGGCAAGTAGGGTGAAGGAGACTTATATGGAGCATTGCGATGTGCCGGAGGACATTTTTTCGTTTGATTTCGAGCAGCTTAAGGACAAAGTGTATTACCGCCTTGTGAACCGAAGCCGAAATGAGGAGGCTCTTTCGGATATGCCGCATTTTGAGATCGGAGACTATGCTGTCATTTGTCAGTGTATGTTGTTCCGCGAGGAGCGGCCGATGGGAAGCATTCGTATACGAAGAGAGCATCTGAAGGAATGGGGAATCACGGAAGCGAAATTGTTTGAATATGCAGGAGAGAATACGATGCGCATTTTGCCTCCGACGCTTCGCCCAATGGACCAGGTGTTAACGGATATTTGGGAGGAACTGGTGTCGAGCCGGGGAGAGGATTCCGAACGCATCGAGGAGGTACGTGAGATGCTTCGAAGGACGGAGGACGGAGGGCATTTGCCGATGTATGTTCTCTCCAATCGCTATGGAAGTGAGGGGGCTACTTCGCTATTGTACAAGGAGTATTTAAGCGAGTTTTGCGACCATGTAGAGCAGGATTTTTATATTCTGCCTTCCAGCGTACATGAAGTGATTCTGATACCGGAGCAGATGGCACCGAACTATGGCGATATGTGTGAGATGGTGAAGGAAATCAATGAAACGCAGGTGCCGGAGCAGGAATTTCTTTCGGATGAGGTGATGCGATACTCTGAGTTTTGCCAATTGATTCCACCGGGGCTTGCAAGTCACGGTGTCCGTATGTGTGGAGCCTGCTAAACGGAATAAAGGATTGTTTTCGGATTGATTTCGGTTCGGACAACGAGGACGGAGTCAAATCGTAGGGTGGGGTGATATCGAAGGGGCTCCAAACAAAAACAAGCAGGCTTATAGCCTGCTTGTGGAGCGCACCTGAAGGGATTCGAACCCCCGAGCTTCGGCTTCGGAAGCCGCTGTCCTATCCACTGGACGACAGGTGCAAAACCCTTGAAAACACTGCGTGTTCTAGGGGTATCCGGTTTTTTTTGCTTCATCGGAAATGTGTTATTTGGTATCACGAAATGCTATAAAATATCAACATATTGTGCAAACTTTTGTGTAAACTCAAGGTTAGTTTACACAATTTCGGACCGCACCTTGAAGCATTGATCCATTGGGTAAAATCGATTATACAAAGATAAGAGGCAAAATGCAACCCGATTTTTTGACAAGCATAAACTTTTCTGTTAACATCGGTCTCACTGGAGGTAGTGGTATGGCAAGGAAGAGGAGAAACGGAGAGGGCTCTTGGAGTGTAATTTAAGTAAAAGGAAAGAAGTACGAAAGGTTTTCCGTATCTGTACCCAGTGTTGGAAGAAAGTCTTTTACCGGGAAAACACGAAAAGAGGTAGAGATAAAGTATAGAGAATTCCTACAGAGTCTTCCAAAGGGTGATATTGGATATAGAGCGACTTTAGAAGACGCAATGACACAATGGATGGAGAATGTTCGAAGAAAAGAAGTGGAAGCAAGTTCTTATTCAAGAAACATACAGACGAAAGCACATATAGAAAACTCGAATATCTGGCTTATGTCAATATCGGATATTACCGTTCGAGACATCCAGAAAGTTCTTGATGATAAATCGAAGGAAATGAGTAGAAGCAGTGTAAATAAAATAAAGTTCCTTCTAAATATCTTTTACAAATATCTATGCAAGGAGGGTTTAATAGAAATAAATCCAGTTGTGAATACCATTGTCCCATCAGAGAAGGAAGTTAGCGTAAAGAAGAAAACTTCAAAAACACTCTCAGAAGAGGATGTAAAGAAAATATTTACAACAGTTGAAAAATACGCCACCACAAATCGATGTGCCGAGGGATGGTTTTACGGAGACAACGCATGGTTAATTGTAATTTTGCTCACAACCGGACTTCGAATTGGAGAACTTGGTGCTCTTACTTGGGGAGATATCAATTTCGATAAAAGAGAAATTACAATATCAAAAAGCCTCGCAAGAAAAAAGCGAGAAGAAGGGATTGGTTGGGATTTCTACGAGAAGACACCGAAGACGGAAGCAGGAGAGCGAGTGATTCCACTCTCCGAAAGAACAGAGAAAGCACTTAAGAATCTTTCGACGTATAAGGGGAGAAGGAAAAGCACAAGGATAATGAAAAGAAAAGACCCATCCAATGTAACCAGAACGCTACAATCAATTCTTAAGCATTCGGAATGCTCGGTACAGAAGATGGGATTACACGGCTTAAGACATACATACGCATCACTTTTGGTTGCAAAGGGAGTTCCAATGGAAGCGGTGAGTTACGTGCTTGGACATGCGAGTATTTCCATTACACAAGATGTGTATATTCATCTTACAAAACAAGTCGCTGCAAAGCGAGTCATGGACTTAATCTGATATTACCAAATTCATAAATATTACCCACTGGAATGGGGAGAGGTTTTTTACCTCTCCCTTTTCTGTTTTACAAGATACCAAGTGCAATATTTTACTATCGAGATACCATACTATGAAATAGAAGCAAATGACAAATAGGAGCTTTAAAGAAAGGAGAATAAAGAAATGGCAAAACTGAAGGACAGTGGTACCCGCCAG
Organism: Lachnoclostridium sp. UBA1781; assembly: GCA_002315495.1. Classification (GTDB taxonomy): domain Bacteria; phylum Bacillota; class Clostridia; order Lachnospirales; family Lachnospiraceae; genus ISDg. The sequence goes on along the minus strand of DCGJ01000071.1, from coordinate 671 downwards.
GAATTTTCAACTGGCGCGGTAAGAGACGCAGAGGAAGGAAAGGGGAGAGAAGATTTACTCCCGTTGGACATTGTGTCCAACGTTTTCCTTCGGGAGAGTATCAACAAGGAAAAGGGAATAGAACTCCCAAATTTCCTAAAATGTATCTCTAACTACCAGGAGACTGGTAAATTGGGGCATTTGTATGATGCCATTTTGGTAGTTTGTAACGAACTTAATTGGAGCGTTGCAAAAATGTGTTTGGAGGTTTCCATTCAGTTTGAAGATGGAGCCAAGAAGTACGGAGACAGAAATTGGCAGAAAGGTATCCCTGTCGCCCGCTACATGGAAAGTTGCTTGAGGCATTATTTTAAGTGGCTTGATGGATGGGACGACGAACCGCATAACAGAGCAATCATTTGGAATCTGCTATGTGGTATCTGGACGGCGAAAAACCTTCCAGAACTCGCAAATTTTGCGACAGTT
>DCGJ01000071.1:0-165 GCA_002315495.1 Lachnoclostridium sp. UBA1781 | reverse complement strand
AACAAAAATACCTATCAGCAGAGAAGAAATGTTGGTAGGTATTTTTAATGAAGCTTCAAGATATGTATAAAAGTGGTGATATCCATGAAATATTGCCACCTTTTTTCTTTTACTGATTCTGATTTTCAACATACACACTATAAGTGTTATTGTAGATGATAGATG
>DCGJ01000061.1 GCA_002315495.1 Lachnoclostridium sp. UBA1781 | reverse complement strand
GGGGGCCATTACGAACGTGGCTGCCGCATTTAACCGATGCCCGGAAATTATCCCGCGCGTTACTGTCATCTGGATTGGAACGCACGGCGAGCAGACCGTCGCACCGTTTCGTGAATTCAATGCCGGGAACGATATTCTTGCGGCCAATCAGGTCCTTTCTTCCGGCACGAATCTGTGGCTCGTTCCATCGAATGTCTATTGCACGATTACCATCGGAATCGCAGAGATTCAGAGTGAGATTTACCCTTGCGGAGCCATCGGAAAGCACCTCTTCGAGCAGATGGTTGCCTACAATGCCTCGGAAAATGCGGGCTGGACGCAAGGCGAGAGCTGGTCACTCGGCGACTCCCCGGCCATCGCCATCGCCATCAATCCGGGCTGTGGCCACCACAAGGAAATCGAGGCCCCAATCATCCTCGAGGACACCTCCTCGCGATTCAGCGAAGGGCCTGAGAAGCGCCCGATGATTCGCATGTATACGGATGTGGATTCCAGGTATGTGCTGGGAGATTTGATTGCGAAGTTGAAGGTGTGTTATAGATAATAGTTTAGCATGGGAGGCAAGAATATGAACGAAGAAAAAATTAAAATGATTCGTAAGGGATTCGACACTGCTTATATTGATTCTAGTCTTGCCGCGGATGCAGACTATAAGCCAATGTTTATCTCCAATCGACCGGAAAAGGGTGTGAAGGTACTCAGTGCAATTGAGGATGAATTGCTGAAGTGTGATCATTTTCGGATTAGTGTTGCATTTATTAAAAAAGCTGGAATTGCCCCTCTCACTATGATTTTTGAGGAGCTTGCAAGGAAGGGCATTAAGGGCGAGATCCTCACAACGAATTATCTGACATTCACCGAACCCGATGCGCTAGAACAGTTAATGTCGTTTGGAAATATTACGGTTCGGATGTTTGATGTGGACGCTGCAAACAAGGGATTTCATTCAAAGGGATATATCTTCCACAGAGATGAAGTGTATCGGATTATTTTAGGCAGCTCTAACATGACGCAGTATGCGCTCACAAGCAGTGTGGAGTGGAATACGAAGATTATAACAACGCCTGAGGGCGAAGTTTGTGATGCGATTCTATCGGAGTTTGAAGAGTATTGGAATTCTCCTTTTACACATAATTGCGGGGATATTTTAGAAGCCTATAAGGTGAATTATTCCATCGTTAAGGAGCAACAAAAGATTGCTTCAAAAGGGAAAGTCACATTACTTCAAAATTACAAATTGAGCCCAAATTCCATGCAACAGCAGTTTATAATAAATCTGCGAAAGATTATTGAATCTGGTGAGAAGCGTGCTCTGCTCATTTCTGCAACTGGCACGGGTAAAACCTATGCTTCCGCATTTGCAATGCGAGAACTGGGATTCAAGAGGGTGCTCTTTTTAGCCCATCGCGAACAGCTGATTTTGCAGGCGCGAGATTCCTATCGGAATGTGTTTGGCGATACGAGAAGCATGGGGATTGTCGGCGCAGGAAAATATGAATATGATGCGGACTATGTCTTTGCGATGGTTGAAACCCTGAACAAGGATAAACACTTGGAACAATACCAACCAGATGACTTTGATTGTATCATTTTAGATGAGGCACATCACAGTCCGAATAAAACATACTTGAAGGTTATGGAGCGTTTTCAGCCGTCATTATTTCTTGGAATGACTGCAACGCCGGACAAGCGTGATGATAATATGGAAGGCCGGAATGTATATGAACTTTTCAATCATCAGATTGCCATGGAGATACGTTTACAGAAGGCAATGGAGGATGATTTGCTTTGTCCGTTTCATTACTTTGGAATTAGTGATTTAGAGGTTTCTGATTCCATGACGAAAGCAAAGAAACTGAAAGCAGAAGATTTTTCATACCTGACAAGCGATGAACGAGTGAATCATATTGTACAAAAGGCAAAGCTTTATGGATATAGTGGGAATCGTGTTAAAGGGCTTATTTTCTGTAGTAGAATCGAGGAAGGAAAGGTGCTTTCTACTAAGTTAAATGCACATGGTCTTCGTACTGTTTTCCTTTCAGGCTCTGATTCCCAATCGGTAAGAGAAGATGCATTTTCGCGCCTTACAATGGAAGAGGAGAACGCAAATTCTGACAAGCAGCCGGTTGACTATATTATTTCTGTTGATATCCTGAATGAGGGTATCGATATTGTTGAAGTGAACCAGGTAATTATGCTCCGACCAACGCAATCACCAATTGTTTTTATCCAACAATTGGGAAGAGGATTAAGAAAAGCAAACGGAAAAGAATATGTGATTATTCTTGATTTCATTGGTAACTACGACAATAATTATATGATTCCAATCGCTTTGTCCGGGGACAGAACATACAACAAGGATAATGTTCGACGACATGTTTCTGAGGGAAGTCGAGTGATTCAGGGGGCGTCGACAATTCATTTTGATGAGGTGAGCCGAAAGCGAATCTATGCGGCTTTGGACAAGGCAAAATTTAGCGATATTCAGTTACTCAAGGATAACTACACGAACCTAAAAAACAAGCTTGGACGAATTCCATCGCTAGTTGATTTTGACGAGTATGGTGAGATGGATGTTTGTCGTATCTTTGAAAATAAGAATATAGGATCTTATTATAAGTTTCTTGAAAAATATGAAGATGAGTATTCTGTTCGATTAAGCGATGTAGAAGCAAAATTCGTTGAGTATGTTTCGACAAAGCTTGCAAACGGAAAATCAATCGAGGAACTGGTGTTGCTTAGGGAAATCATTAACAATATAGGGCAAAGTAATCAGTTGATCGATAAAACTGCACAACGTCTGAAAAACGATTATCATAAGGAGTTCACTCGCAACAAGGTGGATTCCGTGGTCAATGTGTTTACGAATCAATTTGCTGTAGGTGCAGCAAAAGCCACGTATAAGGAATGTATATTTATTGAGTCATATACGGAAAACGATGTAGTGCAAATAGAAAATAGTAACGAACGTATTTTGGAATATTCGAGTAAACTATTAGGAGAAAAACAGGAATACCGAGCTACGTTATCTTTCTTGAATATGCTTAAGAATCCGGAGTTTTATTTGATTCTTAAAGAGCTTGTTGATTTTGGCGTGGCTCGATATGAAAGAGACTATGCGAACCGATATCAGGACACAAGCTTTTCTCTATATAAGAAGTATACCTACGAGGATGTGTGCCGAATTCTCGCGTGGGAACATAATGAAGTTCCTTTGAATATTGGTGGCTATAAATACGATAAAAAGACAAAGACATTCCCGTGCTTTATAAACTATCATAAAGATGAGAATGTTGTGCATACACAGAATTATGCAGACCGCTTCGAATCACCAGAGAGATTAATTGCAATCTCGAAAAGTAAGCGTACATCTAAGTCTGAAGATGTGCAAACCTTCCTTCATGCAAAAGAGAGAGGTGTGGACGTATTGCTTTTCGTTAGAAAGAACAAAGATGATAAGATATCAAAGGAATTTTACTTCTTAGGACGCATGACAGCTACGGGAACTTACAATGATTTTGTTATGCCGAATACGACGGAAAATGCGGTTGAAATCGAATGGCAACTCGAAACCCCGGTTCGTGAGGATATTTATGAATATCTTGAGGATAGATAGAAAGGTGAAAGAATGAAGACAATAAATGTAGTTGCAGCAATTATTACTGCAGCGAATGAAAACGGAGAGTCAATCATTTTCGCAACCCAGCGAGGTTATGGCGATTTCAAAGGCGGTTGGGAATTCCCAGGCGGAAAGGTAGAACCGGAGGAGACACCTGAGGAGGCCCTTGAGCGCGAGATTCGTGAGGAATTAGATACGGAAATCGAGGTCGGTGATTATCTGACAACTATTGAGTATGATTATCCTGCATTTCACCTCTCCATGCGTTGTTACTGGTGCACGGTAAGACATGGAGATCTTGTCTTGAAGGAACATGAGGCGGCAAGGTGGTTGACGAAGGAGCAGCTCGATGATGTGGAATGGTTGCCAGCAGACATCACCATTATCGAAATGGTGAGAGAGCAGTTGAAGTAGGACGCATTTCTCTGCTACCTTAAGCTTTCTTTAAGGTTTCTCCTATTTGTTGTTAAGAAAAGGGTGCTATTCTAGCATCATCAAAGGGAAAGCAAAGCATTTTCCTTCACAAAATACAAACAAGAAATAGGAGATTAAAACTATGGCTAAATTTACTTTTTATGACTGTCCATTTGCATTTTGGGCAAAGAAGATGAACGCAGAGGCAATTCGCATTGAGCGAGCTAAGAAGAAGGCAGGAGTGAATAATGTTGAAGAGGACTTCACACTCAAAAGAATGCAGAAAAGCTATGCCGCGTTCTGTAAACTGACGAACGAGATTAATAAGGAGATCGAGTTGGCAAAGGAAGCGAACGAGAAGATTCCGACGGACGCAGTGAAGGGATGGCAGTATAGTGCAGAGAAGTTCAAAAAGGATATTATGGAATCCAGGGTAGAGTACCAACTTCGCAGTAAATCATTCTATAACAATATGGAGGAGATTCTTTTCGCTACAGGATTCCGTCTCGCTGAATACATGAAGACAAGTAAGAATGGAATGTGTTCTGTAGTGGATGTTGAAAATGCGCATCAGGCTCAGTGGAATCGTTATAAGGCGAGAATGAAGTCAAAGCTCAAGTTTGAGGTTAATGAAAACGGAGCACTGGTATATGACGCGAAGCTTGTTTCCGGTGAGATTAAAATGATAGGGAATTGGATGGCAGATACTAACAAGGGCTTTACCAAGCAGTCGAACCAGTTCAGAAAGTTAAGAAAGGCAGTTGACCAGTTTAGCCGTGAAATGCTTCGTAGCGATGGCAAGATTACAACCACGAATTTGAAGCGTATTGCCGAGCTTACACTTGGCGTTAGCGAGGGCGTAAATCAGTATCTGAGCCATTGTGACAGAAAGCTCGCAAAGGGATACAAGGCCGGCTCGAGCATTTCCCTCGAGGATTATAAGAAGAATAAGCTTGAGAACGATTCGGTTAGAAATGAAAGAGTGCAGGATACAAAGCGCATGAAGGAACAGATCGATGCGTTAATTAAGAAGTGTCCGGCACTTGCAGAAGAAATTGAGAAGCTAAAGCTTCAAAAGGATTCACTTGCAGTGTTGAACAAGATTGATGCAGAAAAGAGCCTTGCTTCGGTAGACAGTGCATTTGTCGTATAAAAAAACGAAACATAAGAGACTTCTCGGCAACCGGAATGGAAGGTTGCTGAGAAGTTTTTTTGTTTAGCTGAAAAGTAATCCATTGCGCTAAATGGAGTATACATTCTAGGACCAAATATGCTATACTATCTTCCACACGGCCAATCGCTATATTTATGCGGGTAAAAAGAGTTTAGGAGAAATAAGATGAAAACGAAGGTAATCATTGCAATTCTAATCATTGCGATTGTGGGAGCAATTGGAACTTACATGTATATCAAGGTGAGTCGGAATTTCAACAAAATGTATGGCGACCTTGCAGCGGAGGAATGGTGCGAGATTTCGGACGACGGTTCGAGCATGACAATCGACACGAATCCAAAAGATGAAAAGGATGTCTGCATTTCCGAAGCATATGCCAAAATCAAGGAAATCAATGCAGACCTTGGTATTGAGGATAAGGTTTTTCAATGGATGAGCGAACAGGATCGTGTGGAGAATGGAAAGTTTAACACGCTGGATGCCGGAAAGGTATATGTTAAGTGGAGAAATAATGCGTATACGGGGTTACAAGTGACGTATACATGGGGGAACTAGGTAATGTTCTGCCTTCGGAAGTCAAGTAATGGTTTGATCACCGAGTTTGTTTTACGTGAGGAATGGACAATGCCAAGATAACTATGACATTGTTTGAAAGAGGTGCATGATGAATCAGAATGAATATCTGAAATTAATCAATACCACAAATCAGAACGGTCGTTACAAGGACAACTGGCACTCCTTGTCCGGACACAAGACGCCGGACTGGTATTATAAAGCCAAATTCGGCATTTTCATCCATTGGGGAATCTACAGTGTTCCTGCGTTCGGATCGGAATGGTACTCGAGAACGATGTACGACCCGAATCATGAGGAATATAAGTATCACAGGGAGCATTTTGGTAATCAGAAGGACTTTGGATACAAGGATTTCATCCCGATGTTTCAGGGCGAGAAGTTTGATGCGAACGAATGGATTTCGTTGTTCAAGGAGGCCGGCGCGCGCTATGTTATGCCGGTCTGTGAGCATCACGACGGATTCGCGATGTATGATACCGCATTTTCCCGGTGGAATTCGGTGAAAATGGGGCCGCACAGGGATGTGGCGGGCGAACTGAAGAAAGCCTGTGAGGAGCAGGGACTTGCATTCTGCGCATCGACGCATCGCGCCGAGCATTACTTCTTTATGAACATGGGACGAGCTTGTGAAAGTGATGTGACGGAGGAAGCGTATGCGGATTTCTACGGACCTGCGGTCCTGTGCCCGGAACTTTACAGTGAGAACCTTCATCGTGTTGCGGCGGACACATTTTCCGAGATTCAGCCTTCGGACGAGTGGCTGGAGGACTGGCTTGTCCGCACCTGCGAATTAATCGACCGGTACCAGCCGTCGGTGCTTTATTTTGACTGGTGGATTCACGTGGCCGCATTTAAACCATACCTGAAGAAGTTATGCGCGTACTATTATAACCGTGCGGAGGAGTGGGGCAAGGAGGTTACCATCAACTATAAGCACGAGGCGTTCCCACCTACGGTAGCGACCTTCGACGTGGAGCGCGGCGCGTTGACGGGAATCTCCCGGACACCATGGCAGACCGATACTGCGATTGGCAAATGCTCCTGGGGTTACACAAAGAACAATGAATTCAAGAGCTCACGTCAGCTGATTGGCGACTTAGTCGATGTCGTCAGCAAGAACGGAATGTTACTCTTAAATGTTGGTCCGAAAGCAGACGGAACGATTACCGAGGAAGAGACTGCGATTCTTAGGGAGATTGGCGCGTGGCTTAAGGATAATGGCGAGGGAATCTACGAGACGACCCCTTGGCGTTCATTTGGCGAAGGCACCGTGAACATCAAAGAGGGCTTCATGGAGGACAATTTTGAGAAGCCGTTTACTTCGGAGGATTACCGGTTTACTTACAAAAACGGGTATCTCTACGCGTTTTGTATGTGCCCGGATTCTGACCGTTTCCTGATTCGCTCTTTGGCAATTCAGGGACATCATGATTTTGGAATCGGTACTGTCGAGGTACTGGGTGATTATGACGTTACCGACTCGATTCGTACAAGGGAAGGGTTAGCCATCACCATCAATCGGGCTCCGAGCTCCGACAAGCCGATTTGTTTTAAGATTGAAATCGAATAAGGGCATCTGAGGCTGCCTAAATATTGCATAGGGGGACAGGGAAATTATGATTTTAGCTAGTATACAGGGTAATGGTTTTTGCGCCTATGGAGACCAGCATCTTTTGAAGGAGCATTTGCTCGCAAGAATGGACGCACCGGAGCTTTCGAATTCTCGGAACTTTACCTTTATGATTGACCCGGAGGTGCAGGATGTGGAGGATGGTTTCTTTACGTTAATACCAAAAATCAAGAAACTGATTATAAAGAACCCGGAATGTAATATCACCCTTGATCGCGAGACGGTTTCTCTGTTTCGGGAAAATGATGTATTGCTTTGCGGAGTTTTTGATGGAATCGCGGAGAAGCTGGCCAAAGAGCACGGACTGAGATTCCTGCACACAGAACTTCTTTTGGGATCGGAGGGAGATGCTTTCTTTTCCGGGCATGGTTCCGAAACGAGATATCTTCGATTTCGTGACAGTGGCAAAGCGTATATCCTGGATTGTTACAGTTCTCAGACCTCCGGCGGCGAGCGCGAATTCGATCTTCCGGAAGATTTTTTCTTGCAGGAAGTAGATGACTTCGCGCACGAATGGGGCGGAAGGTTCGCTGAGGAGATAAAGCAAAACAAAGAATTGATTGATTTGATGCAGAAGGCCAAGAAGAAGGGCGGATGCTATCTGGATTACAGGAAGTAATATAAAAGAGCATACCAGATCAGTTGCCTGACATATATCTTGGTCTACAGAAATTTCTCAATATCTTCTTTTCTAGGAAGTGCCGGAATACCACCGGATTTTTGTACGCAAAGTCCGCCGGCGGCATTTCCATAAGTGACACTTTGTCTGAGAATATCTTCTGTGATGTCAGCCGTTTTTTGGACACCAGACATTAAAAGCTTAGATAAAAAGCCACCCCAAAAGGCATCACCGGCTCCCGTAGCATCAATGGCAGTTACTTTTTTGCTGGAAATTACTTCGGATTTGTCGGCGAAATAGAATTTAGCCCCCTGACTTCCTAGGGTCTGAATGACAACCGTAATGTCATACTGTTTCATAAAGGCAGGTATCTGTTCCTCTCCACCAACAAAGAAAAGCTCTTCATCCGAGATTTTTAGTAAGTCCACCAGAGGAAGGATTTTCTCGACTGCTGATAAGCATTTTTCCTGACTATGCCAAATCATGTCCCTGTAATTGATGTCAAAGCTGACAAGGCGATTGTTGGCATGTGCTAATTTCAATGCTTCTTCTATCGCTTCACAGCTAGGGTTTTCCGACATAGAGAAAGATCCTGCATTTACTAAAGTGCAGTTTGATATAAGTTCTTCGTTTCTATGAACATCCTTTGGGGAAAGCAATATGTCTGCGCCAGGTTTTCTGACAAAGGTAAAGGAACGTTCTCCGCCTTCATAAAGCGTTACAAAAGCAAGTGTAGTAGTTGCCTCGTCTGTCAATTCCGGACACAAAATTTCAACCTGATCCTTTTTTAAGGTGTCTATTAGCATATGGCCAAAATCATCATTTCCCATTACGCCCATAAATCCTGTTTTGATCTCATTTCGGGCAGCTGCAATCGCAACATTGGCGGGTGCCCCCCCTGGATTGGCAGTGTAATTCCATGCCTTTTCGCTTGGGGAAAAATCAATG
>DCGJ01000154.1 GCA_002315495.1 Lachnoclostridium sp. UBA1781 | reverse complement strand
GGTGTGACGCTTCTTCTGAAGCGGATAATCCGGTGTCGTGTCGCCTTCGATCACAACGGAGGTTGCCTGAATCTCAAATGGCTGCTTTGCATCCGGAGTTTCAACCAAAGTACCCTCACAAATAACTGCTGCGCCGACACCAATCTTGCAGGTCTCAGCGAATCCATTCATATTATCATTATATACAACCTGAAGTGTTTCGAAATAGGTTCCGTCATTGATTACGAGGAAACCAAATGCTTTGCTGTCACGGTTGCTTCTAACCCAGCCGCCAACTTTCACGGTCTTGCCCACATAGGCTGCTCGGTTCTTGTAAAGTTCTCTTACTGTAATAAGGTCCATAATGTAACCTTCCTTTCTACCCTGAATTACTGTCTCGCGTAATTCCTTGGATTTTTTATACATAATAAATGATTAAACCTTTTTCCGCAGAAGTTGTCAAGCATTTTCCTACGGAACAAGTCAGAAACTAAAAGAACGGAGCCTATTTTCAGACTCCGTCCTCGTTGACGTCACATTTTAGCCTACACTCGCTCTCCCGGGGGGCAACGGGCGAAGGTATTTCTCTTCGAACTCACCGAGCGGAATCGGACGTTCGAACAGGTATCCCTGCGCTTTTGTGAAACCACAGTTTGCCAGGAATTCTTCCTGCTCCTCGGTTTCCACTCCCTCGAAAATGGCCTCCTTCTTCACGGCGGTAATCATGTCACACATTGCCTTTACGTAATTCAGCTCACGCTTGGAATTTCCGATGCAGGCAAGGAACTGACGACCGATTTTTACCGTATTGACCGGTGCATTGATAATCATGGAAAGGGAGTTGCTGCCGGAGCCAAAGTCATCCAAAGCAAGTCGGAAGCCCTTCTTCTGAAGGCTTTCAAATGCTTCCCTGTTCGCCTCGGCATTTGACAGCATCGCCTCGTTAACTTCAATTTCAAGGTACTTGCCCTCGATGCCGTACTGCTCGGCAAGACGCGCCAGGCGCTCATCGAAGCTAGCGATGGCTTTATTGTTTTTGGAGAAGTTTACGGAGATCGGAATCATCTTCTGACCTTCCTTTCTCCATCTTCTTAAAATCTGAAGAACGTTGGAATAGACACAGAAGTCGAGGTCAATAATGTGACCGGTCTTCTCCAGAATCGGAACGAAATCAGCCGGGGAACGGTAGGTTCCGTCATCATTTTTCCATCGTGCAAGTGCCTCTGCACCGATAACCTCGCGGGTCTTCATATCAAACTTCGGCTGAAGGAAAACCTCGATTTTATTGTCACGGATGGCATTTGCAATTTCACCACTGATGGTCTGCTCGTAGTTACGTCTGCGACGAAGCTCTTCGGTACAGATACAGTAGCTCTGATTCTCACTCTTTGCATTCTTTCTTGCAAGGTTTGCATTGTCCATCGCAAGAGCGATATCGCTCTCACCCTTCTTCAGGAAATACACACCGGAGGTCAGATGAATATCGATTCCCGGATATGCCTTCAACTGATATTCCACGAATACCTTGGACCAGCTGCGGAGTTTTGCAATGACCTGCTCCTGCGTCTCACCGTTCACATAAACGATGAAGAAATCGGAGTGCATACGGCATGCGAAGCATTTCTTGCCCTTTCTTAGGAACATAGCACCGAAATCACGGAGCATACGGTCGCCTGCCGGATAGCCGTATTTTTCATTAATATAAGAGAAATCGTTAATATCACAGTAAATAACCGCATGAACCGGCTCCATCTCCGGGTCCTTCAGCACTTCCTGCATTCTTGCGCGAAATGCGGTACGGTTGTAAAGACCGGTCAAACGGTCCGTCGAAGAAAGACGATTGATAAGAATTCGATCGTTGGAATGCTCCTTCATAATCTTTCGCTCTTCGTCAATCACGGATACGCGACCGTAGATAAATACAACACGGCCGGACGTATTGCGGATAGTAATCAAACTCAGACGGCACCACTGGAATTCCTTGCCGTCAATCTTCAGGCGAAATTCGCCCTTACCCATCGTTCCGTTATCGCGTGCATCCACATAAAGCTTCATGAAATTCTCATAATCTTCCGGATGTACAAATCGCTTTGGATATTCCTCTGCCAGCAAGCCACGAATCGAGCCTTCACGGTTTAACTGCTTTGCAAGACGAATCGGTAACGTCAGCTCATCATTTTCCACATCGTAACCAAACTGAATATCATCGGAAGCATCCTCCATCTGACGATAGCGGTCAAGTTGGTATTTCATGGACATCTCGGCATTGATACGCTGGGTAATTTCGGTAAAGGTACAGCTGACTAGGGACTCGCCCTCTTCACTTCTGCTCACCACCATTGCGTTACAATGAACCCAGGCAACCGAGCCGTCAAAGCGATTCACACGGAACTCCGCCTCGGTCGTCTCTCCGCTTTCCACCTTCTGATCGAAAAGCTTCAGTACATTCTTCTGGTCGTCCGGCGCAACCACGTCGGCCAGGTAATTATTGTGAATGGATGCAAACTGCTCCTTGGTGTGACCAATCGTCTCGTAGAAGCTCTCATTTGCAAAATAAATCTCCGGAACGTTCTCTCGGGAGATACGGTCCTGATAGCTAAATACGGCAACACCCGCAGGAAGATTGCTGAGGAGATCCGACACCTGGCGCTTCTTTAACATCTCGCCGGTCACCTGCGTAACCGTAATATCAAACAAGCCGTTCTTCATCATTTTCTTCTGACGACGAACATAACACTGAATCGGAATCAGCTTGCCCTCGCTGTTTTGGATGCGATGCTCAAAGCAGAGGAACATCTGCTTGTGAAGTTTCTCATCGAGAAGTCGGGTAATGGTATCCTTGTCCTCGGAGTAAATCAGGTCAAGATAACTACGTCCCTCCTCCATCTCTTCTTTCTGCATACCAAGCATGTCCAGAACCGTTCCCTCAGCCTCAACAATCGGGTAGCCCGGGTCATCCTTAATCGTAAGAACGCCAAAGAAAATCTGACGCGCCTTGCCATGGGACGCATTTCCGGCACCCGGATGCACGTCACCCATCAACTCATTCAGATAATTCAGAAGGTTCTCTTCTCCTGCGAAGGAATTGAAAATCAGTTTTTTCGCTCTTCCCTGTCCGGAGCAGATAAACAAACAGCTCAGGAAAATGCTCCAGGTTAACGGGTAAGCACCACGCTCAATGGAGCTTACGGTCTGACGGGTAATTCCAATCAGACTACCGAATTCCTCCTGGGAAAGCTTCATTGCCTTACGATATCCCGGCAGATTCTTCGAGAATACCGAAAGCAGTTTTTTCTTTTCGTTGTCGTTCAGATTAATCATTGTGTTCTCCTACAATCTTCATCCTTTGTCCTTGGGACGCATTTTCCTACCAATCAAAATGCTCCCTTTATGCGATGCGGTTCGGCCCATCTCCGATACTCACAACATAGAAGGTTGGCTCGTATCCGATTTCCTCGGCATAAGCCTTTCCTACATACTCAATCACCTTTTCCACGGCTTCGTCCTTAACAATCGAAACCGCACATCCACCAAATCCTGCACCCGTCATTCTGGCACCAATCACACCCGGCACCTCCAAGGTCTTTGCCACCAAAGTATCGAGCTCCTTGCCGGTTACTTCGTAATCGTCACGAAGCGAATCGTGGGAAGCAATCATCAGCTTACCGAAAGCCTCAATATCGCCCTCTGCAAGCTTCTGCACCGCAAGAATCGTTCTCTGATTCTCATACACTGCATGCTTTGCTCTCTTCTGACGAATCGGAGACTGAATCAGTGCTTTATTTGCCTCAAATTCCTCCTCGGTAAGGTCTCCGAGAGACGAAATGGAAAGCTTTGTCTGAAGCTCGCTCAGAGCCTCTTCACACTCTGCGCGGCGCTCATTATACTTGGAATCGCCGAGTCCGCGCTTCTTATTCGTGTTCATAATGACGATCTTCGCTCCATCCAATACAACCGGAGCGTACTCATACTTCAGGGTTGCGGTATCAAGGAAAATGGCCTGATCCTTCTTACCCATGGCAATCGCGAACTGATCCATGATGCCACAGTTTACGCCGATAAATTTGTTCTCCGCAAGCTGGCCAATCAGCGCATTTTCAATCATGTCATAGGTAAAGCCGAACATATCCTTAATCACGTAGCCGGTCAACACCTCAATGGAGGCGGAGGAAGACAAGCCTGAGCCGTTCGGAATCGTGCCGTTATAGACAATATCGAAGCCGTTCGTCGTCTCGAAGCCCTTCTGTGCTGCGGCCCAAATCACACCCTTTGGATAGTTGGTCCAGTCGTCTTCCTTACGATACTGAAGGTCATCTAAGGAGACGGTAATCACGCCCAGCTGCTCAAAATTCATCGAATAAAACCGAATGGTACGGTCCTCACGCTTTCTTGCAACCGCGTAGGTACCAATCGTCAATGCACAAGGAAATACATGGCCACCGTTATAGTCGGTATGCTCACCAATAAGATTGATACGGCCAGGTGATGCGTAAACTGCAGTTGGTTTGCCACCCAGATGCTTGGTAAATTTTTCAACGATTACTTGATAGTCCATGATACAAAAGGTTGTTAGTGTTTTGTTAAAAAATATATGGATAGTATTAGAGAA
>DCGJ01000135.1:1690-8954 GCA_002315495.1 Lachnoclostridium sp. UBA1781 | reverse complement strand
TTGACTTTTCATAGCTGGTCTCCGTGGGTCTGACCCAAATGTATTATCGTTCAAAGCTGTGGAGACGCTCACGAACATAATAGTCCGAGTATCGTCCCAAAAGCTTGTCAGAGCTTCGCTGGTACCCATAGCGTTTCAGGCAAATCTCACGAACGGAGGCTTCCGGAATACACTTGGTAATAATCACATCAACACCGAAAAGATCATATAAATATTTGTTTGCCAGGTACAACACCTCTTCAATCCGAACCGGGGTTTCACAATCCGAGCGCAGGTCAAGTCGCAATACGCCGCAATGATTGAAGGCATCCTCTGCCACGCGATGGAACATCTCCACCGTGCCGAAGGTCTCGCCCGAATGACGGCCTGTAATGGTGAAACGAACGAAGCATTTGTCTTCGTACGAATCCTGCCAGAACAAAATGGCCTCCTGCATTCGAGACAGCGTTGTATAATGAAAATCATCACCGTCACAGTTATCCGCGTTGAAAAACGGCAGCGCCTTTTCATCGGAATAACAGAGTAGCAGCTCTTCCGCATCCACCATCTCAACCTGCTTCAAAATCAGGTTCGGACCGATTAATACCGGACAATGGGTGTAGACATCAAGCGGCTCAATCCGACCTCCCAGGCGAATCTCCAGTTTACAGTCGTCAGGGTGCTTTTCGGCAAGCTCATCACAGTACCATGCCGCCTCTACGCAGCCCATTGCCTTGTAAAATGCCTGCGTATCCTCACAGTTCGGTGCCGACACATACAGATACTCCGCTCCCAGCTGACCGGCTGCCTGCTTCGCCGACTCGAACAACTCCCGTCCGATGCCTTTTCGTCTCGCATCCTCCGTTACATACATACAGGAAAGGGCCGCATAATTCTTCTCCGGTCCAAGCTTTCGTCCCTCCACCGAGGCTACGCCAAGCATTCGGTCACCCTTAAAATAACCGAACACCGTGCCGCCCAGGTCAATGGTGCGAAGCAGATTTCTCTGTACCTTTGCGTAATCACTGTCCGTCCAGTGGATGTCGGTATTCTCCTCGTCCACCGTCCATCGGCCTTCCTTTCGGACATACCTTCCGCTTACGTGGGAGTCGCGAATAAATCGACGCCAGATATCCTTTGTAATCTCTTCTTTATCTAACCAACGTATCATAGATTATACTCCTTGCAATCTTCGCTTCAATGGATTTTCCCATCGAATCACACGAACAAATGGTCATTATTCTCCTTAAAAATGCCCATCCTACCATTCACTATTCATCCCAATTTTCCCGCACTTTTCTTTTCTAATTTGAGCATATCCGTTTCCCAATCTTCCCGCAATAAAAAAATCGGAGACCTTCCCGCGGGAAGGTTCCGACTTTTTCCAAAACCATATTTATTCGATTATCTGTGACGGAAAAATTTCCATTGGAAATTATAGGATAATCGGGAGCACATCAAAATGCTCGAGCACAAACCACAAATCCATCAAAAACAATACCCCTGCTCCGACTCCAAGCACCCATCTTCTTGTCTTCCCCTGATATTTGATGCCGAGAAAGGTTCCGAGCATCACCATGCCAAACGTTACCAGTGCCGCGAAAAATGCTCCGATCCACATATTGAAGGTGGAAAAGCACAGTTTCCAAACGCCGCTCTTTAACAGCGCCATTCCGATTCCCATCAGAAAACCGTCCACGCCGCAGATGAGGGCAAGAAATGGAATTGAGCTCGCCTGCTGCTCCATAGCAACCTCTGTCTTTTTCTCGAAAAATGCTTCCCGTGCCGCATTTACAAGAATCATCAAAAGAACAAATGCAAGCACAACCCAGCCAAGATTTCTGTCCACAAAACGACGAACACCGACCCCGGCAAGACCGCCGACCAGAATCGTAATAAACTGAACACCGCCAAACCAGCAGCCGACAAGAGCAGTCTTCTTAGCATCAAACTTACCTTCTGTCAAACCGCGGTTTGTCGCGATTCCATGTGCATCCAGGGAAAGTGCAAGGGAAACCAAAATCATCATAAAAAAGGACATAGAAACCTCCTATAACACAAAACAGGACCGGAAGCTCCGGCCCTGTTCAAGACATCTCATAACGCCGATAACGGCCTTATTATAATGCAGTTATTCTTATTTTTCAATCATGGAATGAATCTCCTGAAGACTCATAACACCGATCTCACCGTCACGAATAACGGTTGCGATACCCTCAGCACTTGCCTTGGCAGCTGCCATGGTGGTGATGTAAGGAACTCTTGCCTTGATTGCATTCTTACGGATGTAGCTGTCATCAAAGGTCTTCTCAGCCTTGGTAGCCGGAGTGTTGATGATGAGCTGAATCTTACCGTCGGTAATAGCATCAACAAGGTTTGGACGACCCTCCTGCATCTTGTTGATTCTGGTAACCTCGATGCCATTTTCCTTAATGAGCTCGTAGGTGGTGCCGGTAGCAACAATCTTGAAGCCGCAGTCTGCGAACTTCTGAGCAACCTCTACAACCTCTGCCTTATCTCTTCTGTTAACGGAGATAAGAACGGTACCGGAGGTCGGGAGCTTGGTCTGGGTAGCTTCCTGTGCCTTGAAGTAAGCTTCACCAACGTTCAGGGACAAACCGAGAACCTCACCGGTGGAGCGCATCTCCGGTCCGAGAACCGGGTCAACTTCCTGGAACATATTGAATGGGAAGACAGCTTCCTTAACGCCGTAGTACTTCGGCTTAATTTCCTTCATATCTGCAAGCGGAGAGGTCTTTCCGGTAAGCTCGCCGGTCATAATCTCGGTTGCAATCTTAACCATGTTGATACCGCAAACCTTGGATACAAGCGGCACGGTACGGGATGCACGTGGGTTTGCCTCAAGTACGTAAACCTTTCCGTCCTCGATTGCGTACTGCATGTTCATCAAACCGCAAACGCCCATTTCCTCAGCGATCTTTCTGGTGTATTCCTTAATGGTAGCAACCAGCTCAGCCGGGATATTCTTGGAAGGAAGGATACAAGCGGAGTCACCGGAGTGAACACCTGCAAGCTCGATATGCTCCATAACAGCCGGTACAAATGCATGCTTTCCGTCAGCGATTGCATCTGCCTCACACTCGGTAGCATGACGAAGGAAACGGTCAACGAGGATTGGTCTGTCCGGAGTTACGCCAACCGCTGCTGCCATGTACTCGGTAAGAGCGTCGTCGTCACCGACAACCTCCATGCCACGGCCGCCAAGTACGTAGGACGGACGAACCATAACCGGATAGCCGATTCTGTGAGCAACCTCAAGGGCCTCCTCAACATTAACAGCCATACCTGCTTCCGGCATCGGAATCTCAAGTTTCTCCATCATAGCACGGAACAAATCACGGTCCTCTGCCATGTCGATTACCTCTGGGGAGGTACCGAGGATATTTACGCCATTTGCCTTAAGCTGTGCAGCAAGGTTAAGCGGGGTCTGACCACCAAACTGAGCGATTACACCAACCGGCTTTTCCTTCTTGTAGATGCTGAGTACATCCTCAAGGGTAAGCGGCTCGAAGTAAAGCTTATCGGAAGTATCATAGTCGGTGGATACGGTTTCCGGATTACAGTTAACGATAATGGTTTCGAAGCCAAGCTTCTTCAGTGCAAATGCGGCATGTACGCAGCAGTAGTCGAACTCAATACCCTGGCCGATACGGTTTGGACCGCCACCGAGAATCATAATTTTCTTCTTGTCGGAAGCAACGGTCTTATCCGGTGCACAGTAGGTAGAGAAGTAGTATGCGCTGTCCTGGGTACCGTATACATGAACCGGCTCCCAAGCCTCAACGATGCCGAAGCCTTCTCTTGCGTTACGGATATCCTCTTCGGTTACACCAAGAATCATGGAGAGGTAACGATCGGAGAAACCGTCCTTCTTTGCCTGCTCGAGAACGTCCTTGGAAGGAACGGAGCCCTTCATACCGAGGAGCATTTCCTCCTCCTGAACAAGCTCTCTCATCTGGTCGAGGAAATAGTGCTTAATCTTGGTCAGTGCGAACAGCTCGTCGTTGGTAGCACCCTTACGGATTGCTTCGTACATGATGAACTGTCTCTCGGAGCTTGGATTTGCAAGCATTGCAAGAAGCTCTTCTTTGCTCTTCTTATTGAAATTCTTTGCGAAGCCGAGACCGTAACGGCCGGTTTCCAAAGAACGGATTGCCTTCTGGAAAGCCTCCTTATAGTTCTTACCGATGGACATAACTTCACCAACGGCGCGCATCTGAGTGCCGAGCTTATCGGAAGCGCCCTTGAACTTTTCAAATGCCCAGCGAGCGAACTTGATTACGACATAATCGCCGTCCGGAACGTACTTGTCGAGGGTGCCGCATTTGCCGCAAGGAATCTCGTCAAGGGTAAGACCGGAAGCAAGCATTGCGGATACAAGTGCAATCGGGAAGCCGGTTGCCTTGGAAGCAAGTGCGGAGGAACGGGAGGTTCTTGGGTTAATCTCGATAACGATGATTCTGCCGGTGTTCGGATCATGTGCGAACTGAACGTTGGTACCACCGATAACCTCTACCTCATTTACAATGCTGTAAGCCTGTCTCTGAAGTTCCTTCTGGCATTCCTCGCTGATGGTAAGCATCGGAGCGGAACAGAAGGAGTCGCCGGTATGAACGCCGAGTGGGTCGATGTTCTCGATGAAGCAAACGGTAATCATCTGGCCCTTTGCGTCACGAACAACCTCAAGCTCGAGCTCTTCCCAACCGAGGATGGACTCTTCTACAAGAACCTGTCCTACAAGACTGGCCTGAAGACCTCTTGCGCAAACCGTCTTCAACTCTTCGGTATTATATACAAGACCGCCGCCTGCACCACCCATGGTGTAAGCCGGACGCAGAACAACCGGATAGTTCAGTTTTTCCGCAATTGCCAAACCTTCTTCTACAGAATAAGCCACTTCAGAGCGTGCCATTTCAATTCCCAGGCTGTCCATGGTTTTCTTGAATTCAATGCGGTCTTCCCCGCGTTCTATGGCATCAACCTGCACGCCGATAACCTTTACGTTATATTTGTCCAAAATACCTGCCTGATATAATTCAGAGCACAGATTCAAACCGGATTGTCCGCCCAGATTTGGTAACAGAGCATCCGGACGTTCTTTTGCAATAATCTGTTCCAGACGTTCTACATTCAAAGGTTCAATGTATGTTACATCAGCAGTTTCCGGGTCAGTCATAATGGTTGCCGGATTGGAGTTTACCAACACAATTTCATAACCCAGTTTTCTCAGGGCTTTACAAGCCTGGGTTCCGGAATAGTCAAATTCGCAAGCCTGACCGATAACAATCGGACCGGAACCGATAATCAATACCTTATTTACGTCTTCTCTTTTTGGCATACATTTCTCCCCCTATAATTTATATCGTCATATTGAAATCGTTTTCTCTTTTACCAGTTTGCACAGAATCCCAATATGGCATTTTCTAACTATGTATTATACACCACAATAGACCGCAAGAAAAGAAATTTCTCCCTGTTTATACAGTAAAACTGTCTTACAAAAACAAAGAAAAGGCTGCGAAATCAATTGATTTCGTAGCCTTATTATTTCATGCCTTTTTCTATTTTATTTTTCAATACCCAATGCTGCTTTTGCCAGTTCATCTGCCCGCTCATTATAGGCTATGCCGGAATGGCCTTTTACTTTGTGGAATTCCACAGCAAGACCGTTTTGTCTGCACTGCAGATAAAATAGTCGATAGGTCTGCGTGCATTTGTTTTTCGCTTGCCAGCCACCCAAACACCACTGTGCAATGCCTTCATAATCATGATAAATGTGCAACAGAGAAACCCGCTGTTCCAAGGCGTATCGCATGGCTTTCACAGCCCCCATAATCTCTCCTGCCACGTTTCGCATAGTTGCAAAATCGGGATCATCACTTTTTCCGGATAGTTCCAATGATTCCCCCCGGAAAAAAATCACCGCTCCATAAGAAAATTCCTGCGCGGCCAATTTATAACTGCCATCCACATAGGCTGCCATCTGGTCATCCGGCAAATAATTTGGAATAAAAGCTTCCCCGTTCTGCTGTGAAAACATTTCCTTCTGTTCAGATGAAATTCCTCTGCTACATTCTCCGAAAGCAGCCACTTCCGCATTCAAAAGTCCACCCGCATTTTCAGCCGGGAATTCGCCTTCAGCCAGATAATCCTTTGCTTCCTTTAATGTGAAAAAGCTTTTATAAACAGCCCCGGAATAACC
Source organism: Lachnoclostridium sp. UBA1781 (assembly GCA_002315495.1). Taxonomy (GTDB): domain Bacteria; phylum Bacillota; class Clostridia; order Lachnospirales; family Lachnospiraceae; genus ISDg. The sequence goes on along the minus strand of DCGJ01000135.1, from coordinate 2,752 downwards.
GGAAACCTGATTCTTACATTCCTCCCAGCTACGATAAATGCCGGGGATTCTTCCCTGTCTTACTGCATAATATTTTCCTGCCATAAATACACCTCTATACCGGGATATTCTGCAGTTTTCGAGCCGTGGATAGCATCAACTTCAGTCTGTTTTCCTGATTGACGCTAGTGGCGCTGGCATCATAGTCAATCGCCACAATATTGGCATCCGGATGTTCCGCCTTAATACGACGCATCATTCCTCTGCCACATACGTGGTTTGGCAAACAACCAAATGGCTGCGTGCACACAATATTATTGACACCTTCATCAATCAGAGCCATCATTTCTCCGGTTAACAGCCAACCTTCTCCCATTTTTACACCGTGGTCGATAATCTTACCGCCCAGTTCCCGCGTACGATAAAAACTGCTTGGCGCATGAAAACAACCGGATTTTTCAATGGCTTTAATCATGTCTTCCTGAATGCCCGCAATCAGTTTCAGCAGTCCTTTTGAAATGACGAATCTACTGCTACTACCCAAACCATAACGTTCATGATCCACAATACCGGCATCGATGGTGTAAAGCAGAAAGTCCAACAGCCCGGGTACTACAGGCTCCGCATTTTCTTTTAGAAGGAAAGCCTCCAGATTATTATTTCCCAACGGCGCAAATTTTACGTATATCTCTCCTACAATTCCCACACGAACTTTGTTCTTTTCCTTTACAGGGATTTTTGCAAAGGCCTCTACTATTTCCGCCATATTTTTTTTCATGTCTTTCAAACCCATTGCGACTCCATTGCCGAATGCTTTTCCAAGTCGTTTTGTGTATTCATCTACCAGTTTCTGAGAAGCCCCTTCTTCCACTTCATACGGACGGGTCTGATTGTGAAGACACATCAGTAAATCTCCATAGATGACCGCATTGGCCATTTCATAAATCATTTTCGGTGTAATTTTAAATCCCGGATTACTTTCCAAGCCGGAGAAATTCAAAGATACACACGGGATATAATCATATCCGGCACGAAGCATCGCTTTTCGTAACAGACTGATGTAATTGGAAGCTCGACAACCAC
>DCGJ01000135.1:0-1678 GCA_002315495.1 Lachnoclostridium sp. UBA1781 | reverse complement strand
ATAACCACCGCTACTTTGTGCAGGTCATAATTTTCACTCTGAAGGGCGTCCATTAACTGGCCAATAGTAAGCAACGCCGGATAACAAATGTCGTTATGGCAGTATTTCAGTCCCATTTGAATAATATTCGGATTCATAGTATTCAGAATTTCTACTGTATAGCCTTCCCGCACCAGAATAGATTGCAGCATGGAAAAATGAATCGGTAACATTTGCGGCACCAGCAATGTATATTCTTTTTTCATTTCCTCGGTAAACAACAGTCTACCGGTTTCATCGTATACCAGCTCTGCCATACTATTTCACTCCTTCTGCAGAATTCTGCTGTTCCTGCAGTTTTCTCTGATGTTTTTTCTGTTCAATCGCCGCAAACAGACTGCGCAACCGAATCTTTACAGCCCCCAGATTATTGATTTCATCAATTTTTATCTGTGTGTACAAACGGTCTTTCCGCTCTAGAATTTCGCGAACTTCATCGGTGGTTACCGCATCCAGCCCACAGCCGAAGCTTACCAACTGTACCAGATACATATCCGGTTGCTGGCAGATGTATTTTGCAGCATTATACAAACGATTGTGATAGGTCCACTGATTCAGCACATTTGTATGAAACTGTTCTTTTGCCAGTGGCAGACAGTCCTCGGATATCACCACTGCACCGTAACTGGTAATCAGCTGGTCAATGCCATGATTGATTTCCGGGTCCGCATGATATGGTCGACCCGCTAACACAATAATTGGCAAATCATGTTCCCTTGCAAATGCTATCGCCTCTTTACCGTATCGTTTCAGTTTTTTTAGATACTCCGTCTGTTCCAAGTACCCTTTTTCCGAAGCAGACCGGATTTCTTTCATGGATATCCCTTCACTTTGGAATATGCCATGAAGGCTCTTCACAAAATGCTTGGAATCGGCCGGGCCCACATAGCCTTTCATATAATGAATATCATGCAAAATGCTCATATTAGCATCCAACACTTCCGGATAATAAGCCACAACCGGGCAATTGTAGTGGTTATCGGAAACATGTTCATCAAAGTTATATGGCAAACATGGGTAAAAAATTCGATCAACGCCCTGTTTTTGAATCAAGTGTACGACGCTGCCATGCAACATTTTAGCCGGATAGCATACTGTGTCGCTTGGAACAGTAGCCTGTCCTTCCAGGAACAGTTCACGCGTACCAAACGGGGCTCGTACCACTTCATAGCTCAAATCGGTAAGGATTGGATGCCAGAAATGATAATTTTCGTACATGTTTAATCCCATCGGCAAACCGATGCGACCCCGACTGCCTTTCACACTTTTCCGTTTCAATATTTCGTTTCGTTTAAAACGATAGGCATTATAGTCAACGTTAATATAGTTTTTTTCCTGGCTCTTTATCGGTCGTTCACAACGATTACCGGCAATCAGTTCTCTGTCATTGCTGAAATGATTTACCGTCAGTTTACAGTGATTTCCGCAGATATCACAAACCCGCTCAAAAGTTTCATGATGAAAATTTCGAAGGTCTTCCGCAGCAATTAACGTAGAGCTTTCATAGTCCATGGATTTGGCATACAAAGCCGCACCATAAGCGCCCATCACCCCTGCGTTGGCAGGACGAATCACCTCAACTCCTACTTCTTGTTCAAACGCACGAAGAATAGCATCATTCAGGAAAGTGCCTCCCTGA
>DCGJ01000027.1 GCA_002315495.1 Lachnoclostridium sp. UBA1781 | reverse complement strand
TAGTCACCGCCTCCTACTCGATTGACGAATTAATGATTGCAAAAGTTATATGATAAATGTTATAATCCTCACAAAAGTCATAGGAGTTTCGTGAGGAGGATATATGTATAGGGAAATAACTGACAGATTATTGAAATGGAAAGATGATAAGAGAAGAAAACCATTAATGCTGACAGGTGTTCGTCAATGTGGCAAGACGTTTGTTTTGAAGGAGTTTGGTGAGCACCATTTTGAAAACACATGCTATATTAACTTTGAGTCAAATAGTACATATGTGAGCGTGTTTGATTTCGATTATGATGTAAATAGAATCGTCAGTGAACTTGAAGTGTTCACTAATACGAAAATCGTTCCGGGAAAAACACTGCTTGTATTTGACGAAATACAGGAATGTCCCAAGGCCATTACGTCCTTAAAATACTTTTGCGAAAATTTGCGAGAATTACATTTGATATGCGCCGGGTCACTACTTGGTGTGGCATTAAAAAATGAAAACATCTCGTTTCCTGTCGGGAAGATAAATCGTATGCAAATGTATCCGATGAGTTTTCGGGAATTCATCATTGCAAAGGGTGAGGATAGATTTATTAAGCTTTTTGAAAACTGGGATGTTGATAGGGTTATTCCAGAGGGGTATAAAAGACCAATGGAGCATTTGCTAAAGACTTACTTTGCCGTTGGTGGAATGCCGGAGGTAGTTCGGGAATATATTGAAACCAATGATTTTCAAACGGTAGCCGAAATACAGGACGAAATCTTATCGGACTATGCTGATGACTTTTCAAAACATGCTCCTATAGCAGAGATAGAGAAACTACGAATGATATGGGAATCCATTCCGAAACAACTGGCGAAAGAAAATAATAAGTTCGTTTTTTCGCATGTGAAAGAAGGCAAAAGAGCTCACGAATTGGAGGCTTCGCTTGGATGGCTGAAAAATGCCGGATTGATTCATGTCCTTGAATTGGTTCATAATGCAGAGGTTCCGTTATCCATTCATGCGGATGCCACTTATTTTAAGGTATATATGTCAGATATAGGTCTGCTTAGTAGAAGACTTGGGGTTTCGATTACGGATTATATGTCTGAAAATGACACTCTAAAAGCTTCTAAGGGGGCTATAACGGAAAACTATGTCATGAATGAGTTATTGAATCAAAATAAGACCCCATATTTCTGGAAATCAGGCAATACGGCTGAACTTGATTTTGTATATGAAAGTAGGGGGAATATTGTTCCTATTGAAGTAAAAGCGGCAACAAATACGCAGGCAAAAAGCTACAGGCAGTTCAGTCGGAAATATGGGCAAAAGGTTGGCTTTAAGACGTCTCTAAAGAATATTGCATCGAATATGGTTGACGAAACGAAGACAGTAAATCTTCCGCTGTACCTATTGTGGAATATAGATTTATATGAGTAAAGGGAGATGATTAGCTATCCGGCGCATGATATAGAAGAAACAATCCCGATGTTTGAGACAAATAAAAAGCGGATATGGGTTTCCATATCCGCTCAATTCTTTGCTGTTTATCTACCAACCGCATTAATGCTAATCAGGTAAGCTGCAATCAGGGAAGACATGCTGATCAAAAGCATCGGCCACTGCTTGCTCTCGCCCGGGCGAACGTAGCTAACAATGATAACAAGGATGCTGACAACCACGGCGATAACCGCACCAATCAAGGCGACGGTGGATACGAGCGGCTGTACGGCAGCAAGTGCGGTAAGAAGACAGGAGAGACATACAATGATGTAGCCAATCCAGTCATCGATTACGAGCTCCTTCGGATCACCACAGTTTGGACAGCTGCCGGCTTTCTTGGAATACCAGGCGCCGCAAACCTCACAACGGTTTGCAAGGAAAGGATCGATTCCTTCCGGAACGATGATGACTTCTTCAGTTTCTGCAACTGCCTCAGCAGCTACGGTTTCTTCTATGGTTTCATTGGTCTGATTTGTATTATCCATGAAATTTTCCTCCCAAAATGAATTGATGTGTTCCCACAAATGTAATATACTTTATTTGTGCCGACGCGTCAACCCAAAATCCGCATTTGGCGGAAGTTGCATCGGCCGGAGGGAAGAAATTGTGAAGGATGTATTGACCTATTATTGGCACCGCGATCGACAGGTGCCTGTGTATGTGACCTACTCGCGCAGAAAGACGATGGGAATTAAGGTGACACGTGAATTGGAACTGGAGGTGAAGGCTCCGATCGGTACACGAAGGACGGAGTTACTTGACCTGGTGAATCGAAATGCGGCATGGATTTCGAAGCATCTTGACCAGACAGGGCAAAGAACCGGCGGAGTTACGAAGGAAAATGTGGCCGAGCGCTTTGCGGATGGGGCCGCATTTCCATACATGGGCGGAAAAATTATGCTCGTCCACAACTTAAGTGACAGCTGGAACTCGGAGTCGATCGGCTGCCGATTGGTATTTGACCGGGAGGTGTGGAAGGCGTATGATTGCGGGGAAGCGCTTACCGACAAGGTTGTAGGGACGTTAACTCTGCGAGCGCAGAGGTATCAGCCGGAAATCATGCAACAGGCAGTTGAGAAGACGATGCGGAAATCAGCCGGAGATGTGCTGAAGGGTAAGGTCGCTCACTGGGCACAGCGAATGGGAATTAGCTACGGACGAGTGGCAATTAAGGATGGAACCTCGCGATGGGGCAGCTGCAGTTCGGTAGGAAATATCAATCTCCAGTGGCGACTGATTATGATGCCCGAGGCGGTGGTGGATTACGTGATTGTGCATGAGCTCTGCCATCGAAGAGAGATGAATCACTCGGCCGCATTTTGGTCGGAGGTAGAACAGGTACTGCCGAATTACAAGCAGTTACGGGGCTGGCTGAAGGATAACGGAGCTGTTATTCTACAATGGTAGAATATTGAAAGCTCTTAAAAACATCGATTTATATGAAAGATTAAGACGATTTTAAATAACGGAGGAACACATATGAAAAACACGTTGATCAATGCCTGGAAAATGGCCACGGAGAGGATGAAGTTTCTTACTTCTCCGAAGTTTATCATCAGCGTAATTATTATCTTATTCTCTATCATACTTTGGATTGCGATCAAGAAAATCTACAAAAAGGTCCTTTCCAAAACCAATCTGTCCGCAGATAAGAAAACTAAGGTCGAGGCACTCAGTCACACGATTTTGGGTATCGTGAAGACGGTCATTTTCGTTCTAACCCTGTTACTTGTTCTCGGCATCAACGGCATTAATGTGGCCGGTCTTGTCACCTCCCTCGGAGTTGCCAGTGCGGTTGTCGGTCTTGCTTTGCAGGACTACCTGAAGGATATCATCATGGGTATTCACATTATGACTGACGATTTCTTTGATGTGGGAGACGTGGTGCATTACGGCGATACCTACGGCCGCGTGGAAGAATTTAACTTAAAGAGCACAAAGATTCGCGATATCTACACGCTGAATCTGATGACCATTTGTAACCGAAATATTTCCGAAATTTCCAAGGTTGGCACACTGAACAGCATTCGTGTTCCGCTCCCGTATGACCTTCCAACCGAGAAGGCAAATGCGGTCCTTGCGGAAGCATCGGAAGCCCTCAAGAAAGAGAAGGGCATCAATGACGCAGTTTACAAGGGACTTCAGGAATTTGAGGATTCCGCTCTTGTTTATCTTATCGTATATTTCTGCAGACCGGAGAAACGGCCGGAGATGTATCGTACCGCCATCCGTGTAGTGAAGGCTCATTTGGATCAGGCCGGAATCGAGATTCCGTTCAACCAGTTGGACATCCATCAGAAGTAGGAGCGGGCGATGACGGAGATTTTTGTGAAAGAACCCGACACCACTACGCCTCGCGCGGTGGACTCCATGCGGCTGTATCTGGCTCCGTTAGAAGGGGTTACGGGCTGGCAGTATCGAAGGCTGGTGGCGAAGCATTTTGGCTCGGTGGACCGATATTTTACCCCGTTTATTACTCCGGCGCAGAGGATTGGCGAATCCAGTCGTTTTGGGCGCGAAATCGAGCCCGGTCATAACGAGGGATTAGAGACCGTTCCGCAGATTTTAACCAATGACGCGGAGGGCTTTTTAGAGACGGCAAATGCGCTTCGTGACCTCGGCTACGAAGAAGTCAATCTGAACCTTGGCTGTCCGTCGGGGACGGTTGTGAAGAAGGGGCGTGGCAGCGGATTTTTGCAGGACCCGTGGGGACTGGACCGCTTTCTGGAGAAGATATTTTCCGAGGCGCAGGTGAAGGTGTCCATTAAGACGCGAATCGGATATGCGGACCCGGAGGAATTTGCCGACATTCTGGAGATCTATAACCGCTATCCTTACTCGGAGCTGATTGTGCATCCGAGAGTGCGGATGGAGATGTATCAGGGCGAGCCGCATTTGGCTCAGTATGAAGAAGCATATCAGGTGTTGGATGAAGGCGCAGCGAATGGCAGAAAGCTTGTCTATAACGGCAATCTGTTTACTGACTCTGATGCAATTGCGATGGCAGAGCGATACCCGAAAACGAGTGCGTTAATGTTGGGACGTGGAGCAATCGCACGACCGGATATCTTCCGTGCGATTCGGACCGGAAAGGAAGCTTCCTGTGAGGAGCTTGCCGCATTTCACAAGGAACTGTATCAGATCTATCTTGCGGCCCTCGGGCGAAAGGATGTGCTCTTTAAGATGAAGGAAATCTGGTCGTTTATGAAGACTGCATATCCCGACAGTGACTGGGTGTGGAATAAGATTCGCCGCAGTAAAACGAACGAGGAATTTCTGGCAAATGCGGCCGAAATTTTAGCAACCGAGCGTGCCTAAAGGGGTTTTGAGTTCGAAAGCGGTTGAAAGATTGTTTTATTCAGAATAGACGGATTGGGAGGAAACATATGGACGTAATTGCTGGCATCTTGCTTGCCCTTTTGTTAGGATATTTTCTTGGCTGCTTTAATACCGCAAAGGTGGTGTCGATGATAAAGAAGGTCGACCTTCAGAGTGCGGGAAGCGGTAACCTTGGGGCATCGAATACTGTGATGTTAATCGGATGGAAATGGGGCCTTTTCGTCGGTGTGATGGATTTTTTAAAGGGCGTTCTCGCCGTGGTGATTTTACGGCTGTTGTTCCCTTACGACCCGGCATATGCGGCACTTGCAGGGACCGCCTGTGTGATGGGGCACATTTTCCCGTTCTATATGAACTTTAAGGGCGGTAAGGGCTTCGCAACTCTCATTGGTGTTATGTGCGGATTTAGCTTTTTCTTTGCGGTTATTATGGGCGTGATTATCATTACCGTTGCAAAGGTAACGGATTACATTGTGCTCGGAACGATGATTACCATCGTGGCATATCCGATTTACATGCTTCTGACCACGTGGAGCATTTTGGTAGTGCTTGCGACGCTGCCGATTACCGCTGTGATTTTTGTGAAGCATTTGCCGAATATTAAGAGGATGCTGAACGGTACGGAATTCAAGGCCAGTGATGCAGCGGTCGGTAAGGACCGCGTGCAGAATTAGGGGTTGTATCGAGAAAAAAAATCGGTATAATTAATATGCATTCGATTGGATAAAGATTATTGATAAAAATTACACTTTGAAAGGATGAAAAATATGTTTATTTCAGATGCGATTAAGTATGTTGGTTGTGATGATGACGATCTTGACTTGTTCGAAGGTCAGCTGGTTTTGGAGCATGGTGTGTCCTACAATTCTTATGTGATTTTGGACGAGAAGATTGCGATTTTCGATGCTGTGGATGACCGCTGCACCGAGCAGTATCTTGCGAATCTCGCAGAGGCACTCGGCAATCGTCAGCCGGACTATCTGATTGTGCAGCACATGGAGCCGGATCATTCCGGAAGTCTTGGTGCGGTGTTAAATGCTTACCCGAACGTAACGATTGTCTCCGGTGCGCTTGCATTCAACATGATGAAGCAGTTTGCGGTTCCGACCGAAGGTCATGAGAAGCTTGTCATCAAGGAGGGAGACACCCTTTCCCTTGGTGCACACACCCTTCAGTTTATTGCAGCTCCGATGGTTCACTGGCCGGAGGTTATGATGTCCTACGAGCAAAGCGAGAAGGTGTTGTTCTGTGCGGACGCATTTGGCAAATTCGGCAGTCTCTCCTACGATGATCCTGAGGGTTGGACCTGCGAGGCAAGACGTTACTACTTTAACATCGTTGGGCGCTACGGCGCACAGGTGCAGGCACTTCTTAAGAAGGCAGCAGGACTTGAGATTACAAAGCTGCTTCCGCTTCACGGACCTGTTTTGGATGAGGATCTGGGCAAGTACATTAAGCTTTACGATACCTGGAGCAGCTACGAGCCGGAGGAGTCCGGAATTCTCGTGGTTTGCGCATCCATTCATGGCAATACTTTGGCAGCGGCTGAGGAATTGGTGGAGATGTTGAAGGCGGTTACCGATACGAAGGTGAAGCTCGTGGATATTACCCGCGAGGATTGGGCGGAGACGGTAGAGGACGCATTTCGCTACGACCGCATGATTTGCTGTGCATGCACCTATGATACCGGCCTGTTCCCTCCGATGCATTCCTTTATTCATCACTTGGCTTCGAAGGGCTTCTGCAAGCGTAAAATCGGTCTTGTGGAAAATGGCTCCTGGGCACCGAAGGCAGGCAGCATAATGAAGGCTATGTTTGAGGAGATGGAGAACATCGAGATTGTGGCACCGATGGTGACCATTAAGTCCTCCCTTACGGATGACAACCGCATTGCAATGAAAGCTCTTGCAAATGCGATGAAGTAGGAAGAAACAAAGGAGCAGAGATGGATAATTACATGCGCGTCAGCGATTTTAGCGGAAAATCTTTGGCAAAGGGTGAGGTGGTCTGCACTTATACCACATTTGCATCGAATAACCAGACACCGACCGCAGAGCAGCCGATTCTGGTGCTCAGCAATGAGAAGCGTCAGTGGAAGCATCATTCCAATGGTATCTTTATGAATCCGAATAAAGCGACTGCGTTCGCATTTGACGAGGAGGACGGTCGTTTTGAGGCAGATATTCTGAAGATTGATTCCCGCTTTACCAGTCTCATTAAGTGGCTTGGCGAAAGCAAAATCAGTGTGCGTCTTTCCGGTGCGAACACGACGGAGGGCTATGCGGTTTACAAGATTCGTGAGGTCGCATTTGGCGGTGGCAGCAAGCTGTCTGCAGAGGATGGCTTCCTTCAGTTTATGATTGAGCGTCTGCTGGCAAGTAACCCTCCTGTAGAGACCACAAAGGACGAAGATATGGATGAAGTGGGCGATGATATGCGTATCACCTCCATTCAGTCGATTACGGACTTTTTGAACTGTGCCGGCGATACGTTGCCGGAGAATATCCGCCTTTGGGCAAGAAGAAATCTGGCAGTAGCACGTTCCCAGGAGGTGTCTCCGGAGGAGCGTCGTCATGCGCAGAGAGCACTTTCCATTATGCTGAATGTGCAGTGGAAGAGTAACTATTTTAAGTCCATTGATTTGAAGGAAGCAAAGCGCATTTTGGACGAAGAACTGTATGGTATGGAGAAGGTGAAGCAGAGAATTCTCGAAACCATCGTGCAGATCAATCGTACCCACACCCTGCCGGCGTATGGTATGTTAATCATCGGACCGGCAGGTACCGGTAAGTCCCAAATCGCATATGCAGTTGCGAAGATTTTGAAGATGCCTTGGACCACGCTCGATATGAGCTCCATTAACGACCCGGAGCAGCTCACCGGTTCCTCCCGTGTGTACGCGAACGCAAAGCCGGGTATCATTATGGAAGCCTTTGCGGTTTCCGGTGGCTCCAATCTGGTCTTCATTATCAACGAGCTGGATAAGGCAAATGCGGGCAAGGGAAACGGCAATCCTGCCGACGTATTGCTTACCCTTCTTGATAACCTCGGCTTTACCGATAACTATATGGAATGTATGGTTCCGACCGTTGGCGTATATCCGATTGCAACGGCAAATGACAAGAGCCTGATCAGTGCTCCGCTTATGTCCCGTTTCGCTGTGATTGAGCTTCCGGATTACACCGCAGAAGAGAAGAAGATTATCTTCTCCCAGTTCTCTCTTCCGAAAGCTCTGAAGCGAATTGCTCTGAAGCCGGAGGAATGTATCATTCCTGAGGAAGCCATTGAGGAAGTGGTTCGAATCTACTCCGAAACGACCGGTATTCGTGACCTGGAGCAGGCCGCCGAGCATCTTACGGCAAATGCACTTTTCCGTATCGAGAACGGTGAATGCACGAGCGTGACCTTCACCCCGGAGATGGTGCGGGAGCTTCTGGTGTAGGAGTAAGAACATGGATTTCAGAAAGAAGGTTAAAGCACTATGAAAATTATAGATGCACATACACATATTTTTCCGGATAAGATTGCTGAGCCGGCAGTAAAGGCAACAGCAGTGTTTTACGAAACCTGTGATACTCCGATTAAGTTGGATACGAAGACCATGTGTAACCATTTGGGTACGGTAGAGGATCTGGCAAATGTATCGAAGGATGCAGGAATTGAAAGCTGCCTCGTATTTTCCGCAGCAACCGCTGCAAAGCAGGTAGAATCTATCAATTCCTTTATCGGACGTACGCTGGAGGCACATCCAAACTGGTATGGCGCAGGCACGATGCATGCAGACTATACGGAGTTCGACAAGGAGTGTGACCGTGTGCTGGAGCTTGGAATGAAGGGAATCAAGATTCATCCGGACATTCAGCATTTTACGGTGGACGATGAGAGACTGTTCCCGTTGTACGAAACAATGGCAAGTAAGCACCTGTTTTTGATTACGCATGCCGGCGATAATCGCTTTGATTTCTCCGGTCCGAAGCGAATTGAAAAGGTTGCGAAAATGTTCCCGAAGCTTCCGATTATCAGTGCGCATTTTGGCGGCTGGTCCGAGTGGGACGATGCGAGAGAATTCCTTCGTTTGGAAAACGTGTTTGTAGACACCAGTTCCACGATTCAGTTCGCAGGTCCGGAAACCGCGTTAAAGGGCATCGAGGCATTTGCCCCGGATCATGTCTTCTTCGGAACCGACTTCCCGATGTGGGACCCGAAGACCGAAATTGAGACGATTTTGAACCTTGGACTCAGTGAGGAGCGTTTGGAGATGATCTTCCATAAGAACTTCGAGATGTTTATTAAAGAACTGTAATAGAATAGTTGAATTGTTATCACCCGCCGAGAGAGATTCCCCTCCCGGCGGGTGTTTTACTCTGTGCCTTTTCGGTAAATTCCACATCGATAAGCAGGGACATCATTTTCGTCCGGACGATTTAGTGAAAAATAGTGAAAAAATAGTGTAAAAATAATGGACTAAGTACGTTGTTTTTGGTTCAATAATATTTGAAAGGAAGTGTTTTATTATGATTAAAGTTACATTATCAAATGAAATCTTAAGATATATTTCGGAAATAGACAAAAACAGATATAACGTCTCATCTGTTAAACTTTCAAAAAGTGTCGCCAATAAATTGTGTAAAAATTCAAAAAAGAAAAGTTCATATGCTTCGAATAAGATAGAGGGCAATCCGTTGTCGGAAAAGCAGGTGAATGAAGTAATTGAAAGTGATGATAGAAATCATTTTTTGAAACCGGAACAAGAAGTAAGAAATTATTATCTGGCACTTAATTTCTTGGAAGAAAAGTTGAATAATCATGAACCCTTCTCAAAAGAATTAATATTTGCCGTCCAAGAATTAGTAGAAAAAGGTGCCTCTAAGAAAAATAAAGGTGTGGATGTTTGGGCGTACACGCTGCCCGGTGCAAGAATTTCGCAGCAAGATATTCATAATTTCAATACACAGTATCCTACATTAACGGTCAGAAGAACCACCGCATTTCATGATCGTTTTTTGATTATTGATGGTGTAGAGGGATATCACATTGGGGCCTCCTTGAAGGATGCCGGTAAGAAATGTTTTGCTATAACTAAAATTGAAGGTGCAGATGATGTTAAGGAGATTATGAACAAAGCGCAAAAGACGGGAACTATAGGAAGTGATAACTACTGACGTTGCCAAAAGTCTTGAGGGTAGAAAACTAATGACCACCATAAGTAAAATGCTCCACTCGCTGGGAAGAACTGACTTTCCCGGCGGGTGTTTTTGTGTGGTGGGTATTTTCAGTTTCTTTGTAAATTGATATAATGCATTTGTCCTAAAACCATTTCTCAAAAGAAAGGAATCAAAATGAAACTTGAAAAACAAAAGCTGGCTTGCCTGTGCATCCTATGTGTCCTCCTAATCACATTTGCAACAGGCTGCTTGCAAAAAAACACTGCCCCAACTACCGGTGAAGTCATAACTGAAACCCCATCTG
>DCGJ01000109.1 GCA_002315495.1 Lachnoclostridium sp. UBA1781 | reverse complement strand
AAACGGCACGAAGATGACGGTCGGGGGCCAGGTCTTCCAGAACGCGCCGAACGCGTTCTGAACAAAGTAAAGAGGGAAGGAAATTAGAAAAGATTGGGGCAGCCTAGAGTGGCTGTTTCTTCTCTTCGAAAGAAAGAGGGCGAGGGGCGACTGGGTCGCCCTTCGTCCTTTCTCCTTCTTTCTTGGTAGTGGCTAAGGAAGCGCGGTGGGAAGTGTTGCCGGCAGGACCCGCTGTTGTGGGTCCTGCCGGCCGAATTTTTTTTTGCGAAATCTTGATAGAGAGAATGGGAAAATTGTTGTTCATCACTATATTCTACAATGGTAGAATATAAGTCGATGTTGGCATGGTATTCAGAAGCAGAAGTATTCAAGCAACCTGAATACCGAAAGTCCCGAGCGGTATTCAGAAACGGAAAGCTTCAGGCAACCTGAATACCACCTCCAGCGATACCAGCCCGAATCACCCAAGCCCACTCCACCCATGCTCCCTACCCCGCAATATCTGAGCAATTCGTACAAATTCCAGCCCGAATTAACCAACTCTTCGGGTTGTGTCACTCGGTGTGATATGGTAAAATAATAGTGGTATTTTAGGGGCTTACAGGAACGTGAGAGAAGTCGGTCCAATCAGCAATCCGGGAGGTGGAATATGAGTTTTCGGCTAAAGGAGCATTTGGCTACGATTAATGCACATAAAATCGGCGTAATGAAGAATTGTTTTCGGATTGGATTGTATCGGCAGGGATTGTTGCACGACTTGTCCAAGTACACCCCCATCGAGCTTCTGAACGGAGCCCGTTACTACCAGGGTGACCGTAGTCCGAATGTCGGTGAGCGACTGGAAAAGGGCTACAGCGACGCGTGGCTGCATCACAAGGGAAGAAATAAGCATCACTGGGAGTACTGGGTTGACTTCAGCATGACCGAGAAAAAGTACACAGGCATGAAGATGCCGGAGCGGTATGTGCTTGAAATGGTTTGCGACCGCATCGCGGCCAGCAAGGTGTATAAAGGCGACCAATACACGGATGATGCGGCTCTTGAGTATTACAATCGCACACGCGAGTATTACCTGATTCATCCGGAGACGGATGCGCTTCTTAAGAAGCTTCTGACCATGCTGGCAACAAAAGGTGAGGACTACACCTTTGCATATATGAGAAGAATGGTGAAGAAGCATCACTGGTTTTGAAACCGCACATCTTTAAAAATGCGCAACGAAATATAAAGAGGTATAACATGGGATACGATATTAAGGGCTACAGCTTTGGCTTCATGACGCATCGCGGCGACCTGAAGAAGCCATGCACGAAGGAGTCACTACAGGCCCTTCGCGAAACGGGTACGGAGTGGATTGCACTCTGCGTGGACCAGCGTCAGGAGACGAAGAATTCACAGGAGATTCGCCTGAATTACAACCTGAACGTGACGGATATTGAATTGATTGAATTTATCGACTATGCACACGAGCTTGGCATGAAGGTTTGCCTGAAGCCGATGATGGAATGTAACGATCGCACCTGGCGTGCGGAGATTGATTTCTGGAAGGACCGCGGAAGCTGGGCAAAATGGTTCTACGAGTACGGCGGTTACATCACCCGCATGGCGGAGCTTGCGGAATACACCGGTTGTGACATGTTCTGTCTCGGCTGCGAAATGCTTGGCACCGAACGCCAGGAGAAGCACTGGCGCGAGCTGATTGCTGAGGTGCGCGAGCTTTATCACGGCCCGCTTACTTACAATACGAACCACGGCAAGGAAATGGTGGCGCAGTGGTACGATGCCATCGATTACATCGGCACAAGCGCATATTATCCGGTCGCAAAGGAAGGCGGCGCGTCCGTAGAGGAGATGAAGGTGGTCTGGGAGCAGGTCCGCGACAATCTCAAGGCGGTTAACGAGAAGTGGAACAAGCCAATCATTTTCATGGAGATTGGTTGCCGAAGTGCAAGAGGCTGTGCGACGATGCCGTGGGATTTTATGCACTACGAGCTGCCTTACGATGAGGACGAGCAGGCGAATTTCTTTGAATCATGTCTGCAGGTATTCGAAGATGTGGACTGGATGAAGGGCTTCTTCTGGTGGGATTGGAGACACGAACTTCCGAAGGACAAGCATCCGGGATTTTCCATCTATGACAAGAAGGCTTCCGAAGTCTTGAAGAAATACTATACGAAGTAAAATGCGAGGTAAAACGGAGGGCATCGCGCTCTTCTAAAAGGAACTATGATTTGGATGTCGCTGGTTCTTGTGTACGGCCTACTAAAGGGCGTTCGCGAGATTCTGAAGAAAAAAGCACTGACGAGAAATACCGTGATGGAGGTGTTGTTTTTATACACCCTCATTTCGTTTGTCATCGTCATTGTCTCGAATCTGAGTACGGTTTTTCTTTCGGAAAATGCGGCCCCTCAGTTCGGCGGTCTCTCGCTCAAGCAGTACCTTGCCATCGGCTTCAAATCGTTCGTGATTTTTATCGCGTGGATCTGTAGCTTCTATGCGATTAAGAAGCTTCCGATTTCGCTGTACGGTATCCTCGACCTCGCCCGCGTTTTGTTTTCCATGTTTCTGGGCGTGGTTATTCTGCAGGAAAAGATTACGCTTCCGAAGGCAGTTGGCTTCATCCTCGTTTGCACCGGTCTCGTGATGCTTCGTTGGGCGAAGAAAGAGCCTGCTTCCGAAGAACCAAAGAAAGAAACGAATGTGAAAGAAGAGTGTTCTACACAAGTAGAACGGCAAGATGCCTGCGAAACAGAAACAAAAACCGCAACTGTAACAATCAATGCCACACCGCGAGATGGTTGGAAGGCATTTCAAAAATCCTTCCCATTTCTGGTAATCCTGGCCCTGATTTCCTGCCTGTTTAACGCCGTCTCCGGCACGATGGACAAGATTCTGATGAAGAACATGACAAGTGGCCAGCTGCAATTTTGGTACATGCTGTTTTTGACGTTAATGTACCTCGTGTACATTTTGGTCACCAAGACGCCGATGAATTGGAAGTCCTGCTTTACGAATCATTGGGTGTGGATTCTCAGCATCGCATTTGTCATCGCGGACCGGTGTCTCTTTATTGCGAATTCCTACGCGGACAGTCAGGTGACGATTATGACGCTAATCAAACAGTCGGGCTGTATCGTGACGATTCTTGGAGGCCGCTTTATCTTCCACGAGAAGAATATTCGTTACAAGCTGATTTGTGCTTCGGTCATCATTGCGGGCATCGTTGTTGCGGTACTGTAAGGATAAAAGTGATTCCACAAAATGAGAACGTCTCATCGTGTATGTGATTGACCAATATGGGGGAGAAGGATGGAACAACAGAACGAAAAATACATTCAGATGACAACGCAGCCGGTTAGCCGGCTCGTAAATCGTATGGCGATACCGTCCATTGTGGGTATGCTCGTGTCATCGTTTTATAACTTGGTGGACACCGCATTTGTCGGACGAATCAGTACAAATGCTACCGCAGGTGTGGGCGTGGTGTTCTCATACAGCGCACTCGTGCAGGCACTGGCATTCTACTTCGGCCACGGCTCCGGGAACTTCATCTCCCGCGCTTTGGGTGCACAGAAAAAAAGAGAAGCGGAGCAGATGTCTGCCTTCGGTTTCTTCTGTTGTATGGGACTGGGTGTCCTTATTATGCTCTTCGGGCTGACGAACATGGAGCGTGTGTGCACCTTCCTTGGCGCCACCCCGGCATGCCTTCCGGACGCGAAAGCATACATGCAGTTCATCTGCTTCGGCACCCCGTTTGTTATGTGCTCCTTCATCCTGAATGTGCAGATGCGTTTCCAGGGAAATGCGTTTCTCAGCATGATTGGAATCTCCGCCGGCGCAGTGCTAAATATCGGCCTTGACCCGCTACTCATCTTCGTGCTGGATATGGGAACCGCCGGAGCGGCTTTGGCAACCATGATATCCCAGATTTTCAGCTTCACTCTGCTGGTATTTTTATGCCGGAAGCGCGACAGTATCTATCCACAGGTTAAGAATTTCCGGCCAAGTCTGCATCTTCTTCGTGAGGTAAATGCGGGCGGTTTGCCGTCACTTTCCCGCCAGGGAATTGCCAGCGTTGCGACCATCGTAACCAACCGTCTTGCGGGCGGATATGGAGAATCGGCCATTGCCGCATTTTCCGTAGTCAACCGAATCGGCTTCTTCTCCGGCGCGGCACTAATCGGCTTCGGACAGGGCTTCCAGCCGGTGTGCGGCTTTAACTACGGCGCGAAGAAGTACGAGCGCGTAAAGCAGGCACTGATTTACTCCCTGAAGGTGGCAACGGTGTATTGTGTGGTTGTGGCAGCGGCGCTTGCCCGTTTCGCTCCGACCATCATCACCTGGTTTCGTAAGAATGACGCACAGCTCATCGAAATCGGTAAGGTTGCACTTCGTTACCACAGTCTGAGTTTTGCATTTGTCGGCGTGAATATCCTTTGTAATATGTATCTTCAGACGATACGAAAGACCGTTCCCGCGACCGGTATGGCGTTGGCAAGATCGGGGTTGTTTTTCATTCCGACGGCATTTGTTATGGAGCATTTTCTTGGACTTCGGGGACTTCAGATGACACAGATGATTGCGGACTTCACCAGTACAGCACTTGCTGTTCCGATTTTGATTTATTATGTCCGTCAGATGATGGCGCTCCCGGGTAATCCTGAGGATATTGCCCGAGATTAGAGAAGAGGGGAACATGGTGGTTTCCCTGAATAGGAGAGTAAGCACCCCCGGTGCTTTCGATAGCGAGTAATAGTGAAAAGAGGACACAATGATGAAACAAGATGAAGTAAGAAAGAAATTTCTTATGGCGGTATCCGGTCTTAGCGGCGCGATTCTCGTGCTTGTGCTTGGCTGTATCTTACTTTTGGTAAGCGGTAAGACCGACAACAAAATTGAGCCAAATGCTTCCCAATCTCCGGACCCGGCTCAGACCGCCGAAGGACCGCTCTATCCGGACGAGAGTTTGGTTCCAAACACCTCCGGAAGCAATGAGAATCCGAACGGCGTGGAAACATCGACAACCGGCGATTCAAACCCGAAAACCGTGGATGCGGTTGACCCGGTGAACCCGCCGACTGACCCGACGAATCCGACCGCCGAGCCGACGAAGGCACCGACTCCAACGACCTCCGGCTTTTCCGGCCTTCCTTCGAATGGAATCCTGAATACCGGTAATCTTACCGAGAAGGGAAATGGCTACGAGGGCACGAAGGGCACCGGCGATTATAATTATGGCGAAGCGCTGCAGAAGGCACTCATTTTCTATGAGCTTCAGCGCTCCGGCGATATCCCTGAAGAGACCCGCTGTAACTGGCGCGGCGACTCGGGTATGAGCGACGGCGCGGATAACGGCGTGGACCTGACCGGTGGCTGGTACGATGCCGGCGACAACATGAAATTTAACCTCCCGATGGCTTACTCCGCAGCGATGCTCGGATGGTCTTTGTACGAGGATTATGACGCTTACGAGAAGAGCGGACAGCTCGAGTTTGCACTCGCAAATATCAAGTGGGCGAACGATTATTTTATCAAATGCCACACCTCCGATAACGAGTACTATTACCAGGTCGGAGACGGCGGTGCTGATCATGGTTGGTGGGGGCCTTGCGAAGCGATGAGCATGAAACGCCCGTCCTACAAGGTGACCGCAGACCACCCGGGTGCATCGGTTGTGGCCGAAACCGCTGCGTCTCTCGCAGTTTGCAGTATCGTCTTTGAGAAGACGGATAAGGCTTACGCCAAGACCTGCTTAGAGCATGCGAAGACACTTTACGATATGGCAATTAAGAACCCGTCGGACCAGGGTTATCTGTCCGATGGTGTTGCAAATGCGTACTACAACATCAACAGCGGCTGCGAGGACGAAATCTCCTGGGCTGCGACCTGGCTTTATATCGCAACCAATGAGAAGAAGTATCTGACCGATGCGGAGACGTACGTTGAGAAGGCAAACCAGGATTATATCTGGGCCCATTGCTGGGACGATGTGCATGACGGTACGAGACTTCTGCTTGCACGCCTTACGAAGGGGCAGAAGCATATCGATGCCATCGAGGCAAATCTCGACTGGTGGACCACCGGCTACAACGGAAAGCGCATCACCTACACCCCGAAGGGACTTGCTTGGCTTGATTCGTGGGGCTCTTTAAGATACGCGACTACCCAGGCATTTTTGGCATATATCTACGCCGAGTCTGAGGTGTGTGACAAGACGAAGGTGAAGACCTACATCGATTTTGCGGAGAGTCAGGTGAATTATGCACTTGGAAGCACAGGAAGAAGCTATGTGTGCGGCTACGGCGAGAATTATCCGGTGAATCCGCATCACAGAACCGCGCAGGGGTCGTATTGTGACAATATGAATGAGCCGTCGGAAGCCCGTCATACGCTTTATGGCGCGCTTGTGGGTGGACCAAATGCGAACGATGGCTACGAGGATACCGTAAATAACTTTACGAATAACGAGGTGGCTTGTGACTACAATGCCGGCTTCGTCGGAATTCTGGCACATATGTACAAATATTACGGCGGACAGACCTTGAAGGATTTTGGAGCCGTGGAGAGCATTTCCGATGTGGAATTATCGGTAGAAGCTTGTGTAAATGTTAGCGATAAAGACTTGATAGAGATACGTGCTTTCGTGTATAATAAGACGGCATGGCCGGCAAGAAAGACCGACAATCTGAAGCTTCGTTATTTCGTTGACTTAACTGAGGTTTATGATTCCGGCAGAACCGTTTCCGATGTATTGGTTACGACCAACTATATGGAGGCGGGAAATGCGTCCCAGCTTCAGGTCTGGAACGAAGAAAAGCACATTTACTATGTGGAGATTGACTTTAGCGGCGCGGACATTCGTCCGGGCGGACAGTCGGCCTACAAGAAGGAAGTGCAGTTTAGAATGCGCAATGCGGAGGGCGCTTGGGACAATTCCAACGACCCATCCTACGAGTGTATCACCGGCAATAATGGCAGTCGTCTGCAGCCGGCGACCACATTTGCTCTCTACGAGGGCGACCAGCTCGTGTACGGTGCAGAACCGGCGCGATAAGTTTGATTGGAGTGTAGTATGAAAAAAGTAGTTTGTTGTGTATTGGTGATGTTAATGGCAGTAAGTCTGTTCGCAGGCTGTGGCAAGAAGGAAGTGACCGAGGCCGACTATCAGGAGTTGATTTCGCAGAAGGCGGAGGAGAACCGGAAGACCGTGATTCTGACACTTACCGGCCCGAACGGCACGAAGGAAATCACCAAGGATATGATGATGTATTATCTGGCTTATTATGAGCGTACCGGCGTGGAATACGACAAGGAAAATGGTGCGTATTTTCAGGCAATCTACGGAGATGAATACAAGTTCTGGGAGATGACCGGAGAGGACAATCGTCCTATGAAGGAGACCTATCTCAATGCCGCATTTTCTGCAATGGTTTACACAACAATTATGTATGAGGATGCAGTGGCAGCGGGATTAACCCTGGATGATACCAGAGCGAAGAGCATCGAGCGTCTGGTTGCCAACTTCCTTGCGAATTATACGATGGCAGAGCGCGCACGTTGCGGATTGGACGAGAAGACGTTGACGGAGTGCTACGAGAGAATTCTGCTTGCCGGTCAGTATGAAGAGTATGTTACGGCGAATGTTACCGTCGATCAGGCAACGATTGAGGCTACCCTGAACAAGGAAGATTATCGTGTTTACGAGACCGACTATGTGTATGTTGCAACCAGAAGCTACGATGAGGATTTTCAGATTGTAGAGTATGGTGAGGCAGAGCTTACGCTTCGTAAGAATGCGATTGAAGATGCCTATAACCGCGCACAGGAGGGAAGTGACCTTCGCAATATTCAGAAGGTATATTCCACGATTATGACCTATGCGAACCGCGATTTCTATCGCAATGACAGCGCTGTTGAGAAGGAGTATATCAATACCGTTTTGGAGATGCAGGTGGGCGATATTGCGAGCCTTACGACCGAGGGCGGTGTGTATGTCATTAAGCTGATTGACAACACGCAGTATGTCGGTTATGACAATGCGCTTGAATCTGCACTTCAGACCGCAAAGGATGAGAATGTTGCCAAGGCATATGCTGCGATTGAGGCTAAGTATTCCATGAAGAAGGAAGCAGCATTTGACAAGATTGAGATGGGTAAGATTTATTCTGCAGAATAAACGATAAAGGATTATACACAAAAAAGGGAAGGAGTTTTTTATGCAGAACAACAATTCCGGTTCCACACCGACGAGTCGTAACGGTGCGAAACCAAGTGCGACACCGGGCTCTTTTGCAAGAGCAAGAGAGAACGCCAATCGAACCGCTGAGGCAGCTCGCACGGCAAATGCTACTCGAACCGCTACTTCCGGCAGAACCGCTACGAAGCAGCCTGTTCGAAGCGCAGGCACTACAAAGCCAAAGAATAAGAAAAAGAAAAACAAAAACAGTATCTGGCGCAAGATTTTGAAGTACCTCGGACGTACCCTGTTGGTCGTTCTGGTGACGGTGATCATTCTGCTTGCTACCGCGTACATTATGATTTACAAATGCTGCAACGGCCCGTCCGAGGCAGGAAAAGAACTGTTCGTTACCACGATATTGGAATCCGGACAGATGAAGTTTTTGGCGTCCTGGGTATTGTCCAAGGAGGAAATCGTGGCAATTCAGGAGAAGAACGCGATGCCTCCGATGACGACGGATATTGATACGGATCTGATTAACATTAAGGGTGACGATGATGATCCGGACGATACCGGAGCAGAAACCGGTGGAGATTATGTGGAGAAGGAAGTCTTTGACAAGAACGGTGTTCGTATCGTGGAGATTTCCGGACGAACCTTCTTTGCAAAGCTGATGATTGTAAAGGATCCATCTCAGGTGCGTGTAGGAAGCTCCTACAGTAACGGCTGGGGCGAGTATGGTATCGAGCTTGAGAAGATTGTTAAGAATGCCGGCGCAATCGGCGGAATTAACGGCGGTCTGTATGAGTCGTCCGGTAATAAGGGTGGTAATCCTTACGGTGTTGTTGTGCAGAACGGCAAGATTATCTGCAACAAGCCGAATTCCAATTCCGGTCTTTACCTGATCGGTCTTACGAACGACAACATCCTAATCATCAAGGATTTGAAGGATATTAAGAGCGCTTCCGCATTTGAAAGCTACTGTAAGGAAGTCGGACTTCGTGATGCAGTGTGCTTCCAGGAAGAATCCACCGATGCCAACAACCATTTCGTTCCGCTTGTAATTAACGGCGAGGGCCGTGAGCTGAATGGTATGGGTAGTGGTGCCAATCCGCGTACCGCAATCGGACAGCGTGCCGACGGTGCGATTCTTATGCTCGTTACCGACGGTCGAGGTGCACAGAGCCATCTCGGTGCAACCGCTTCCGACCTGATTGCCATTATGCTTGAGTATGGTGCGATAAATGCGGCCAACCTTGATGGCGGCAGCAGCTCCTCGATGTATTACGACGGCGAGTATGAGATGACCAGTACAACCCTTTACTATCAGCACTCCTCCTGGAGACTTCCTGACGGTTTTGTAGTTATGCCGAAGAATTAGGAAGGGGGGGGAATGATGATGAGCGATCCAAAGAGAAGATCCAAAGGTGGCGTCACCTTTAAGGACGAGAGTGAGCGCAGAATGTATGTGGCGCTCCAGCAGAATCCGCATATTCAGTACAATCCGGATGAAGATGAGATGTCTCCGGATGAATATTATGCAAGAAATAAGAACGCAAAGCGCGTTCTGACACCAGCTGAGAAAGCCCGCCTGAGAGCGGAGAAGAAGCGCAAGAAGAGAGAGAAGACCGGAAGAATTATCTTCTACTCCTGCCTTGGCGTGTATGCACTCATTTTGATTATTCTGTGTGCGAGGTTCTTAAGCTACGTGGATGATTGCCTTGTGAAGTATGAAGCTTCGCAGGACTATAATGCCATTGATACCCTGGTAGGTGAGTTCACCAATGCGGTAAAAGACGGAAGTATCTCGACGATGGTCGAGCTTCCGGAGAGCGCAGGTGTGTTTGAACCAAAGGATACGTTCGTACAGATGTATGTGCAGAATATGCAGAGTGTTACGAGCGGTGGTGGAGCATTTACCTACAAAAAGAATACAAGAAGCTACGATGCCTCCGCACCGGTATATGACATCTATTCCGGCGAGGATATGGTAGCCAGAATGACTTTGAAGTCGACGAACCAGAGAAGCGTATTTGCAATTCTTGAACTGTGCGACTGGGAGATTGACAAGATTGAACCTGTACTTAGCGTACAGACGAGCAACTACCGTTACAGTCTGCCGGAGAATTACAAGCTGCTTGTGAACGGTGTCGAGGTTACGGTCGAGTTCCAAAAGGGCGAGATTGTAAAGAAGGACTACAAGCTTTCGGATGAGATTCTGAATTATGTTTCCTTCCCTGGTACGATTACCTACGAAATCACCGGTCTTGTCAATGCACCAACCGTTCAGGTTCTGGATGCACAGGGCAATGTGAGTGAGGCAATGACCTTTGATGAGCAGGGAAATGGTTCTCTCGTTGTCGATGATGATTTCTCCGCAACACTTCCGGAGGATCGTAAAGCTTACGCGCTCGAAACTGCCGAGATGTGGGCTGATTTCACCAATAAGGATCTGAAGGGCTCAAACTATGGTCTGGCTACGATGCAGGCGCGTCTGGTAAAGGATTCCTACTTCTATCAGTTCGCTGACTCGTACGCTCACGGCGTTGACATTACCTTTGTCAGCGACCACGTTGACGCAAGTCCGAAGTTCTCAGATATTACCGTGTCTGAGTACAAGGAATATACGGACACTCTGTACTCCGTTCGCTGTATCTTTACAAAGAACATGTACACGAAGGGTCAGAAGTTCAAATCCATCACAACCGACAGTACCTTCTTCTTCCTCTACATCGATGATTCCGAGGATGGTGTGGATAATCCACACTGGTGCATGATTGATATGGTGGCAACAACGAATAATTAATTTGAAAATGCTATGTGTGTATATGACCTGTCGCAGGTCCGCCTCGTCATTCGGACGGGCGAAAGTGGAAAGTAAATAACCGAATAGTTGTAGGGAACCCCGCTTGTTTTGGAGTTCCCTACTGTCAGTTAAGGAGACTTGCTTTATGCTGGATTGGATTGTGTTGTTTGTGTTTTGGTACCCAGCCTGTATGAGTACCCTATGGATGATTGGTGGGATCCTGTTTTACTTTCGCGTGGAGCGAAAGAAACCGCTTCCACTCACGGAGACGCCGATGGTATCGCTTCTGGTTCCGTGCTGTAATGAAGGTGAAACCATCCGTAATACCGTAAAACGACTGGATGAACTCGATTATCCAAATTATGAAATCATAGCGATTGACGATGGCAGCGAGGACAATACCTACGAGGTGCTGCAGCATTTGTCGCTGGAATATGAACGTCTTCGTGTGGTGCATATGGAGAAGAATGCCGGTAAGGCAAATGCGCTGTACCACGGACTTCTGGCAGCCTCCGGGGAAATCATTGTCGGTGTGGATGCGGATTCGTATCTCGCGAAGGATGCGCTGTTATATATGGTGCCGCATTTTACGAATAAGAATAACGGAGAACGCGTGGGTGCCGTGACCGGTAATCCTCGCGTAAGAAACCGTAGCTCGCTGTTGGCGAAGATTCAGCTCTGTGAGTATGCAAGTATTATCAGCCTCATAAAACGCACGCAGCGAATGCTTGGGAAGGTTATGACCGTATCCGGTGTTGTGGTGGCGTATCGAAAGCGCGCGCTTTTGGACTGCCATCTGTGGGACCGCGATATGGTAACCGAGGATGTGGCGGTAACATGGAAGCTGGAGAAGAATTTCTGGGATGTTCGATATGAGCCGAGAGCACTTTGCTGGATGCTCGTGCCGGAGACGGTGAAGGGCATCTGGAAGCAGAGACAGCGTTGGACACGTGGCGGTATGGAGGTTATGGGCCGGCATGTGAACATCTTTAAGAGCTGGAAGGAGCGCAGACTCGTTCCGGTGTTCTTAGAGCAGTGTCTGTCCATCGTGTGGTCCTTCTGCTGGCTATATCTCGCAATTCTGGAAGTCATTCGCTGGACGAAGGGCGATTACATCAACGAGCTTTACTGGAAGAGCCAGTTTCTGTCGTTTGTATGCATCGTGCAGTTTGCCGTGGCGATGATTCTTGACAAACGCTACGATAAAAAGCTACTGAAGAATAGCTTGTGGGCGGTGTGGTATCCGCTTCTTTACTGGTATATCAATGCGTTAGAGGTCATCGTGGCGCTGCCAAAAACGATCTTAAGAAAACGTAAGAAGCTTGCCACCTGGACCAGTCCGGACCGAGGCATCGACACAACGGAGAAGGAGGAGCATCATGGGAAGCAGATTGAGTTTCCGGAGGGGTTCAAACTCGTTCATGTCCCTGCCGTAGACCATGCTTCGATTAAGGCAAATGCGGCCGAATCCCTGGGTGTGGTTTACGACGGTTCCGAGAAGGGTGGACCGATTTCGGCGAATGATTCGACTGTTAATATTGGAGCATCCCTCACCCCTTCGGTAACTTCGCCGAAAATGGCAAATGGTGCAGAAACACAGAATTCTACCGTTGTAGAACAAGAGCAAACAATCCTGCGAGAATTGCCGGATGTTCCGGTCTCTGCGAAGGAATTGGAGAAGGAAGTTATTGATGGAAAGCAGAAGCTCTGGAAGAAGGTAATCGAGGTTGTCTTTACGGTATTGGGCTGGGCATACATGATCAGCTATGTGATTTATTTCATCTACGGAGCAATTGCGGAGCGTTTCGGCTTCCGCCCCATTGATATCTGGATCTATAACGAATCCATGGTTGCGGAAACCCGCCTGATGTTCTTCTTCCTGTTCATTGTTATTCTCGTGAATATCGTTGTTTTGTATCTGTGGAAGACTTATAATCTCCATCATTTCGGCCATCGCCGTCGCCGCCGTTTCCCGGCTCATGTCAGTGATAAGGAGATTGCAGAGTTCTTCGAGACCGACGAGAGCAAGGTGCGCATTTACCGAGAGGCGAAGATTGTTGAGTTTGAGGAAAATGTGATATAAGGGAGGAAATTATGCCTTTGTTATTCGATGTTTCAGATGAGAAGAAAATCAGGGTGATCGTTGATACGGACGCAGCCTGTGAAGCAGATGATCCGTTCGCCATCGTACATGCGCTGTTATCTCCTAAGCTTATCGTAAAGGGAATCACGGCGGAGCATTTTCATGCGCCGGGTTCTGTTCAAAGAAGCTACGAGGAGATTCGAACGATTCTTGAAGCAATGAAGCTGGATACTCCTTTCTTTATGGGCGAGGAAGAGCCGCTGACCCATGCGGGGCAGGAGGGCTCGAGCGAGGCTGTGGACTTTATCATCGAGGAGGCGCTTCGTGAGGATTCTCACCCGCTCTACATTCTGTGCCAGGGGGCCATTACGAACGTGGCTGCC
>DCGJ01000105.1 GCA_002315495.1 Lachnoclostridium sp. UBA1781 | reverse complement strand
GACGCAGCTAAGCGGGAGCGGCCCCAAATGAAAAAGGTGCCGCTCTCGCGGCACCCTCAGGTTCTAGTTTTTGTTAGCCTTCTCAACTTCGATAATGCAAGATTTCTTGGCCGGAATGCGGCAATTCTTGTTATTACCAAACTCGATGATTACAACATTCTGCTCTTCCATAATGTCGATTACAACACCATAGAAACCGGCAGTTGTAATAACACTGTCACCGATTTCGATGGAAGAAAGCAATGCTTCCTGCTTTGCCTGCTCCTTCTTTTGTGGGCGAATCAACATAAAGTAGAAAATCGCAAAAAACGCTCCAATCATTACAATGTAATACAATGCAGTACTACCCATTTCAGTTTCCTCCTAAATTTCGTTGGACTAATCTTCTCCATTCCGGAGGAAGCCTTCCAATTTATTCTTCTTGTATTCTTCGTAGCAACCCTTTTCAATCGCATCACGAATTTCCTGCATCATTGTATTATAAAAATACAAATTATGCAAGACCATTAATCGGCAACCGAGCATTTCCCCGGCAGCAAGTAAGTGACGAATGTATGCTCTGGAATGATTTCTGCAGGCCGGACAGCCACAGCGCTCTTCAATCGGTCGTGGGTCCAGTTTATACTTTTCATTCTTCAGATTCATGCGTCCACGATTGGTGTACGCATGACCATGTCGTCCGTTTCTGGTCGGATAGACGCAGTCAAAGAAATCCACACCGCGAGAAACTGCTTCTAAGATATTGGCAGGAGTTCCGACTCCCATCAGATAAACCGGCTTATCCTCCGGAAGAAACGGTACTACATGATCCAGCACGTTATACATCTCCTCATGGGATTCGCCGACTGCAAGACCACCAACTGCATAACCGTCAAGGTCCAATTCACGAATCTGCTTTGCATGCTCGATACGAACCTCCGGAATAACACCACCCTGGTTAATTCCAAACAGCATCTGATGCGGATTTACCGTATCTTCCAGCCCATTTAATCGATTCATCTCATCCTTACAACGCTTCAGCCAACGCGTGGTACGTGCCACACTCTGTTCAATGTAGGAACGCTCCGCTTTGCTCGGCGGGCATTCATCAAAGGCCATTGCAATCGTGGAGCCAAGATTCGACTGAATCTGCATGCTCTCTTCCGGTCCCATGAAAATGCGGTGTCCGTCAAGATGACAGTTGAACGTCACGCCCTCTTCCTTGATTTTTCGAAGCTTCGCAAGAGAGAATACCTGGAATCCGCCGGAATCGGTTAATATCGGTTTCTGCCAGTTCATAAACTTCTGGAGCCCCCCCATCTGCTTTACGACCTGATCTCCCGGTCGAACATGCAAATGATAGGTGTTACAAAGCTCAATCTGTGTATCGATTCCAGCCAAATCAATGCTGGATACGCCGCCCTTGATTGCGGCGGCAGTTCCGACATTCATAAACACCGGTGTCTGCACCGTTCCATGGACAGTCGTAAATTCAGCGCGCTTTGCGGCTCCATCCTTACATAGAATTTTGTACATAAAATGCTACTTCCGTTCTTTTTTGTATTCTTCCTTTATTTCATCCACTACAGCTAAAAAGCGCTGCTGGATACTTTGAGATGCTCGATCTCCAAGCAAATGCTTCCTCTCTGCATAAATCAATCCACCGGCCATGGAATGATGTCCGCCACCGTTTCCGATGTCCCGAAGCGCAAGATTAATGAGTTTTCCCGCATTTAGCCAGGATAACTCCGAGCGAACCGAAAATTTGTAACCATTGTTGCGGTCCGCATACACAACAGCAATTGTAACTGCGTCCAGAGAAAGTATGAATTCCGAAATCGATGCAATCAAACCGTCCGGACAATCAAAATGAATGTGCGCAAAGCCCACCTCATCGTAGATTCGAATGTTTCGAAAGGCATCTCCATAGGCATGCAGGTCGTCTAATTCCAGGGAGCTCTGCTCCAGCTTCATGATAGCATTGTTATCGGCACGTTCATGTAAATAGGCAAATGCCTCAATGTCGTATCCGGTAACACCAAAACAGAAGTTTTTCGTATCCTTCTTCAATCCGTACAGCAAAACAGTCGCGACATTTTTCGGAGGTTCCACCTCCATCTCCATAATATAATGAGCAATGATGGACGCGCAGGCTCCACAGATTCGATGGTCGACATACTCGTACTTGTAATCGGTCACCCATGGATGGTGGTCGATGCAGGCGACTTCCTTTCCAATCACATTTCGAAAATTGGAGTTGTTTTTCTGACCGTCAATATTAATCACATAAGATTCCTCGGAAAGATCCGAAATCGAATCCAAATTTCTCATCGGAATTTGAAAATGATTCTGCATCTTTCGGTTGTTCATCTTATCAATTCTGCCATGATAGATTAACTCGCTCGCTATTTCATACTGCGCAAGAATCCATTGCAAGCCAAATGCGCTGGCCATCGCATCGGCATCCGGGAAATCATGGGTCTGAATCACGACACGGTGACCTCGAACCAGTTCCACCAGTTTTTTCACATTATCACACATCAACACTCACTCTTCTATTTCTGTACTTTGCTTCCGATTGCAAACAATAGAATTCCAAAAAGAATAAAGACAACACCACCGACGGTCCAGTCCGCCATTGCTTTCACGAATACAGAAAGTAACAGTAAAACCAGTCCGACGGCAAGAAGTCCGCCCACGAGAATGATAACATACACCGTATCCCACCCCGAACGGCTATCCTTTGAAGAATGGTTTCCTTCTGTGTAAGTAGTCCCCATCTCCTCATAAATTTCTTCAATTGCGTTCTTCTGTTCTTTTTTCGCCATTATTTAATCACCACTTTACTCTTTGCAGAGGTTGCAACAACACAAACCATCGTCTTACCGGTATTGAGCTGAATCTCCGTTCCGTCAGCATAATAATACTTGGTCGGAGCAAAAAGACTCTTCTTAGACCAGGTAATCGGAACGCACTTACCATTTGTAATAAAGTATCCGCTCTGACCGGAGGAAATGGTTGCAAATTCAAGATAGTTCTCGTCATCCAAAACCTTGCAGTCACAAATCTGAATGATTACATTCTTAAAGCAAAGCTGCTCTCCTGTAGTCTTATCCTTATGTGCCGCGCCAAACTGGAATCGATAGTAAAGACCATCCTCTTCGTTATACTTGAGGTAAGGATAGTTATACTTATAACCCGGTTCAATATAGGTTGCGTCCGTTCCATTCTCAAGCATGTTCGGACTATCATCCTCAGCAAAAAGGAAATGTCTTCCTGCCCAGTAGCTTGTGTGCGTCAAAGAATATCCTTTCTTATTCGCACCCTTGATGACACCCGCACCGCTTGCAAATGCATTATGCGGAGACTTGATTGCAGTGTCACGATAGAAGGTAGTTCCTTCCATATTGCCACAACCATCCAAATTATCAACACCCTTTGTATTCAGGGTTGCATCAACGTAAATGTGTGGTCCGCCGTAATGAAGGAACAACG
>DCGJ01000091.1:9337-17974 GCA_002315495.1 Lachnoclostridium sp. UBA1781 | reverse complement strand
CGGATACACCGGTACCAACGGATACGCCAACGATTACGGAAGTTCCGGAGGAAAGTCCGACACCAACGATTACGGAAGTTCCAGAGGAAAGTCCGACACCAACGATTACGGAAGTTCCGGAGGAAAGCCCGACACCAACGATCACGGACGTTCCAGAGGAAAAACCAAGTCCGACACCTACGGATGTTATTACGCCGAGTGATACCCCGGATGCTCCGAGTGTTCCGCCAACTGCGGATTCTAATGAAACAGAGCCTCCGACAACTGGCGGTGGTGATGTTACGACCGGTGATACGATGAATACGAATCTGAATCTTGCCTTGATGGTAAGCTGCATATTTATCATTAGTGTCGCATTGCTGGTTCGTAAGAAAACCGAAGAAAAAGCATAATTGAAAACGCTCTATGCAGTGAGTTGCATAGAGCGTTTTTTTGGAATTTCATTGTTGTGAATGTTTGATTTTTATCAATTCATTTGTTATAATAAAGAGTAACAAAATAGCAATGGAAAAGGAAAAATGATGGCTATTATAGAAGACTTATTCGCATTGCAGGATGTTCCTTACGGAGACTTTCAGGCAAAGCTTACCCCAGGTATTCCAAGAGAAAAGTTCATTGGAGTTCGTGTACCGGAGGTTCGTAAACTTGCTAAAAAACTCATAAAAGAACCGGAAGCAGATGTATTTCTTCAGGAACTTCCGCATACCTATTATGATGAAAATATGCTCCATGGCCTTTTGATCTCTGAAATCAAAGACTATGAAACCTGTATCGAGAAATTGGAGCATTTTCTACCATATGTCGACAATTGCGCCGTATGTGATATTATGTCGCCTAAGGTGTTTAAGAAGCATAAGAAAGAGCTTCTTAGCAAAATCAGAGAGTGGTCAGCTTCAGACAAAGTTTATACCTGCAGATTCGGCCTCGAGATGCTGATGACCTATTATTTGGACGATGATTTCAAGGCAGAATATCTTGAGATTCCGGCATCGGTTCACAGTGAAGAGTATTATGTTCAAATGATGGTTGCCTGGTTTTTTGCAACGGCGCTTGCAAAACAGTGGGATGACAGTATTATCTACCTTAAAGAGCAAAGACTCGATGACTGGGTACATAATAAAACTATACAAAAAGCATGCGAGAGTTATCGTATCACATCCGAACAGAAGGATTATTTAAGAACATTGAAAAGGGGGAAATGATGAAAACTTACATTTTATACAATCCGATTTCTCATCACGGAAGAGGCCTGGAACTGGCGAAGGAATCCTGCCGAATGTTTCTAAATGATGAGCACGAATTTCTTAACCTGATTGAGCTTACGGATCGAAAAGCATTTTTTGAGGGAATTGAGAAGGAGGCGATGGTTGTTGTTGCAGGAGGAGACGGTACGCTCAGTTATTTTGCAACCTCTGTGGCAACCCTTGTCATATCACAGGATTTGTATTACGTTCCGACGGGAATTGGCAACGATTTTGCAACCGAACTTTCCAAGAAGGGAATCCATTCGCCAATTAAACTGAAGAAATATCTAAAGGGACTTCCTCTCGTCGAGGTGAAAGGGAAAACCTACCGTTTTATAAATGGTGTAGGCTTCGGTTTGGATGGCTATTGCGCCCGTGTAGGAAGTTTGCTGCACAAGAAGAATACTCCTGCAAATTACAAGAAAATCGCGTCTCAGGGCATTTTACGAAGCTACAAGCCATGCCCTGCGGAGATTACGGTCGATGGAGTTACCGAAAGCTATGAAAATGTGTGGTTCGCCACTACAATGAACGGCTCCATGTACGACGGCGGAATGATTCCGACACCGGACCAGGACCGTCTGAATACGGAGGGAACGGTTTCTCTATGTATCTTCTACGGAAAGAACCGATTGAAGGCACTATTTGCTTTCCCAAGTATATTCCGAGGCAAATTAGGACGTCATCAGGATATGGTCCGCATCGTAACCGGAAAGGATATTTTGGTACAGTTTTCCGAGGCTCGGAATCTTCAGATTGACGGTGAACCGTTTAAGAATGTTATTGAATATCATGTTACAAGCGGAAGATAGAAGTCGTTTGGAGCATTTGGAGGCAGAAGTTGGCTAATTTTACAAAAAAAGCGATTAAAGAGGCGTTTATTGAGCTTCTCACGGAGCGGCCAATCAGTCAGATTACCGTTAAGGATATTGTGGAGCGATGCGGCATTAACCGCAATTCATTTTATTATCATTATCAGGATATACCGACATTGATTGAAAGCATCGTCACGGAGGAGGCAGACCATATTATTCAAACTTATCCATCCATTGACACGATGGAGACGGGCTTTAACGTAGCAATTGAATTCGCAGAACATTATCAAAAAGCGATTTTGCACATCTATAATTCCGCAAATCGCAATCTGTTCGAGCAGTATCTTTGGAAGGTATGTGATCATATTGTAACGTCATATGGAAATGCGCTTTTTTCCGGTGTAAGCATCTCGGATATGGACCGTGATATCATCGGAAAGATGTACCGTTGTCAGTGCTTTGGTATGGCAATTTACTGGATGGAGAATGGACGTAAGGACGATGTACACAAGCAAATTGCACGTCTTTGCGAGCTTCAGAAGGGAATGCTTGAAGAGATGATTCGTCGGGCGCAGCTGTAAACGAAATAAGAATGGAAGTACAGACATTTTTGGGCATTTGCCCGGAAATGTCTGTTTTTTGTGCAGAAAATTACTCGTGACCGAAATTCGAACACGCGCCAAAGTCTGTCCGTTGTTGGAGCATTTTGCGGCTGATATGATAGCAACAGAAATTAGGAAAGGCGGAAAAGAGTATGAAACCTTTGAAAATGCGCTCCATTTTACCGATGCAGATTGCAAAATACGGCTACGTGCTATTGTCGGTATTTATTAGTGTCATCGGCTTTGCAACCATGTTTCACCCGGAAGTCTCCGAGAAAATCATGGTACGGGCGTTGGGAATTGTGTTGCTTGTATTCGGTATCATTAAGCTTGTCGGTTATTTTTCGAAAGATTTGTATCGGCTTGCATTCCAATTTGATTTGCAATTCGGCATATTACTGGTGATTTTGGGACTCATTCTGGTGATGGACCCAAAGGGCACTGTGAGCCTCTTAATGATGGCTTTTGGAATCGTGATTCTACTCGATGGTTTATTTAAAGGGCAGATATCGCTGGAGGCGAAACGGTTTGGAATCAAAACCTGGTGGACCACCATGGGAACTGCGATTCTTGCCTGCTTAATTGGCGCCTTTCTGATTTTGAAAAGCACCACGGGCTCGAAACTACTATTTATTCTACTTGGATTAGGGCTCTTTATTGAAGGTCTTTTGAACCTTAGCACAGCGCTTAGCACGGTGAAAATCGTAAGACATCAGAAACCGGATATCATCGATGCGGAATATGTTGAAGTGGAGGAGAGATTATGAAATTCTCAAAAGCAGTAGTAAAGCTTAGAATACCGATTATTGTTTTGTGCGCAATATTGTTGATTCCATCAGCAATTGGTATGGCAAATACACGAATTAATTACGATATGTTGAATTATCTGCCGGAAGATCTGGAAACGATTGTAGGACAGAATGTATTGCTCGATGATTTCGGAAAAGGCGCATTTTCCATGATTATTCTGGAAAACATGGAGGCCAAGGATGTCTCGGCGCTACGTCAGAAAATCGAAACGGTAGACCATGTGGAAACCGTTATCTGGTACGACTCGTTTGCAGACCTGTCGATTCCGATGGAAATGCTTCCTGACAATCTATATGACGCATTTAACACGGAAAATGCAACCATGATGGCCGTGTTCTTTGATTCCGGAACATCTGCGGACGTAACGATGGATGCAATCCGCGAGATTCGTTCCATCTGCGGAAAGCAGTGCTTCGTATCCGGCATGTCTGCGATGGTTACCGATTTGAAGGACCTGTGTGAGCAGGAGGAGCCGATTTATGTAGGAATCGCAGTCGTCCTGGCACTCATTGTTATGATGGTGCTTATGGACAACTGGATTATCCCGCTTGTGTTCTTAACTTCGATTGGAGTAATGATTCTTTTCAATCTCGGTTCGAACATCGTTCTCGGTGAGATTTCCTATATAACGAAAGCACTTTCCGCAATCCTTCAGCTGGCGGTTACGATGGATTATTCTATCTTCCTCTGGCACAGTTACGAGGAAGAAAAGGTACATAACGAGAACCATAAGGACGCGATGGCAGTTGCAATCTCCAAGACGTTAACAAGTGTTGTCGGAAGCTCAGTAACCACCATTGCAGGTTTTATAGCATTGTGCTTCATGTCCTTTACGCTTGGTAAGGACCTCGGAATCGTTATGGCAAAGGGTGTTGTGCTTGGCGTTATCGGATGTGTTACATTGCTGCCGGCTTTGATTCTCGTCTTTGATAAGCTTCTCGAGCGTGCGGCACACAAGGCCATCATTCCGAAGATGGATAAGCTAAGTAATGGCTTGCTTCGAATCTTCCCTGTTTTGCTGATTATTTTCGCATTTTTAATTACACCGGCTTATTACGGCTACAGTAAAACAAACAATGAGGTATATTACAAAATCAGCGACAGTCTTCCGCAGGATCTGGATTACGCAATTGCGAACTCCAAATTGGAAGAGGAGTTTGGCATGGGCGCAACCCACATGCTTTTAATCAATACGGACACCTCGGCTTCCGATGTTCGGAAAATGCTGAATGAAATGGAGCAGGTGGACGGTGTTAATTTCGTCCTTGGCTTGGAAAGTGTTGTCGGTTCGCTTATCCCGGAGGAGATGCTTCCGGATTCGGTTGTTTCTGTTCTTAAGAGTGACGACTGGGAGCTTGTTCTAATCGGCTCTGCCTACGATGTGGCCTCCGATGAGGTAAATGCGCAGGTAGATTCCCTGAATACCATCGTTAAAAAATACGACCCACAGGGACTTCTGATTGGTGAGGCACCTTGTACAAAAGATATGATTGAGGTTACCGATCATGATTTCCGTGTTGTTAACCTGATATCCATCCTGGCAATTTTCGTTATTATCGCCCTGGTGGAGAAGAGCATTTCCCTGCCGTTCATTCTGATTTCGGTCATTGAGCTGGCAATCTTCATTAACCTTGGATTGCCGCATTATCTGGGAACAAGCCTTCCGTTTATCGCCCCAATCTGTATCAGTACGATTCAGCTTGGCGCAACCGTCGACTATGCAATCCTGCTCACGACCCGATATAAGAGTGAGAGAGTGGAAGGAAAGTCGAAGTTTGATGCTGTAAAGACCGCGTTAAGCACTTCGATTCCGTCCATTCTGGTTTCCGGATTTGGCTTGTTCGCAGCGACCTTTGGTGTTGCCGTGTACTCGGATATTGAAATGATCAGCTCCATCTGTATGCTTCTTGCACGTGGTGCAATGATTAGTATGTTGTGTGTAATTTTGTTCCTGCCGGCACTTCTGATGCTGTGCGATAAATTGATATGTGTAACCACAATGGGGTTAAAGAAATGCATTTCCAAGAAGGAGGAAATTAGTGATGAAGTCTAATTGGACAAAGCTTGTAGCCATTGTTATGGCGATTGTAATGGTAGGCGGTTTGGTGTATGCCTATGACGTAACAGACCGTTCGGAAACTGTAGAAACACCGGCTACAAATGATGTTGAAGTTACGACAGAGGAAGTATCTGCCGTGAAAGATGAAACCGTGTATGTTTTGGCAAATGCGGACGGTACCGTTAAGAAGATTATTGTATCGGACTGGATTAGCAATGCGCTGAATGCGAGCAGCATTTCCGATACCTCGGAGCTTACCGGTATTACCAATGTAAAAGGGGATGAGAGCTATACCATGGGCGGCGACAACAGCTGTGTATGGGATGCTTCCGGAAATGATATTTATTACCAGGGTACGATTGAAAAAGAACTTCCTGTTACGATGAAGGTAACGTATTATCTGGATGGAAAGGCTGTGTCTGCGCAAGATATCGCAGGAAAGAGTGGCAAGGTTACCATTCGTTATGAGTTTGAAAACAATCAGTACGAAATGGTTGAAATTGATGGTAAGCAGGAGAAGATTTATGTACCGTTTTTGATGCTTACCGGTATGATTTTGGACGATGATCATTTTACAAATGTGGAAGTAACAAACGGCAAGCTGATTAATGACGGAACACGTCAGATTGTGTGCGGAATTGCACTTCCGGGACTTCAGGAGAATCTTGGAATTGAGAAGGAAACACTGAATATTCCTAATTCTTTTGAAATTACTGCTGATGCAAAGGATTTTGAGCTTGGAATCACGGTGACGGTTGCTACCAATGAGATATTTAATAAGCTTGCAGATGAAGAAATCGATTTTTCGGATCTTGATTCTTTGAAGGATATGCTTTCGGAAACCGGTGAAATCGGAGAAGCAGTCAATCAGGTGCTCGACGGTTCGCAGGCATTGTATGATGGTCTGTGCACCTTGCTTGAAAAGTCGGAAGAGCTGGTTACCGGTGTTAAGAAACTGGCCGAGGGTGCAGAAGCCTTAAAGACCGGTGCGGACAGTCTGTCCAACGGTGCAGCACAGATCGCAAGTGGTGCAGCTTCGCTAGAAGAGGGAATTGGTAAGGTGGATGCCGGTGCTGCAAGTCTTGCAAGCGGGGCAGCGTCTCTTGCATCCGGTGCAAAGGACCTTTCTTCCGGCCTGGCTACCATTTCCGCTAATAATGATACGTTAAATGCGGGGGCAAAGAAAGTATTCGAAAGTCTTCTTGCAACGGCTCAGACACAGATTACCGCTGCAGGTATCGAGTGCCCGACACTTACCATTGATAATTATGCGAAAACTTTGGATACATTGATCGCTTCTTTGGATGAAAGTAATGTTTATGCACTTTGCCTTCAGGAAGTAACGAAGGCCGTAGAAGCTAAGAGAAGTGATGTGGAAGCAGGTGTAACTGCAGTCGTTCGTCAGAGTGTCTATGAGCAGGTCGTTTTAAAGGCAACAGGCATGGATGTTACCACCTATGAAGGAGCAATTGCGGCCGGAATGATCAACGAGCAGACACAGAGCATGATCACACAGGCAATTGATGGCCAAATGGCAACCGAACAGGTAAAAAGTACCATATCGACAAATGTCGAGGCACAGATTCAGAAGCTGATTTCGGACAATATGGAAAGTGATGCGGTAAAGGCCAAGATGGTACAGGCTTCCGAAGGCGCAAAGTCCCTTGCAGCGTTGAAGGCTTCTTTGAACGAATACAATACGTTCTATCTTGGATTACAGCAGTATACTGCAGGTGTCGCTACTGCAGCAACAGGTGCGGCAACTCTTTCCGCCGGCGCAGCCCAGGTTTCTCAGGGCGCAGCTTCCCTTTCGGAAGGTACCGGTGCGTTGGCAAACGGTTCGGGAACTTTAACCTCAGGCGCAAAGGAATTGTCTGAGGGTGCAAAGGCTTTGGCTTCAGGTGCTAATGAACTATATAACGGCATTCTTACGTTTCAGAATGGCTTGCCTGCCTTGGTTAGCGGCGTAACAGACTTGAAGGATGGCGCCGGACAGCTTAGCGACGGATTGCAGAATTTTTATGAGGAAGCCACTTCGATGCTTGAAAACTACGAGGGTGACCTGTCGGTTCTTATGACCCGTGTTCAGGCAACCATGGATGTATCCCATGATTACCAAAGCTTCGCAGGAATCAGTGATGAGATGTCCGGAAATGTTCGCTTCATCTATCGTACAGAGGCTGTGAAAGGAAACTAATGGAAGGGATTCCACCTTGCGAAATGATTTCGTTTCGTGTATGATTTCAATAGAACAGAAGTAACAGATGCCTGTTCGCCCGGTTGGGTGGGCAGGCATTTTTGATGGAGGTAATCATGGCAAAAGCGGTCATATTTGACATGGATGGAGTTCTTTTTGCGACGGAGGAGATGGTCATCGTTTGTTGGGAAAAGATAGCAGAAAAGTATCATATCGAGAATGTGAGAGAAGCCTGTTACGAGTGCCTGGGGACAACCAAGCAGATGACGGAGGAGCTTTTTTTGAGACGTTACGGGGAGCATTTTTCGTATGAGGAATATAAAGGTGAAGTACGCGAGCTGTTTCAGAATTGGTGGAAAACCGAGGGGATGCCGGTAAAGAAAGGTGTCTATGAGCTGATGGACTGGCTTAAGGGGAATGGCTTTCGGATTGCACTTGCAACATCCACGAGGCGGGAGAGTGCGTTGCCGGAGTTGGAAAGCTGTGGGTTGGATCAATATCTCGATGTCATGATTTTTGGTGATATGGTAACGAAAAGCAAGCCTGATCCGGAGATTTATCTTCTGGCAGCTGAAAAGCTAGGGGTAGAACCTTCGGAGTGTTTTGCTATTGAGGATTCCTATAATGGTGTTCGCTCCGCAGCCCGTGGCGGCCTTCGTACCATTATGGTGCCTGACTTGTTGCCTTCCGTTCCCGAGACAGATGAACTGTCGGAGGTGGTGCTTGCTGACCTGAATCAGGTGTTGGATTATATTCAGAAGAATGGGTGAGATGGGCTGGGAGGTTGGTTTCACCAGAGGCTTATTGGGGCTAAGCAGATGGGATGCTTGCATTCACTAAGTATGTTGGATATAAGCAAGCGGAATGCTGGCATTCATTAAGGTTTGTGTAGACGAAGTGGACGGAACGC
>DCGJ01000091.1:0-9248 GCA_002315495.1 Lachnoclostridium sp. UBA1781 | reverse complement strand
GGGCGAAAAAATGTATTCACCAGAGGCTTGCACTGAGGCAAGTAGGCGGAAAACGGGAATCATACACTTTTCGCCTATTTTACATGTTTTTGGTTCTCGTTTTTCAAACTTGTTGCAGGTGATTTTCAGCGGATTCTTGATGTTTCTATAATTCCGCCTACTGTTTGTGCTCGTTTTTGCGATTTTGGGGGAGTTGAGTGAAGGAAAATTTCTCGATAATCGGCGAGATTTGAAGATTCACTTATATTCGCCTATGATTCACTATGAAATTAAGTCCAAAAGGAAATTTCTTCCAGTGCATATAGCGCCCTGAATAGGCGGATATCTGAGAAATCTATTTATCCGCTTATTTTGGGATGAGATTTTATGAAAAAATGAACGTCCGGGTTTGGCACAAGTGGAAAAAGTAGGCGAGAATTGAAGTTTCTTATTATTCTGCCTGATCCGCAGATATCTGCATGGTAATTTTAGGTCATCAACATAATTTAGGAAACCGGAAGCCGACCAGAGAATTTCTGTGACATTCAGTTGCAACCCACTTGATGCTTGCGGCATCTATATTCTGCGGCGTCTTCCACTTTAGACAAGGCGGCCTGCCGTTCATGTGAGTTCAGGTGCTCTGAGCCCGCCGGTACTTAATGAGCGTGTAGCGCGAATTTAGTACCGCTGCGTGGCGAGGGCAGCGAGAGCGTGCCTGAACCACAGAATGATAAGCTGTCTTGTGGGTAGATATGCGCCGCCGCGCTAACTGGAGGGTGTCAAAACTTCAATCAGCTGCCCCTGCACGCAGTGCCGGAAGGACAACGTCTTTGGCAGCGGATGACGCTTGAATTTGATGGTCAGTGCGTCACC
The DNA here is from genome assembly GCA_002315495.1 of Lachnoclostridium sp. UBA1781. Classification (GTDB taxonomy): domain Bacteria; phylum Bacillota; class Clostridia; order Lachnospirales; family Lachnospiraceae; genus ISDg. The sequence continues at coordinate 8,396 of DCGJ01000091.1, read as the reverse complement.
GGCAAAGGACATAACAATGCCTTCTCCGAAGGTCTTATGAAGAATGTGACTGCCTTTCTTTATGGAAGGCGCGGGCAGTTTAATCTCCCCAATGAAACGCGACGGAGTAAGACTTCGTCCAAATCGCTTCTTGACGTGGAAGAGATGCAGTCCGGTCTTTGCACGGGTCATGGCAACATACATGAGACGGCGTTCCTCCTCAATATTCTCGGGGAGAAGCGCCTTTTTGTGTGGAATCAAAGTTTCATTGCAATCAATCAAAAAGACATGACGATATTCCAATCCCTTTGCACCATGGAAGGTCATCAGGGAGATTCCCTGCTCTTCCTGCTCCAGGTCGCGAACTCCGGATTTCTTACGCTCGGCTTCCTTTTCTTTATATTGTTCCTGAAGGTTATGAATGTATTCCAGAAAATCCGTAATATTGCGAAACGGCTTTGCATCCTCCTGCATCTCATCCAAAAGCTCAAACACCGCCTCGGGGTCGGTCAGCGTTTCCCGCAAATATCCGTCATAACCGATGACATTGCGGATATAATGCACCGCGGCCTGGGCATTCATCCGAGCAAGCATTCGTAAATCGTATTCTAACCGTTCGATTTTATCGCATACGTAATCCTTTTTCTCCGCCCGATAGAAGGCTTTTACCTTCTCAAAGTCGACAAAAGGCTCGGAAAATGCCTGGCGTGTCAGATATCTCGTTGGCTTATTCGACACGAGTAGAACGGCATCGCGACTTGGTTTCTGCGTCGCGATTTGAAGATAAGCCAGCATTGGTTTTAGATACACATTATCATATAAGCACGGAAGAGTGCCGTGAATGTTATATTTCACTTCTCCCTTTTGCAAATGCTCGGTAAGCCTCCGCGGCTGGAGATTTGTTCGGTACAACACCGCGATTTCCTTCGGCGGCGTTCCGCCGGACAGAAGCTCCCGCACCTGCCTTACGACTTCGGTGCATTCCTCCTCCACCGTCTCGAATTCGATGAATTCCGGGCTTGGACCTTCCGGTGAAAATGCGGTCGTTTCCTTTTCGTAGCGGGATGCATTTACACGAATTAAATTGTTGGAGGCGGAGAGAATGGCAGCGGAACAGCGATAATTGATATTGAGAAGTATTCGACGAAGGTTCGGATAATCCGACGGGAGGCGCAGCATCAGCTCCGGGCGGGAACCGCGAAAACCGTAAATGGACTGGTCCTCGTCACCGACCATGAACAGATTATTCTGTGGCTCAGCCAATAGGCGTATGATCTTATACTGAAGCAGATTGATATCCTGGAATTCATCAATCAGAATATAGCGGTAACGATTCTGCCAAAACTGAAGAATGTCAGCACGCTCGTTGAGCAGTTCATACGTGAGGTAGAGCATGTCCTCAAAATCGACCTTGCCGTATCTTCTAAGAGCCTCATCATATCGGCGAAATGCGGTAAAGAACGTCTTGCGGTCACAGCTTTGCGGAAGATATTCCTCGCGTTCGTCCGGAGGAAGAAAAGAATAGTTTCCCTTGTAGAGCATGAATTCCTGTTTAATGGCATTGATGAGTTCCGGCTCCTCTGACAGACTGGATCCCATCTCGCTCAGAATCTGACCGAGCATTTTGATGCCCTCGTATTCTCTCAAGATATTGTCCGCACTGTAGTTGTAGGCGTAGCGGAGGATGGTGAAAAAGCATGCGTGGAAGGTGCCGAAATTGACAGCGCCATAGGACTTGCCCGTGAGATGATCGAAGCGCTCCTTCATCTCGAGCGCAGCGGCTTTTGTGAAGGTGATTACCAGAATCTCTTCCGGGTGGACGCCGCACTGTTCAATCAGATGGCGTACGCGATGTGTGATGACGGTTGTTTTTCCGGAGCCCGGTCCCGCGAGAATCAGCGCCGGTCCGTCCTTGTGTGTGATTGCCTCAAGCTGGGCAGCATTTGGATTCATATCATTCCCCTTTATTATCATTGCGCGAGCGAATATCCTCGCGGCGCATTTTTATGGTAGTAGGTAATTGCATTGCAATATCCGACAACAAAAAACCGGGCATCTTCTTTAATGAAAATGCCCGGCAACAAATTACAAACCTATGCGTTTACAGCAGCGGAAAGCTTCTCGATACCGATACGGATACGACGAAGGCTCTCTTCCTTGCCAAGGATGCTCATGATTTCGTAAGCACCACCCGGTGTCATCTGCTTGCCGGAAACTGCGGTACGAACCGGCCATAAGCAGATACCGTTTTTGATTTCTTTCTCGGCAACATAATCCATACATACCTTCTCTACGCCGGCTACGGAGTAATCGTCCAAAGCCTCGAAGCGAGGAAGCATATCCTGAAGTACCTGAAGAGAATTCTCGGAATTGGTCTTCATCTTCTTATGGGTGTACATCTCGATATCATAATCCGGAAGCTCCTCGAAGAAATCAATCTTCTCAGCGATATCTAAGAGGGTTTCGATACGGGTCTTTACCAAATCAGCAATGGCTTTCAAATCGTAATTCTTGCGAACAACTGCGGATACATAAGGAAGGGCAAGCTCATAATACTTCTCGCTGTCCATTGCCTTCAGATACTCGCCATTCATCCAGCGAAGCTTCGCCATGTCAAATACGGCAGGAGACTTGCTGATGTGGTTGTAATCGAAGTTCTGAATCAGCTCCTCCAAAGTGAAGATCTCCTGATTGTCGGTCGGACTCCAGCCAAGGAGTGCGATGAAGTTTACGATTGCTTCGGTTACGAAGCCCTGCTCCAAAAGGTCCTCAAAGGAAGAGTGACCCGAACGCTTGGAAAGCTTCTGATGCTCCTCATTGGTGATAAGTGGGCAGTGAACGTAAACCGGCTCTTCCCAGCCAAATGCCTGGTACAAACGGGTGTACTTCGGTGTGGAAGAGAGGTACTCATTACCACGAACAACGTGTGTAATCTGCATCAAATGATCATCAATAACGTTTGCAAAATTGTAAGTCGGATATCCGTCGGACTTAATGAGAATCATGTCGTCCAGTTCGGAGTTATCCACGGTGATGGAACCGTAAATCGCATCGGTGAAGGTAGTGGTCCCCTCGTTCGGAATGTTCTGGCGAATAACATAAGGAAGACCGGCAGCAAGATTGGCCTCAATCTCCTCCTTGGAAAGGTAGAGACAATGCTTATCGTACTTGGTAATCTCCTTGTCATCAGCGCTTCCTTCAACGGAAGTCTTCAGGCTTTCAAGACGCTCCTTGGTACAGAAGCAGTAGTAGGCCTCACCTTTTTCAATGAGCTGCTTCGCATACTCGAGATAAATGCCCGTCGCCATACGCTCGCTCTGAACATACGGACCAAAGCCTTTATCCTTATCCGGACCTTCATCATGAATCAATCCGGTCTTTTCCATCGTGCGGTAAATAATATCAACGGCACCTTCCACGTAACGTTCCTGGTCGGTATCCTCAATTCTCAAAATAAAATCGCCACCCTCATGCTTTGCAATCAGGAACTCATAAAGGGCGGTACGCAGGTTTCCTACATGCATACGACCGGTTGGACTCGGTGCGTATCTGGTACGAATCTTCATAATAGACCTCCAAAAAAATAGTTCCCGTTAACTATATGCCGAGGCCGCATTTTTGTCAACTGCGGAAGGAGGTGTTCGGCTGCAGAAATCCATGCCCGTTTTTTGTGAAAAATACCGAAAAATGACAAGGAACTGACTGTGCATTTTCCTTGACAAGCCTTTTTTGAAAATGCTATAATCTTGCTCGGTGTGCATTTTCGAGGGGGGCGAAAAGGAAATGCTCACGTTTTTTTTGCCCCACGCGTATTGTGTCAATGTGTGTGTAGTATGTAAGGGAATTCGGAAAGGAATTGTTATGAATGTATTGTTTTTCTTGACGCCGAAAAGTGAGGTTGCTTATGTGTCGAACACGAATACCGTGCGTCAGGTGTTGGAGAAGATGGAGCACCATCGTTACCAGTCCGTGCCGATGATTGACGTGAATGGTCGTTATGTCGGAACAATCACCGAGGGTGATTTGTTGTGGGCGATTAAGAATGAAGCCAATCTGAATATGAAGGAAGCGGAAAGCATGCCGATTACCAAGGTGCCACGCAGCCGTAACAACAAGGCGGTGAATGTGAACGCTGAGGTTGAGGACCTGATTCAGATGGCGATGAACCAGAACTTTATTCCGATTATTGATGACAGTGAAATCTTTATCGGAATTGTAAAGCGTAGCGATGTCATTCATTATTGCTATAAGCATATGAAATAGGAGCATTTGCGCGCAAGATATTTGAGAAATGCTGTAAGATCGAGCAGAGAGAAGGAACACCAAGTTGCAGAAAGAAAAGAAAACAAGCCAAAAGAATACTATGAGCGTTGAGGAGCAGGAGAGCATTTTCGAGGTTAAAATGGGTGAGCTCGTTGCGCTTGCATCGTCGAACGAAGGCGTGCTGGAGCCAAAGCAGATTCAAGACTGTTTCGAGGACCTGAAGCTGGATAAGGACCGCATGAAGGATGTCATGAATCGTCTCGAGGACTGTGGCTTCAAGATTGCCAAGGAGCAGGAGGAGCCGAGCGAGAAGGAACTTCTGGAGATTGAGGAGCCGGACGAGAAGGCACTTCTCAATCTGGATGGACCGGACGATCAGATGCTTCTGGATATTGAAGAGGAGGAACTGGGGGACCGTGACAGTCAGATGCTGGCGGCAGATGCGTTGGCAGAGGCCATGGCGGATGACCCGGTAAAGCAGTACCTTCATGAGATTGGTAATTCCCAGCTTCTGACCGTTGACGAGGAGATTGAACTCGCTGAGCGAATTGCTGCCGGTGACAAGGCTGCCAGAGATAAGCTGACGGTATCGAACCTTCGTCTTGTAGTTAGTATCGCGAAGCGTTACGTTGGCCGCGGAATGTCATTCTTGGATTTGATTCAGGAAGGCAACATGGGCCTTTTGAAGGCGGTTGACAAGTTCGACCATACCAAGGGATACAAATTCTCCACCTACGCAACCTGGTGGATTCGTCAGGCGATCACCCGCTCCATTGCGGACCAGTCCCGCACCATTCGTATTCCGGTGCATATGTCTGAGGTGATTAACAAGACCTATCGTGTCAGCCGTAACCTGACGCAGGAGCTTGGCCGTGAACCGACGGAGACCGAGCTTGCCGAGGCTATGAACATGTCGGTTGAGCGTGTGCGTGAGGTACTTAAAACCAGCGCCGAGCCGATTTCCCTGGATACCCCAATCGGTGAAGAGGATGACAGCCATCTGGGTGACTTCATTAAGGATGAGCAGATGCTCGGACCGGAGGAAGCAACTGCCCGCATTATGCTTCAGGAGAAGATTCAGGAGCTTCTGGAAACCCTGACCGATCGTGAGCGCCGCGTGCTTCAGCTTCGTTTCGGTTTGATTGACGGACGTGCCAGAACGCTGGAAGAGGTTGGTAAGGAATTTAACGTTACCCGTGAGCGTATTCGTCAGATTGAGGCAAAGGCGCTTAGAAAACTGCGTCATCCTTCCAGAAGCAGAAAATTGAAGGATTATTTGGAGTAAGATGCATATTTCAGAACGATTAAAAATGGTGGCTTCGCTTGTGGAGCCATGCAAATGCCTGGCAGACGTAGGCTGTGATCACGGATATCTCTCGATCTGGTTATTACGGGAGGGAATCTGTGAGCGGGCAATCTGTATGGATTTGCGACCGGGGCCGCTATCGAAAGCAAAAGAGAATCTGTCTTTCTTTCATATGGACGAACGGGGCGAAACACGTCTTTCTGACGGAGTCAAAGAACTTGCGCCGGGGGAAGCGGATGCGGTAGTGATTGCCGGTATGGGTGGTGAGCTGATGTGCAAGATCCTGTCCGATAAGCCGGAAGCATTTTCTGATGTGAAGCAGCTGATTTTGCAACCACAATCCGATATTCCAAGCGTTCGTAAGAAGCTTCACGACATGAAGTACCACATTGTTACCGAGGACCGACTCGTGGAAGACGGAAAACTGTATCATGTATTTCGTGCAGTGCCGGGAATGGAGCCGGTGCCTTATTCCGAAGCGGAATATATTTCCGGTGCGCGTGGCATAACGGAAGCCGGGAAACAGGTGGCTGTTCAGTATTTGGAGGAGCAGATTGCAAAGAAACAGAGTTTTCTCTCTGCTATGGAGCATTCCGAGCGGCTCGAAACGTTGAAGCGAAAGCAAGAACTTACGGAAGAGTTGAGACTTTTCATGGAGGCTCGGGAAGCATTTTCATAAGAGTTACGCTACTTTTGGGAGACTTGAAAAGCCTTTTTAAATGAGTGAAAGGGAAAAACATGGAGAAGAATATTACAATTACGTACCAGGGAGAAGCGAGGAATTATGCCGCCGGAACCAGCGTGGTAGAAATCGCTGCGAACCTTGGTTTGGACACAAAAACGGTAATGCTTGCAAAGGTGAATGGGAAACTTTGCGAGATGTTTAAAAATCTGTATAAGGATGCGGAGATTTCCTTTGTGACAATGAAGGATTCCGCAGGAAGAAAGACCTATGAGAGAGGTCTTTCCATGGTACTGCTTACTGCAATCCGTAAGGTTTACGGGATGGAGATGAGTGCCAAAACCTGCCTTGAGCATACAATCGGAAACGGTCTTTACTGTGAGGTTAAGGGCGGACTTCCGGAAGGGTTTTGCGAAAAGGTCAAGGAAGCCATGGGGCTTTTGGTAAAAGCGGATAAGGCGATTGAGAAGAAGAATATGAATACGTCAAATGCAGTTTCTCTCTTTGAAAATCAGGGCATGTCGGACAAGGTGCGACTTCTTACCTATCGTCGCAGCTCCAAGACGAATGTGTATTGCCTGGAGGATTACACCGATTACTTCTATGGGTATATGCCGATTTCTACCGGGTGTTTGGATGTGTTCGATGTGGTTCCGTATAAGAAGGGATTCCTTTTAATGATTCCGACTTCAGAGGAGCCGGACAGAATTCCGAGCCTTCCGGAGAGAGAAAAACTGTATCAGGCCCTGGATGATGCTCATCGCTGGGGTGAGATTATGGATATTATCACGGTCGGCGATTTGAATTATGCGATTGCAAACGGGAAGACAGAGGAACTCATTTTGATGCAGGAGGCACTGACCGAAAAGCGATTGGGTGATATTGCAGAGAAGGTGAGAGAGCGCGGCAATGTGAAGTTTGTTATGATTGCCGGACCGTCTTCTTCAGGAAAAACCACATTTTCCCATCGTCTGTCCATTCAGTTAAAGACACTCGGATTTAAGCCGCATCCGATTGCGCTCGATGATTTCTATATTGATCGTGAAAAGACACCGAAGCATCCGGACGGAACCTATGATTTTGAGTGTCTGGAAGCGTTGGACATTGAGATGTTTAACGACAAGATGCAGGCACTGCTTCGCGGAGAGACTGTGGAGATGCCAACCTTCAACTTTAAGACCGGAAAGTCGGAATTTCGCGGCAATACGCTGACCTTGGGGGCGGAGGATATCCTTGTTATTGAGGGTATTCATGGTTTAAACGATAAGCTGTCGTACACTCTTCCAAAGGAAAGCAAGTTTAAGGTTTACATCAGTGCATTGACCGAACTGAATGTTGATTTACATAACCGCATTCCAACAACGGACGGGCGTTTGCTTCGCCGCATGGTGCGTGACCAGCGTTCCAGAGGAACCTCAGCAAGAAATACCATTGCCATGTGGCCGTCGGTTCGCCACGGAGAAGAGAATTATATCTTCCCGTTCCAGGAGGAAGCCGATTATACGTTTAACTCCGCGTCCATTTTCGAGCTTGCGGTATTGAAGCAGTATGCAGAACCGTTACTGTTCGGAATTACGCCGGATTGTCCGGAATATAACGAGGCCGTTCGACTGTTAAAGTTCCTCGATTACTTCCTCGGCATTCCAACGGATGCCATTCCGCAAAATTCCATCGTTCGTGAGTTCATTGGCGGAAGCTGCTTCAACGTATAAAAGCAAATCTTGACAAGGAATGACATACAAGTTAAGATACAACGCGAGTAGCACAGATGATCGCGCCGCAAGGTGAGGAAAGTCCGGGCTATACAGGGCAGGGTGCCGGATAACGTCCGGCGGGGGTGACCCCAGGGAAAGTGCAACAGAAAAGAAACCGCCGCGTAAGCGGTAAGGGTGGAATGGCAGTGTAAGAGACTACCGCATCGCCGGTAACGGAGATGGCTGTGTAAACCCCACTCATAGCAAGACCGGATAGGGAGCAATACGGCGGCCCGTCGTGCTTCCGGGTTGGTTGCGTTTTCGATGTGAAAGCATCGAAAGGAGCTGCCTGGTAACAGGTAGTCAAGAAAGATGATCATCAGATACAGAACCCGGCTTATAGTGTTACTCATAAAAAGAAAATGCGGCGCTGTGAAAAAATGATTATTTCATTTTTTCATGGCGCCTTTGT
>DCGJ01000072.1:19702-24749 GCA_002315495.1 Lachnoclostridium sp. UBA1781 | reverse complement strand
GTGCACAAACACCACCGCAAAGAACGGCCTGCTCACCGAACAAGTCGGTCTCGGTCTCGGTACGGAAGGTGGTCTCAAGAACACCTGCACGAGCGCCGCCGATGCCAAGTGCATAAGCGAGAGCGATATCAAGAGCGTCGCCGGTAGCATCCTGCTCAACAGCTACGAGACAAGGAACACCCTTGCCTACCTGATACTCGGAACGTACGGTGTGGCCAGGTCCCTTAGGAGCGATCATAACAACGTTAACGTTCTTCGGAGGCTTGATGCAACCAAAGTGAATATTGAAACCATGAGCAAATGCAAGAGTCTTGCCTTCGGTAAGGTTTGGCTCAATGCTTTCTTTGTAAAGCTTAGCCTGCTTCTCATCGTTGATGAGGATCATGATGAAATCAGCCTTAGCAGCTGCTTCCTCAGCGGTGTATACGGTAAGACCCTGAGACTCAGCCTTTGCCCAGCTCTTAGAACCCTTGTAAAGACCAACGATTACGTTAACGCCGGAATCCTTAAGGTTCAGTGCATGTGCATGGCCCTGAGAACCATAACCGATAATAGCAACGGTCTTGCCGTCAAGCTTTGCAAGATTACAATCCTGCTGATAGAAAATTCTCTGCATAACTATTTTTCTCCTTTAAGTTATAAGTGTTGTATATATATTTTGAGAACGTTAAGTTCCAAAGTATCTTGAATAGAGGAGCATTTTGCTTATAAAATGCTGTCGCCACGCTCCAAAGCAACGACACCGGTACGACACATCTCAACAATGCCGAGCGGCTTCATAACGTCGATAAATGCGTTAATCTTCGCGGTAGGTCCGGTCACCTCGACGGTAAGCGCTTCCGGCGTGTAGTCAATGACCTTCGCACGGAAAATCTCCGTTGCGGAGATAACCTCAGCACGATTCTCCTTCGTGTTCTTCACCTTAACAAGCATTAGCTCGCGCTCTACGGAATTGGAATTATCGAGCTGCTTTACCTTCTTTACATTGTGAAGCTTGTAAAGCTGGTTAATCACCTGATGCATGAGATACTCATCGCCATCCATCGTAATGGTGATACGGGAGTAGTTCGGGTCCTCTGTCTCGCCCACGGTAAGGGAATCAATGTTGAAACCACGACGCATAATGAGACCGGAAACACGAGTCAGGACACCGTATTTGTTTTCTACATAAACTGCGATTACTTTTCTCATTATTTCAATACCTGCTCCTTTGCTGTGATAATATCGTCAATTGCACCGCCCGGAGGAAGCATCGGAAGTACCATCTCGTCAATGTCGATGATGGTTTCGATGACAACCGGTCCGTCCTGCTTCTCCATTGCCTCGCTAAATGCGGCACGGAATTCATCAAGGTTACTTACGCGAACACCGCGTGCGCCGAACGCTTCTGCGAGCTTTACGAAATCCGTCTTACGCTCCAGGATGGTGTTGGAGTAATGCTGGTTAAAGAACAAGGTCTGCCACTGACGAACCATACCGAGTACACCGTTATTCAACAGAACGATAACAACCGGAACATTGTAGGTTACTGCGGTTGCGAGCTCATTCAGATTCATACCAAAGGAGCCGTCACCGGTAATCAAAATGGTGCGATCCTTCGTGGCGGTGTAAGCACCAATCGCAGCGCCGAGACCGTAGCCCATCGTTCCGAGACCACCGGAGGAAGCAAATCTTCTTGCGGCTTCAAAGTCGGTGTACTGAGCAGCCCACATCTGATGCTGTCCAACGTCGGTACAAACGATGGTATTCTTGTCCTTAATTTCATTGATGATGTCAAAGAGCTTCTTCGGCATAATCGTATCTACATGCTTTGCTTCTTCCTCAGCAAAAATCTTCTTCTCGGTCTCCACAAGCTCGTGAACATACTTGTTCCATTCCGGATGGGAGGCTTCGCTTACGCGCTCCGCAATCTTAAGGAAGGAAGTGTAGATGTTCCCAATCAATCCGATATCGACCGGAACGTTCTTTCCAATCTCGGAAATATCCGGGTCGAGCTGAATGATCTTTGCACCCTTACAGTACTTGCTGGTCTTACCGGTCGCACGGTCGCTGAAACGAACGCCCACAGCCAAAATCAGGTCTGCATCTTTATTCGCCATGGTAGAAGCATAATGTCCGTGCATACCCTCCATGCCAAGGAAACGGTCATAGGAGTTCGGCATAACGGAAAGTCCCATAAACGAGGTTCCGATAAATGCGTCAATCTTCTCGGCAAACTTCATCAAATCCTTGGTCAGGCTGCAGCCGGCAGCGCCGCCACCGATGTAAATGTACGGGCGCTTACAGGAGTTGATGAGCTCGACGGCCTGATCAATCAAATCCTCCGGTGCATCCGGAGTTTCCTCTGCCTCAACCTCAGGCATCGGAACATATTCATAAAGTGCGGTCTGAACATCCTTCGGAATATCGATAAGGACAGGTCCCGGACGACCGGACTTTGCAATCTGGAATGCTTCACGGATGGTGTCTGCGAGATCCTCTACACGGGATACGAAGTAGTTATGCTTCGTAATCGGAAGGGTGACACCGGTAATATTCAATTCCTGGAAGGAGTCGCGTCCGATTAAGGAATTCGGAACATTACCCGTAATGGCAACCAACGGAACCGAGTCAAGCATTGCGGTAGCAATACCCGTCACGAGGTTGGTTGCGCCTGGACCGGAGGTAGCGAGGCACACGCCGACTTTACCCGTGACTCGAGCGTAGCCGTCAGCTGCATGGGATGCACCCTGTTCATGCGCGGTAAGCACATGATTGATGCGATCGCTGCACTTGTACAGCTCGTCGTAGATGTTGATAACCTGACCGCCCGGATAACCGAAAATGTCGGTAACACCCTGCTCGATAAGTGTCTCGATCAGAATGCGGGCGCCGTTCATGATTTCGCCTTTTTTCTCTGTCATTGGTAAATCCTCCGTTACTTTCTGGGCCTTTCATAAAACACTTTCGTTCCTTTCGTTAAGCCTGATTAAGAGACGAAAGTATGCCCATAGCTTATTGCTGCATTTATTCAAATTTTATATCATAATTAGGTAGACTTGTCAACCGAGCATTTGCGGTCAAAGCCTTATTCTTCTAAGGAAAAGGAGTTCTGCCGGGACTTCATTTTTTGGAAGCATAACATCCCTGCAGACTGGGTTTACAGTTCGGAAACGATGGCATCACCCATGGCCTTGGTACCAACCAGTGTGCAGCCGTCGGACATCATGTCTGCGGTGCGGAGCCCCTTGTTGAGAACGGTGTTAACCGCATTTTCGATAGCATCGGCTTCTGCGGAAAGGTTGAAACTGAAGCGAAGCATCATGGCAACGGAAAGGATACAAGCAATCGGGTTAATCTTATCCTGACCCATAATGTCCGGTGCGGAGCCGTGAATCGGCTCATAAAGGCCGTTGGTGGTATCACCGAGAGAGGAGGAAGGAATCATGCCGATGGAACCGGTGATTTCGGATGCTTCATCGGAAAGAATGTCACCAAACAGATTCTCGGTAACGATGACGTCGAACTGGGCCGGATTCTTACAAATCTGCATTGCGCAGTTGTCAACGAACATTTCAGAGTACGCAACCTCCGGATATTCCTTCTGGAGACGGTGCATTACTTCACGCCAGAGACGGCTGGTATCAAGAACATTTGCCTTATCAACACAGGTCAGTTTCTTATTTCTCTTCATCGCGGTTTCGAAACCGATGCGACCGATTCGCTCGATTTCATGCTCGGAATACGGCATGTAGTCGATGGCCTGCTTTTCGCCATTTTCCAGGGTAACGGTTTCGTGCTTTCCGAAGTAAGCGCCGCCGATCAACTCGCGTACGATGATGAAATCGATGCCTTTATCCACGATCTCTTTCTTCAGAGGAGAAGCGGCTGCAAGCTGCGGCCAGATCTTTGCAGGACGGTTGTTGGAGTAAAGTCCCATGCCTGCGCGGAGACGGAGCAGTCCCTTTTCCGGCCGGGACGGTCCCGGAAGACCTTCCCACTTCGGTCCGCCAATGGCACCGAGGAGCACGGAATCCTGGGCAAGAGCCTTGTCCAGCTCATGCTGAGGAAGAGGGTCGTTGTATTTGTCTACGGCCTCACCACCCATGGCAATGTTGGTGTAGTTCCACTTGTGGCCGTATTTTTCTGCGATTTTATCCAGTACTTTAATGGCTTCGGTAACGATTTCCGGGCTGGAGCAGTCGCCCCAGATAACGCCGATATTCTTTTCCATAATGATTGAATCCTTTCTATTTTGCGAAATGGTTGTTGATTGCGCTTACGAGAGCCTTAATACCGGCGTTAATAATATCCGTATCGGTGCCGGCACCCCAGCTCTTCCGGCCATCTTCCCAGGAAAGACCAACATAGGAGCAGGCAACGGAGCCGGAACCCTTCTGGTCCAGAGAATGCTCGCTGTAGTGCTCCAGCACAAACTTTATGCCGGTCTTCTGACGAATCGCATTTGCAACCGCATCCAGACGGCCATTACCATCTGCTTCGGAAGTAGTATGTCGGCCCTGATTGGAGAAAGAAATGGTGGCCTGTTTGATTCCTTCTGCCTTTTGAACAAAATGCGCCTCGCTCACATCGAAAGGCGTATTTATATTCAGGTAGGTGGTTTCGAATACTTCAAGAACTTCCCGGACGGAAAGCTCGGCATGAGTACGGTCGGACACATCCTTTACCGCATAGCCCAAGGCCTCGCGCATCTTTGGCGGTGGATTATAACCATAGTTCTGTTCCAAAAGGAATCCGATTCCGCCCTTTCCGCTCTGGGAATTGATACGGATTACGTCTGCATCATAAGTACGACCAATGTCCGTTGGATCAATCGGAATGTATGGGCAGTTCCACTGATGCTGGTTGTTCTGGCGATAGAAGGTCATACCCTTGGCAATGGCATCCTGGTGAGAACCGGAAAATGCGGCAAACACAAGAGAACCGGCATAAGGGGTGCGGTCGTAAACGTGCATTCTGGTGCAACGCTCGTAAACCTCGCAGATTCTCGGCATATCGGAGAAGTCCAGCTTTGGATCTACACCGTGGGAATACATATTCATAGCAA
>DCGJ01000072.1:2129-19641 GCA_002315495.1 Lachnoclostridium sp. UBA1781 | reverse complement strand
GCCGTTACCGAAGAGACAGCACTCTACGCGATCTGCACCTGCCAAAACAGCAAGCTCTGCACAGGCAACGCCGGTTCCACGGTCGTTGTGAGGGTGGGTGGAAATGATGATGCTGTCGCGATACTTGAAGTTGTCGGAGCACCACTCAATCTGGTTTGCATATACGTGAGGGAGACTCATTTCCACGGTAACCGGAAGGTTCAAAATCATTGGACGCTCCGGAGTCGGCTGCATTACGTCGAGAACGGCGTTACATACTTCAACCGCATATTCAGGCTCGGTTCCGGTGAAGGATTCCGGAGAGTACTCAAACAGGAAGTTGCCTTCGAATTCTTCCGAAAGCTGCTTTACAAGCTTTGCACCGTCAACAGCAATCTTCTTGATTTCTTCTTTGCTCTTCTTGAACACCTGCTCGCGCTGAGCAACGGAAGTGGAATTATAAAAATGCACGATTGCTCGAGGAGCACCCTTAATCGCCTCAAAGGTCTTACGAATAATGTGGTCACGACACTGGGTCAAAACCTGAACGGTAACATCCTCCGGGATCATGTTGCGCTCAATCAAGGTACGCATAAACTCAAATTCGGTTTCGGAAGCGGCCGGGAAGCCGACCTCGATTTCCTTGAAGCCAACATCTACCAGAAGCTGGAAGAACTCCAGCTTTTCATCCAAACTCATTGGAACAATCAAACTCTGGTTGCCGTCACGAAGGTCTACGGAGCACCAGGTTGGCGGTACTTCGATGTGATCCTTCTGCGGCCAGCGATACACGTGACCAGGCTCGACCGGTGGGGTGTAATATCCGATTTTATACTTACTTGCGTCCATCATAATTTCTGTTCTCCTTTGTATATTAAGCTTCTGTAATCACACCGGTAAGGGCTGTCATGGCAGCGGTTTTCGGGGATGCCAGATAGATTTTTACTTTACTTGTACCCATTCTTCCAAGGAAGTTTCGGTTGTTTGTGGCAACCACTACTTCATTGTCGCATAGGATTCCGCCGCCGCGTCCGCAGCATAAGCCGCAACCCGGGGTGGTAATGATTGCACCGGCATCGGATAAGATTCCAAGGGTGCCGTCTGCCAGAGCTTCCCGGTAAATCTTTACACTTGCCGGGGTAACAATCATCTTTAGATACGGTGCGATGTGCCTGTCCTTAAGAATCTCAGCGGCTGCGTGAAGGTCTTCCAAACGACCGTTTGTGCAGGAACCGAGGAATACCTGATCCACCTTGGTTCCGCTAACCTCCGAAACCGGCTTGATGTTATCCACAAGAGACGGACAAGCCATCACCGGTACCATATCCTCAGCCTTGTAGGTTAGAATGCGGGAATAGGATGCGTCGGCATCCGGTCGGAGGGCCTTTTCCTTTTCGGTATATGGAATGTTACAGTACTCACAGGTTTTTTCGTCCGGTGCGAAGATGCCGCATTTTGCTCCGGCCTCCACTGCCATGTTGGACATGGTCATACGGCTGGCAAGAGTCATATTGTCAACAGTGCTGCCAGAGAATTCGAGAGACTGATAGGTTGCGCCGGAAGCGGTCAGATCTCCGATGATTCGAAGAATCACGTCCTTGGAAGTTACATTGCTCGGAAGAGTTCCGTCAATCACAACCTTAATGGACTCCGGGACTTTCATCCAGAGCTCGCCGGTTCCAAGAATACCGGCCATTTCCGTGTAGCCGATACCCGTGGAAAATGCTCCCACGCATCCGTAGGTCGTGGTATGGCTATCAGTGCCGAAGGCGATATCTCCCGGCTTTACATAACCCGCTTCCGTCATGAGCTGGTGGCAGATGCCGTCGGTACGGTGTACATTTTTCAGGCCGTATTTGTCTGCAAATGCGTTACCTGCCCGGAACTGTCTGGAATCGTCCGCCTGGGTGGTCGGAAGGAAGTGGTCGTAGATGAGCACGACCTTGTCCGGGTCCCAGATTTTCGCGAAGCCCATCTCCTCAAACTTGGCGGCTGCGAAGGCAACCATAATATCATCTACCATGCACCAGTCTACGGGAACGGTTACGATATCTCCTGGAAATACTTCTTTTCCGACTTTATTTCCGATGAGTTTCTCAATTAATGTATGTGCCATGGTTCACCTCTTAATCCAATCCATTGCGCTTCCGCATTGCTTTTACAAGTCCGCCGGCGTTTAGAATCTCCATTAGATTGGCCGGAAGGGAAGCGATTTCATAGGTCTTTCCGTTGTAAATGATGTCTTTTCCCGGAGTGACTTCCGCAGTGCCTCCTTCGGTTACTTCGTCGTACAGATCAGCATTTTCAATGAGAAGAAGACCATTATTGATTGCGTTACGGAAGAAGATGCGGGCATAGGACTTTGCAACCACACAGGATATGCCCAAGGCCTTAACAACCTCCGGGGCCTGCTCACGGGAGGAACCGCAGCCGAAGTTTTTTCCGGCAACAATCATGTCTCCCGGCTGAATCAGGCCGGCCAGCTCCGGACGAAGAGGAGAGAACGCGTAAGGCTTCATATCCTCTACGGTTTTCAGTGCCAGATATTCGGTTGGAAGAATGATGTCCGTATCGATGTCGTCTCCCAAAACCCAGATTTTCGCAGTAAATGTATTTTCCATAAATGCTCCTTTACAGCTTGTCGGCGGTCATAATTTCACCCGCAACGGCGGATGCGGTTACGGTAGCGGCAGATGCCAGATAAACGAAGGAATCCTTGTGACCTGCGCGACCTTTAAAGTTTCTGGTGCCGGTGGAGATAAGGGTTTCTCCCTCGCCGATTACACCCTGGCAGGCACCCCAGCATACGGAGCAGTTCGGGTTCATAACGATTGCCCCGGATTCCATGAAGATGTCGAGAAGTCCTTCCTCCATAGCCTGCTTGTAGACACTGCGACTTGCCGGAACAACGAGGAAACGAACCTTTGGAGCCACCTTTTTGCCTTTGATTACGGCTGCACCAACCCGAAGGTCTTCGATACGGCCGTTGTTGCACGACCCCAGGAAGGCTTCATCGATTTTTACACCCAGACACTCATCGGCGGGAACCACATTGTCAACAAAATGCGGCTTTGCCACGATTGGGCGGATGGTGGAAAGGTCGATGTCGTAGGTCTCAGCGAATACGGCATCCGGGTCGGAGGCGAAGGTTGCCTTCGGCGTACGACCGTGTGCGGTAAGGTATTCCATTGCAACATCGTCTACTTCCATAAGTGCGGTCTTGGCACCCGCCTCTACACAGAGGTTACATATGGAGATACGGTCTGCCATGGTTAAGGTGTGGAGACCTTCCCCGGCGAATTCCATGGCGCGGTAGTTGGCGCCGTTGGCGCTGATTTTACCGATGATGGTAAGAATCAGATCCCTTGCATATACTCCCTCCGGAAGCTTTCCGGTCAGATTAAAACGAATGGTTTCCGGAACCAAAAGCCAGGAGGTGCCGGTTACCATGGCGTACAGATAATCGGTACAGCCGACGCCGGTACCGAACGCTCCCAAAGCACCATATGCGCAGGTGTGAGAGTCTGCACCGAAGATTAACTCGCCCGGGCGTACGTGGTTTTCCATCATTACCTGATGACAGACACCTTCGCCCTCGTAGAAGGTGATGCCGTGCTCTCTTGCGAAATCACGCATTTTCTTCTGGGAGGCTGCGGTTTTCGGGCTGTCTGCCGGAATGTTGTGGTCTACAATCCAAACCAGCTTGCTTGTGTCGGCAATTCGTGGATGCTTGATTTTATTATTGAACATGTCGATGGTAAGATGGGTCGTTCCGTCGTTACTCATCAGGCGGTCCAAAGTTACGGTCTCAATATCTCCGGCATGCACTTCGGTTTTTCCGGCAGCACAAGCAATAATCTTTTCAGCAATTGTCATTCCCATAGTCTAGTCCTCCTTATTTAGTGAAGCAATCAGGCCACCCTGGTCCAGAATGTCCTGCATCTTTTGAGGTAGCTTGGTACAGGAATAGGTCTTGCCGCCGGCAAGAATCGTTCCGTTCTCGAGGTCCAGCTCCATTTCGTCACCGGCAGAAACCGCGTCATGTAACTCCTTGCTGACGATAACCGGCATTCCGATGTTAATGGAGTTGCGATAGAAAATGCGGGCGAAGGATTTGGCAATTACCGCCTTTACACCAAGTGCTTTCAGCACGCTCGGTGCCTGCTCACGGGAGGAGCCGCAGCCAAAGTTCTCGTCAGCTACTACGAAATCTCCCGGCCGAACATTTTCCGCAAATTCGGCATCTAACGATTCAAAGGTATGTGACTTCATTTCCTCAATGGTCGGAAACAAAAGATACTGTGATGCAATAATCTGATCCGTATCAACGTCCTTCTCAAATTTAAAAATCCTTCCCATGGTAAACTAAACTCCTTCGTTTGTAAATTTTTCTCAATTCTCTTTCGGACAACAAAAAAGCCCACCGCTTCAAAAGCATATGCTTCTGAAGAGACGGGCATAAAGTCTACTTTATGTTCCGCGGTACCACTCTTCTTGCTTGAAATTCAAGCCGCTCACTGCAATCGGCCAAGGCGAATTGCTGTCCCTTTTTACGGTGGACATCCGGCACGGGGCTACTGTCAGTTCACTCCGGCAGCTCAGGGATGAGTATTATATGTAGTTCTGTTACTGCCTCACACCAACCGGCAGCTCTCTGAGAACGTCCCAACATTTTTCTTCCCGTCAACGCTTTTCGTGTATTTTTTTGTATCATAAACGATGATTTCCAATCTGTCAACAGAAAAATCCCCCCGGATGTTAAAAATGTTGATAGGAATAAGGAAAAGTGTCATTTTCCGGCAGGACTATACAAAGGCTTTAAAAACCTGTGGAAGTGGAACGAAAAAGATGGTACAATATACGGAGGATTTCTTTAAGATATAGAGACTTGGGGTGAAAATGCTCACCTGACGGGAGGTTATGAATGAAATCATCGGATATTGAAATTATGCGTGTTTATCTGTGTACGTTAGACAGAAGTCTTCCGTACCCGAATTATAATGAAGTGAAGCTTGGAGACGAGGACCGTTTGTATGGGTATCTTCAGAAGCTGATTGCCTCGAATCTTGGTAACGTTTCCGCGAAGGAGGCTCCCTTTACCGAGGAGGACGAGCTCGACAAGATGGTGACGGATGATCCGGCGGACTTGGAGATGTTTGTCAATGTGGTGACCGACAAGATGTACGAGCTTGTAAGAGACAATGCAGAGCTCACATCGGGAACGGCCGCATTTTGCTTCTTTATGGCAGAGGAGCAACCATGGGTCGGCTTCTTTAAAATGAAGTTCCGCGAGAATTTCCTACTTACGTTATCGGAGGAAGGGACGGTCAACTGGCCGCTGCACACGAAGGCGCTTCCGATGGCACCGGGAAAGGACGTGGAATTCTTCCTGATTAACATCTACGACCGCCTGGTTCGTGTGGCGGATGTAGAAGCCTATATTGACGATGTGAAACTGAATTATCTTGCGGAGAGCGTGCTCGGAATCAAGGCAAAGCCGTCCGAAAAGGCGAAGGTGGAGGCCATCAAGGAAACGACGGTGGACACCATTTGCGAGTGCTATGAGGAGAAGGACGTGCCGCAGAAGATTCTCGAATACAAGGCCGAGGTGGCGAAGCAGGTCGAAGCGACCGGGCGTGTCAGCGTGGCGCAAATTGAGGACAGCGTATTTGCCGATAACCAAAAGGCAGCCGATACATACCGCGAGAAGTTAGAGGACGAGGACATCCCGCGCAATCCGATGCCGGTCAGCAAGAAGACCGAGAAGCAGCTCTGTCGCAAGCAAAAAATCGTGACCGATAACGGAATCGAGCTTTTGGTGCCGGTGGAATATCTGAAAAATGATGAGTATGTGGAGTATCTTCAGGACGATTTGGGAAATATCAGTATCGTGTTGAAGTCGATTAAGAATATTAAAGCGTAAGCTTGAGCATGCACTTGCTTCGTGTGTGAAAGACGCAGTCGGAAGTTGGGAGGTTTTGTATGATTGTTGATGAGGTGATGAAGATGGATTTTTTGGATTATCTGAATAGGGCAATTACTCCGTACCATGCGGTGGACACCTGCCGCGAGGCCTTGGAACGAGCAGGCTTTGTGGAGCTTTCCATGGGCGAAGAGTGGGACCTTGGGGCGGTGATGGCTCGTACCGGCGTGGCCGGATTTTACACGATGCCGACGGATGGTATGATGTATGCCTGGGTTGTTGGAAATGCGTACGATGCCGGAGAGGCATTTCGCCTCGCAATCGCGCACACCGACTATCCGTGCCTTCATGTGAAGCCGATGGGAGAGATGAATTCGGCGTATTCCCTGCTTGACTGCGAGGTGTACGGTGGACCGATTTTGAATACATGGCTGGATCGTCCGCTTGGAATTGCCGGTCGTGCCGTTATCGATTCGGAGGACGGGGTGACCGTCAGTCTCTTTCAAAGCGAGACGCCCGTTGCCGTGATTCCAAACCTTCCGATTCATTTTAATCGGGATGTGAATAAGGGCGTGGAGTTAAAGAAATCGGTTGACCTTCGGCCGCTCGTTGGCGGAGGCGCGGAGGCGATGACCGCAGGGTGGCTTCGAAAGTTCGTTGCCGAGCAGGTAGGGGTTGGCCCGGACGATATTCTGGACGTTGACGCGTATCTGTACAACGCGGCGGAGGCGAGCATTTGCGGACTGAATAATGATTTGCTTGTGTCCGGACGAATCGACAATCAGAGCTCCTGCTACGCACTGCTTAAGGGCATTTTAAATGCGCGGACAAGCCGCAATGTGGGGCTTTCCATCATTGGTTTATTTGACAATGAGGAGGTGGGAAGCAACACCCGCCAGGGCGCGGATTCGACACTGACCTCGATGCTCTTGGAGAAAATTTATGACGGGCTTTCGATGGAGCAAATGCGGCTTCGCGAGGCGATTGTGAAGAGCCGTCTGTTGTCTCTCGATGTGGCGCACGCACTTCACCCGAATCACCCGGAGAAGTTTGATTCCGACAATTCCGGCAAACTCGGTCAGGGCGTGGTGATGAAGCTGAGCTCCACCCAGAGATATGCTTATGAGCCGGTTATGGTAGGGGAAGCCGTAAAGCTTTGTCGTGACAATCGGATTCCGTATTGTCAGCACGTGAATCATTCCGATCAGCCGGGAGGCAGCACGATGGGACCGATTATGGCAGCCCGGCTTCCGATGCCGGCGATGGATATGGGGGTTCCGATTCTCGCGATGCATTCGGCCAGTGAAACGATGAATCTAAAGGATGAACAGGCGTTGGTAGATTTCGCAAAATGTTTTCTCGAATATGCGGAGTAGACTGGGAAATTAGAAGATGTAAGTGTTCTAAATATAATGAATTATTTCATGCGAAGGGGGAGTCATATGAAACGATTTGTAAAACAGTTTTTTTGCAAGTTTTTTGGCAGCGGTTCTGGTCGTTCTGACATTGCCGGAGGTTTCGTTCGCACGAACAGAGCCGATTGTAATCGTTGATCGATACGATTATAACGTGGTGGAGGGGAGTCCCGCCTACTACAGCGTTAAGGTTTTGAATACCGAGGAAAAAGATGAAATCACATACCAGTGGTTTTACACGATTAACTGCCTTGCGGGGGAATCGTTATTCCCGGGAGATTATTATCTGCCGAATACCTGGTTCACAAGATGGTACTATGCGCAGGAGTTTGAACGGACCGTGGTCGATGTGAATGAAAGCATGCTGAACAAGGCGACGATGGACCATTTTCAGTGGATGTCAAACGAAGAGGATGCTGAGCGTAGCGTGGAAAACCAGTGGGCATTTGTCTGCAGAGTAACCATCAACGGAAAAAACTACGACTCGCCGGTTTTTACCACAACGGTACTGAGTAAGGACTATCTGAATGATATTCAGGTTACGATTGACGAGGGTGACATTGCGACTGGGAAGGATATGTATGCAGTCGATATCAGCAATGAAACCGAGCACGTGACGCTGGAGGACGTAAGATGGCAGAAACTGAGCGTGGGACAGTGGACGGATCTGGATTCCAGCGGTAATTTTGAAAATGGCAGCTACCGTGCGGTGATTTCGCTCCGGGTAGAGGATGGGTGGACCTTCCGAAGAAATCCGAGTGCATTTGTAAACGGGGAAGAGGTAAATCTCTTTTCAAGGCACGGCACCGGCGACCGGGAGATTTTCCTTTACAAAACATATTATGTAAATGAGAACTTTGACACCTCGGCATCCTTCACTCCATACAGCAGCCAGTATACGAACGGCAATATCTTCCGTCTTATAAAGGATGCCGAATTCACCTATCTCGAGGACGGTTCCGACAAGACGATAACCTTAAAGAAGGGCGACCTGGTGGTTCTTCTTGAAAGCGGAAAGAAAGACGATTCTTATTACGTTCACAGCGATACGGCCGGAAAGAACGGTAAGATTCCGGCAGACTGCCTGGAATTCTACGGTTATGGCGATGGCAAGAAGGAGTATCCGACTACGCAAAACTATGTGGTAAGACATCCTGTGGATGTACTGGGTGATTCGGTTTACGGCGATAAAATCGGAACGCTTCCGGTTGGCGTGGTTGTAACCGCGACCGAAATGTTTGGATATTTTATCAAGTTCAACTATAACGGACGTGACGGCTGGCTGTTCGCATGGTGGCTTGCCCCAACCGAACAGCAGGCAACCGATATCTCTTATATGTTCGATACGCAGGGCTTTTATCGCGTTACCGCGGGCTCGGTCAATGTCCGCGCCGATATGAGTGATTCCGCAGAACGTGTTGGCGGATTGAAGCAGGGAACGGTCATTTTCGTGGAAGGCTTTGGCGGTGAATATGCAGGCTTCTACTATCAGGGCCGTATGCGGTTTGTAAAGAAGGAGGTACTTGAGAAGCTTTCCGAAGATGAGCTTGGTACCATTAATCCGGTTGTAACAAAGAATCCGGTAAATACGGAGGTAAAGGAAGGCGGTAAGGTTGTCTTCACGGCAGTAGCGACCGCGACGGGTTACGCAGACAAGCTTTATCGCTACGATGAGGTGGACCACTATGCCGCATTTACCTACAATTGGAGTTTGGACATTCCGATTCAGGCCATAGAGGAAAATGGCTGGGGTAAAATCGAGTTTAGCGAGGATTATTCAACACTTACGATTTCGGATTGTACGGATGAGTTAGACGGTATGAGGGTGCTGTGCCAGATGAAGGGCTTCAGCGTTGTAAATACGGACTATGCAACCCTTACTGTGGAGTGCACGGATGAGAATAACCACAAGGAGCAGGTCGATGAGGTGGCAATTCAGGGCACCAGTGCCAACGTGAAGATTAAGAGGATTCTGGATATCAAAGCGGGTGGTGAAAGCGCCGGAGACGTTGACCTCTACGTCGAGGGTATCGATGAAAAGGGTAAGGTTCATCTGAAGGTTGTGCCGAAGGAGGGCGTTGCTCTGAATGCGAACCTTAAGAAATCGGACATTAAGATTAGTATCCCGAATTATTCTTTGGGTGATTTTAAGATTGATTCCAATGGATTTTTGGATGTTACGCTGAATCCGGAGGTGAAGGAAGAGGAGACCGCGACGAACAAGGGTGCATTTGCCCTCGAATCGGAGTTGGTAAGCATGGCACCGAAAAAGAGTCTGTCCTATTCCTTTAACCTTATGAATAAAACGAAGGGAAAGCCTACGTATAAGCTTGTTTCGGGCGAATTGCCAAAGGGCGTCAGCCTTGGAAGTAACGGCCTGGTCGGAACGCCGGAGACCGGAAGTGAAGGCATCTATGAGATCAAGATTTCTGCGTCGGTTGAGGCACAGTATGAGACCAAGGTGACCGAGGTGCCGGTATATAAAATGGTCGATGAGTACGAAACGATGAGGGTGGAGAACGAGGTTCCTTTGCAGCATGAATATCAGGTTTCCTTTGTTGTGGACCCGGATCATTATTCCAAGATTGTTTATAATATTGACCCGGATCATCCGAATACCTGGGTTGAAGTATTCCCTATGACACAGAAGGCAACGGTCCATTACGTGGGTGAATATCTGGACGAGGCGTATGAATGTAATCTTGTAGGCGTCGAGGGAACTGCGGATACCGGCTTTACCGGCTGGATTATCTTTAGCACGCTGGGATATCATACGGAAGAAGTAAAGACGGGAGCCCATCAGGAAATCGACCATTATGAGAAGAAGACGGAGAAGGTAGAGGTTACTCCGGCAAGCAAAACGGAAGCGACACTTACACTTGTTGTGGAATCGGAGCACGTGCATGATTTCAAGGAGAAGTCCAATACGCCGTCCACCTGTACCAAGACCGGTTCCATCGTGTATGAATGCAAATGCGGCGAGAGCCTGACAAAGCAGCTTCCGCTCACAGAGCATAGTTTCTCCGCGTGGGATGTGGAAATCACGGGGGAGGATTCGTATGTTCGATTCCGCATTTGCGAAAACTGTGGGCTTAGAGAAGAACATGCAATCGAAAAGCATAACCATAAGGATGTGGATATGGACCTTTTCTGCGACTTCTGCCATAAGGATATGAGCAGTATTGCGATTGCAAATGCGACCGGTATTAGCGTTTCGGAGATTGAGGCCGGAAAGGACCTTACCGACTGGTCGGAGGATATGGGCTTTGTCAAGGATGGCGAGCCAAAGCCTGCCGATCCGGCACCGGTTACCGAAGAAGCCACGGAGCCTTCCGCTGAGCCGTCAACCGAGCCAACCTCGGAAATCTCTGTGGAGCCAACTCCGGAAACGGATTCAAAGTCGGACAGTGACTCGAAGTCAAAAGGCATGAGCGCCGGTGCGATTATCCTAATCATCATTGTCATTCTTTTGATTTTGTTACTGGCGATTTACATCCTTGTTCGGGCAATGACGGACAAGAAGAAAAAGGATAAGAATAAGAAGAGTCAAGGATAGGATTGACATTTAATGGGATATTCGATATATTGTTATTTGATAGGTTCTTTCTATTAGGAAAGGGCAAAGGAAAATGGAGGAAAAGAAATGAAGAAGAGATTGCATGGGTTAGTAGCATTGCTGCTGGCAATGCTTATGGTAATTTCGAATTTGGCATGGGCGAAGGAGCCTGCTTTTGATGGGGATAAGTATGATGCGGCTCTCCAGAAAGGTGGTTTCATGGGCGGTATGGGTTTTCGGTCCGGAGACAACGAAGATGTTGTTGTGGTTCGTTATTCCTCTTACGCTTATGATTGGTGTTATGAAGGACAGCAACCTTATCGTTCAGGAATGTATCCGTCGTCGGGATGGATTGATGAGGAACTGGTGCCGGAAGATATTCCTGAGGCTTTACTTGAAAAGATTGATGTAACATATAATTTGTGGACTGTTGATCTTATGGAATTCGAAAGTGGAGAGGTTTACTATAGTGAAAGGATCGTAGGAACTCCGAATACATACCATATCGGTGATACTATTTCGGTGGAGGATCTTCAAAAGAAACAGGTCACCTATTCTTCCACGGAATTTTCTAAGGCCAATATTCTCCCTGTTCTTGAGATTAGACAAACCCCTAAGTTTACCAAACCAACCGAAATTACCGCGGGATGTGGGCAGAAGGTCGAGGATTTTGCATTCCCGCAAGTTGAGGAAACGTATTCGGACGGAACACCGATTGGTGATTATAGTTTTTTTGACGGGGATGAGGAAACAGATATAAGCGAGCTGGTCGACGAAGAGACGGGAACGGTTTTAGTTTGTTTCACATTTAATGAGAAGGAATTCGATTCCGGAGACCTCCCTTCTGATTATGATTTTTACGATATGTTCAAAGGTTATTTTGAGGTGTTTGAAGTGCCGGTAACCATTACACATAGTCCGGATTCGGAAGATGCAACTCCTGAGGATTATGTTCAGGATGGTGAGGATGGACATCATTTGGTATGTGAAGATTGCGGTGAGAGTTTTGCTTCCGAGGAGCATACCTTTGACGATGGGAAGGTAGTAAGAGAGGCAACTGCTGAGCAGGATGGTCTTAAGGTGTTTACTTGTACCGTCTGTGGTTTCACGAAGGATGAGTCAATAACCTATGTGGCTCCTGAAACGGAAGAGACGGGCGAGACCGAGGAAACTGATGAGACCGAGGAGACGGTAGAAACAGAGGAAACTTCTGAAACGGAAGAGACGGAAGAGGTTGTTGAGAGCGAGACTCCTACAGAAAGCGAAGAGGTTGTTGAGAGCGAAACGCCTACAGAAAGCGAAGAGGTTGTCGAGAGCGAAACTCCGGTTGAAAGCGAAAGCCCTGCAGAAAGCGAAACTCCTGCAGAAAGCGAAGCACCTGCTGCAAGTGCTAACACCGGTGATGCAATGAACACAACTCTAATGGCAATCATTATGCTTGCAGGTCTCTGCTGCGTATTGGCTTTCAGAAAGAGAGTACGTTAGTTTTGGCTTTGGTGCATTGATGGCACAAACAATAATTTGAGAGATTCAAAAGAACGATGGTTTCGACCATCGTTCTTTTTGTTGTGGTATTCAGCTAGCGAGAAAATTCTTAATCTTGAATACCATATTGCTCTTGTGGTATTCGGTAGTTGCGAAAACTTCTGGTCATGAATACCAACCAGTCGTTGTGGTATTCAGTAGTTGCGAAAACTGCTGTTCTGAATACCAATCGGTCGTTGTGGTATTCAAGTAGTCGGATAATCCCTCTTCTGAATACCGTTGGGGCCCTGCGGTATTCATGTAACAAGAACCTCTCTCGTTTTGAATACCATTCAATCCCATCGGTATTCAGGAACCGGGGAATCCTGTCATTCTGAATACCAGATTGCGCTTGTGGTATTCAGGCAGCGAGAAACCTCTTAATTCTGAATACCAGATCGAGCTCGTGGTATTCAGCTAGCGAGAAACTTCTTAACTCTGAATACCATCCGATCCCTACGGTATTCAGGAGTCTGGAAGTCTTGTTCTTGTGAATACCATTCATTCCTTGTGGTATTCGGGCAGCAGAAATCATCATGCTCTGAATACCACCCAGTCGTCGTAGCATTCCAATCCGAGGGTTTAACAAAATAATAGGCGAGCCAAGCGGAATTCCACTCGTCTCGCCTAAAGAAATACTGTTTATGTCTAGTTTACGTGGTTTGAACCAGCCCAATAACCTCCTAGGACAACGCTGTATATCGTTGGAGTAGCCACCTTGTGCACCCTGGTATCACCTAAAGCAACGCTGACATCTTCAGTGACGGGCTGGGATGACCTGTTCTCACGCAGGGGCATTTGCTTCCGTCAGTGCTTAGCGAGGCAAAGCCGAGTTTAGCACTGCTACGTGAAGCAACTAAGCGAGAGCGGCCCCGGAGTGAGTTAACAGGTCGCCCAGCCCTCCCTACCGAAACTGCCGGCGTTGCGTTAGGCGCCCAGCGGTCGCCCAGCCCTCCCTACCGAAACTGCCGGCGTTGCGTTAGGCGTTATATTTGGCGTTACTTCAGCGCCGCAAGCTGCTCGGTAATATTCGGCATGCGGTTCATCGCCAGTACATAATCGTTGGTGTAGTACGCCTTGATTTCTTCATCGGTGTTCTTATGAAGATAGGTGGAGGTCCAGGTCAGGAACCAGCTCCATTTTACGCCGTCTGCGACTAATACATCAGGATCCGGAATCAGACCGCACTCGTGGAGTGCAATAATCTTGTTCTCGGAAATTGCTTTAACACCTTTGTAAAGACCTTCCTGAGAATCGTGGTTGCTTGCATAGATGTCGGCACCGAGGATGTCAACATAGTCATCGCCCGGATACCAGTCCGCATTTCGAAATGCGTAAGAGGAAAGACCGCAGACCCAAATCAAATTGTTCAGTCCACAATCGTTGGTGTAGTAATTGTACATCAGCTTCCAAAGGGCAACGAAGTCCTCGGCACCCGATTTGCCCCACCAGAACCATGCGCCGTCAGCCTCGTGGAACGGTCTCCACAAAACAGCGATGCCTGCATCCTGAAGCTCCTTTAAGGCAGGTACGGCCATGTCAAGGTAAGCCATCAGCTGGTCGTGCTCTTCCGTGCCCTCCTGAAGTGCCTTGTGGAGTGCGAATTTGCCCTTGGAGGAATCATAGCCGACACCATCCGGCGGCGTTCCCATATGCCAGCAGATGGATACCAGTCCGCCTACCTCCCACCAGCTTTTCGCTCTCATTACAACGCCGTCAAAGTCGTCGTTAATGAAGTCGAAGCCGCGAATGACAGGGGTTGTTCCGGCAATCTTAAAGATATCGGTAATCTCCGGAGAGTTCGCATTTGGCGACTCCTGCTGACCGGAAATGATGTAGCGGCCTTCCACATCGGCGATGAAATTGTACACTGCCTTGGCTGCATCGGTCGCATTTTCATTGGTCAAATGATTGGTTAGGTCGATGGTGTAATTCTCCAGGCTGAATTCGCCGGAATCGGTAACGGCACCGGTCTCGGTGCCTGCCTCACCATCGGTAGTCGCATTCGTCGGTGCGACGCTGCTTGTCCCCTCGCTTCCGCATGCCACCAGGCCTGCAAGAAGGGTAAGAAGGAGAAGCATAGAAAGGATTCTCTTCATATTGTCTCCCATTCCGGAGCAAAATGCTCCATAAACTATTCTGGTACCCTCGATAATTACGCGCTGATAATGAAAATGGGTACCATTTCACTATAGCATCCGCATAAACCATGTGTCAATAAACGCAGGATAAAAGAAACCTATTCTTTATCGAAAAAGTTAAGTTGAAAAGCGTGGGAAAATGCGATAATATAATTCTGTTATATATCTAGGTTAAGGGAGTTATTCTTTTATGCGTAATGGTGTTGTGTTAATTCCGACATTGGATCCGGACGATCGTCTGCCGGCTTATGTTCAAAGCCTGGTGGCGGAAGGATTTCCGGTGATTATTGTAAATGATGGCAGCCACGACGACCGACAGCCGATTTTCGAGGCGCTGCGTCGCATGGACGGCGTGAACGGAGCTTCTGTAAAGGTGCTCACTCACGCGAAGAACTATGGTAAGGGACGTGGCCTGAAGAACGGGCAGAATTTCTATCTGGCCGAGCACGAAACGCTTTACAAAGGATACAAGGGCATTGTGACCGCAGATTCCGATGGGCAGCATTTGGCTGAAGATGTCATTCGCCTCGACGAGGAGCTCGGAAAGAAGACCGGAAAGACCATGATTGTCGGATGCCGTAACTTTAAAGAGGCGCACGTGCCGTTTAAGAGCCGTTACGGCAATCAGCTGACCCGCGTGTTGTTCCGCTTTTTGTTCGGTAAGGATATTTCGGATACCCAGACGGGACTTCGAGCATTTACAAATGAGGCATTGTATGACCTGCTCGACATTGACGGCGAGCGCTACGAGTATGAGACGAACGTATTGATTTGCGCCGTGCATAATGGCTTCAAGATTGAAGAAATGACGATTGCCACGGTGTACGAGAACAACAATGAGGGCTCGCATTTTCATCCGGTTCGTGACTCGATTCGAATCTACAAGGTGCTGTTCGGACAGTTCTTCAAGTATATCTTTGTTGCACTGACGTCCTTTATTCTGGAGGTGTTCCTGTTCTGGTGGATCTCCCAGTATCTGGTGTTGGACTTCGGACTGTCCGTGCTCGGACGCACGATTTCGGCGGCGACGGTTACTATCTTTGCCTGCAACATTTCGGCAAGAATTCTGTCGTCCGTCTATAATTATGCACTGAATAAGGCGCTGGTGTTCTCGGAAGCGAACCGAAGCGGAAAACGAATGTTTGTGGAGTACGTTATCCTATGTATCGTCTCCGTTATCCTGTCCTCCATCGGCATCAGCCTGCTCGTAAAGTACCTGCACTGGAACTCGACCCTCGCAAAGTGCCTGGTGGATCTGATCATCTTTGTCATCAATTTCCGCGTGCAGAAGCTGTTCATTTTCAAGAAAAAGAATTAATGAATTCGGACCAAGGGACATTTTCGCCCCTTGGTCTGTGTTATCCTATGGTAAATGCGGCTTGAACCGTTAAGAGAAAGGAGCATTTGCGATGCAACGAAGTGATTTACTGGCGCTTGATTTTTATAAAAAGAGTCCGTTTAAGGGAAGTATTCAGGGCATGTGTTATATGGTGACCGGCAAGATTCGAGACGAGGAGCTGCCGGAGGGAAGCGAGGCGAAGCCGAAGAAGCTGTACCATTTTGAGGTATGTCTTTGGCCGGGACCGCTTAATTTTGAGAAGACAAATGCGGAGCTGAAGCAATACCGGTCCTTCCCGGAGAGAGTAGGAAATTTCTTCGAAGAGGATCTGGTGGCGGTGGCGGAGTATATTAACGCACAGTACGAGGAGCAGAAGCCTCTTTGGGACACGGTGCGTTATCGTTAGTCGGTTATTTTGGTTGGAGAGTAGATAACTATGGCAAATATTTATTGCCAGGTCTGCGGCGGGAAGAAGGGCATTTTCGATAAGACCTGTAAAAACTGTGGACATGTTTTTTTGACACTGGAGTCAGAGTCTCAGAACGCTCCGGGCATGGAAGCGCTGTGGCAGGAAGCACCGGTGATGGAACCGAGCGAGGAATTGCATGAGGAAGGGCAGACGGAACTGCCCGCAAACCTTCCGGGCGGAGGACAGGGGCAAAAAGCCATCCAACAGCCCACAAGGCAATCCCGACGATCTATCTGGATGACCTGGTGGAAGACCAGGAGAATTATAAGCTGGTTTACTTTTATCTGGAGTCCTATAACGACGGAGACCGTGTCGACATTTATCAGAACAGTGAGATTCAGGCCTGGGCGCATGGAGATTCAGAAGAAAGACCAGCTGAAGAAAGTGGTTTGGACCATAGATCTTACGGATCTCGGCGGGGGAAGTTTTGTAGAAACCTCCGTGTTTGAAGGATGGGGAAAGTAAAGCGACAAGGAGCATTTATGGAGAAAGAGAAAAAAGGAAAAATTGCATCAATCCTGGCAAATGCCCTTCTGTATCTGGGCGTATTTGTACTGACACTGGGAGCCCTTTGGGGACTTTTATGGGCTGTATGTCAGATTCCGAATGAGAAGCTTCGTGCGAACATGGAAAAGAGTGTGGAGTACTTTCTGGAGAGGGACGCATTTGAGCGCACGAAGGGCGAGCAATTGGCTTACATTCGTGACAATTATGCGGATGTTATTCTGATGAATGTCTGCTGGTATATGGGTGTGGATAATCACAAGGCACCCGTTCTTAACACGATGTATTATTACGATGATGAGACGCCAAATGCACAGTTCTCCGGAAAGCAGCATCGCGACAGTACCGGCTTTGCAACGGCAGTGGCGTCGAGCCCGGAGCCGAACAAGGATTACTCCCGATACTGGCATGGAAGCGCAGTGTTCATTCGACCGCTTCTGCTCATCACGGATGTGGCAGGAATTAAGAATATCATGTTCGGTTTCATCCTGTTTTTGATGGGCATTTCCCTGCTATTGCTTGTGAAGAGAAAGCAGTTTTTTGCGTGTGCTGCACTGATTCTGTCTGCTCTTGCGGTACAGATTTGGGGCATCCGATTGGCCCTGGAATACCTTCCGGGCTTCCTCGCGCTGTTTTTGATTCTTCCGTTTTTTATTCTGCTC
>DCGJ01000072.1:0-2092 GCA_002315495.1 Lachnoclostridium sp. UBA1781 | reverse complement strand
ACTCGTACACTGGTTACGCTTTCTGTGATCAGTGGAACGATTCTCACCTTCTTCGATTTCTTAACGGTAGAGACAATTACCATCCTAGTTCCGCTTATGGTTGTGTTTCTTGTTCGACAGCAGGAAGGGCGTCTCGGTGACTTGCGTTCGAATCTCTGGCTTTCCGCAAAATGCGGCATTGCCTGGGGCTTAGCGTACCTCGGAACCTTCGTAGCCAAGTGGGGGCTCGCGAGCATTTTCTCCGGTGAGAACAAATTCAAGCTCGCCATCGAGTCGGCAGAGTATCGTACCGCAGGAAGCGCAGAAGGACTGGATCATTTCTGGCAGATTATCTATGCGCCAAATGCGAACCTGTCCACCATGTTTCTTGGCGTTGATCGACTGAGCCGAGGCAATATTGTACTTGGAATCGTCGCAACCATATTTGTACTCACGACCGTGATTTACCTTCTTCGCGGAAAGGTATTCCATAAGGACTTTACCATATTGATGCTTTTACTGAGTGCGGTCGTGTATGTTCGGTACCTGGTGCTTAATAACCACTCGTACCTTCACGAATACTTTACCTTCCGTGCGCAGATGTCGGTCGTATTTGCCCTTCTCGCAATTTCGTGGGTACATCTGGATTTTTCAATTCTAAGAAAGAAAAAACGCAGTTAAGCAGGAGGATTGCCATATATTGTATCCTGTGTTAAAATGAATTGATTGTTTTGAAAAGGAGGACAGGGACTATGAAGAAAAACAAGCGTGGTTTTACCATGGCGGAGCTTCTTATTGTGGTTGCAATCATTGCGGTGTTAGTGGGCATTTCCATTCCGGTTTTCCTCCATCAATTGGAAGTAAGCAGAGAAGCTACGGACCTTGCGAATGTTCGAAGCGCCTATGCGGCAGTTATGACGGCGGCGAACAGTCACCAGAAGAATGTTTCGTATTACGATGAGGCAACCCAGTGTTATTCCGCAACGGTGGAGCTGGTGCAGAAGGTGGACGGCTGGGCCACGAAGGACGAGATGATGATTGGTGGAATCTCCTCGGTAAAGGATCGCGGAGACCGTTGGAGAAAGGATCCGGTTGCCGGAAGCTATTGCACGGTTTCATATAATACGTTCTCGAACAAGGCGATTATTACCTGGGGTGGATATTCCGTGGATAATGATACCCAGTGGATTATTAGCGGTTCGGGAGATAACAAGACGATTGCTCTTGGTTCTAAGAGTTACAAAGACACATGGGTTTGCGATTCTGTTCCGACCCTGATTAATGCCAAGAACGGAACCGGACAGAAACTCTATGTAAGTAAGATTGATGCCAATTCGCCTGCGCTTAAGAAGGTTTATGACGAGGGCGGAGCAATCGAGATTGGCTATTTCATCGTGGATTCGGATAACAAGATTTTGTATGATTCCGGTGGAAAGACGGTTTCCTTAACGAACGATGTTTCGTATGAAATTAAAACGGATAAGGTAGCTATCGGACAGGATGTTAAGGTTGCGGTGCAGTTCTTCAAAATCAAGGATAGAAACAATCGAAATAAAGGTTCTGTGGCGATCTCCGCACAGGAGTCGGCCGAGCTGGAAGCGTTGTTTGATTTTAAATAGATGACGGAATCGGCATTTTACTTGTGAACAAAATATATAAATATAGCTTAGTGACAGATGTGTTAAGGATTGGAATAATTAACACATCTGTTTTTTTGGGGAGACAAAATTGAAAATGCGAATTGATAATGAAAAAAGAGGGCACAAATTCCCTTGGATTTAAAAAGGAACTTGATGAAAACAATTAACTGAGGTATAATATTGAAAAGGAAGGGCACAATGGCCCTAAAACGTCAAAAGGGAGGATGCAATGGAGATTAGAAGAGACATATACCTAAATAAATTAATCAATAGAATGCACAATGGAATGATTAAAGTTGTCACAGGAATAAGACGATCAGGAAAGTCCTATTTGTTATTTAACATATTTAAGAATTATCTCCTGTCGGAGCAGGTTAATGAAGATCATATTCTTTCAATCGAACTGGATCGGTTTGAGAATAAAAAATATAGGGATCCATATGAAATTCTGGAGTATATTAAAAGCAGAATTA
>DCGJ01000132.1:6989-8523 GCA_002315495.1 Lachnoclostridium sp. UBA1781 | reverse complement strand
AACATAATAGCCCAGTCGTCTACGTCCTTTGCAGTGTAAGGAATGATAACCGGTTTTCCGGTGGTGCCGGAAGAGGAGTGGATACGAACGACTTCTTCATCCGGAACGGCCTGGATTCCAAGCGGGTAAGCATTTCTCAAATCGGCCTTGCTGGAGAAAGGAAGCTTTTCAAAATCCTCCTGACTTTCGCAGCCTGTGATGCCAAGCTCGCGGTAGAGCTTTCCGTAGTAGTTGTCGGACTCGAGCAGACGTTTAATCTGACGGTCGACAAGCTGAAGCTGAGTTACATTTAGTTTCATAATGATTCTCCTAAATAGTGTAATTATTATACGACAAGGTTTTTC
Organism: Lachnoclostridium sp. UBA1781; assembly: GCA_002315495.1. Classification (GTDB taxonomy): domain Bacteria; phylum Bacillota; class Clostridia; order Lachnospirales; family Lachnospiraceae; genus ISDg. Next base: position 8,179 of record DCGJ01000132.1, on the reverse strand, counting down.
TGCCCAAGTTCATATCCTGCGGCAAATGCGGCCTTGTTTTTCTCAATAAACTGTGGCTTAATGCGGGCCTCCATCTCTGCAATCAACTGCTCATAGGAAAGGCCGAGACGACCGGACCCACAGGCAACGCCAAGAATGACGATGTTAAAGAAGCGGCTGGAGCCAAATGGAGCGCAAACTGCATCTCCATCAATGACGATGGTTGTGCATTTGCTCTGCAAGTACGAAATCATTTCGCTGCCGTCATAACCGGTGTCGTGAAGTGATTCCGTGGTTGGCTTTACCGGACTGGAATTGACCAGTACGATACCATCCTTCTTCAGATAGCAAAGATTTCGAACGGCCTCCGACGGCTCGAAGGAAAGCAACAGATCGGCCTGTCCGTAAGGAATAAGCGGGGAAAATGCGTCCTCGCCGATGCGAACATGACTCGTTACGGAGCCCCCTCGCTGCGCCATTCCGATGGTTTCGGCAGAGTGTACGGTTTCGCCGTTACTCATGGCAGCGGAAGCCAGAATCTTAGAGGCGAGAACGGTTCCCTGACCGCCGACACCACAAATAATGATATCTTTATTCATGCTTCGCACCTCCAATTGCATCTACAGGACAAATCTGACTGCAGAGCCCACAGCCGGTGCAGAGATTCGGGTCAATGGTGGTGCGGCCGTTTTGCAAAATGAGGGCCGGACAGCCAATCTCTCGGATGCATTTTTTACAGTTGATACAGTTGTCCAATATGGTAAGCTTTGCGGACGGTTTGGTTATTGCAACACAAGGAGAGCGGAAGATAATTGCTTTCACACCCTTCTCTTCGGCACATTCCTTCACGGCTGCAACAGAAGCAGCAAGGTCAAGAGGGTCCACTCCGACAATCTTCTTAACGCCGATGCCGCGCAGTACGGCTTCGATATCCACCTTATCTACGAACTGTCCCATCATGTTGCGTCCCGTGCCCGGATGTGGCTGGTGGCCGGTCATCGCGGTAGTGGAATTATCCAGCACGCAGAGGATCATGTTTGCGTCGTTATATACCGCATTTACAACTCCGGTCATTCCCGAAGCGAAGAAGGTCGAATCACCGACAAAGGAGAAGGTGACTGCGTCCGGCTCAACCCAGGAGAAGCCCTGGCTCATCGTGATGCCGGCGCCCATACAGAGACAGGTGTCTACCATATCAAGCGGCATCGCAT
>DCGJ01000132.1:230-6969 GCA_002315495.1 Lachnoclostridium sp. UBA1781 | reverse complement strand
CCGTATAGCAGCCGATGTCGCCGCAGTAAAATGCCTTCTTTCCCTTCATGGCGACCTTTACCGCATAGAAGGAAGCGCGGTGCGGACAGCCCGCACAAAGCACCGGAGGGCGCTTCGGAAGGGCAGGGATATCAGAAAGGTCAAGGCCCTCCTCTGATTCGCTCAGCCCAAGAAATGCGCATAACATCTTTCGAACGGAATCGGCATTGTATTCTCCGCTGGCAGGACAGGTACCGTCCAGCTTTCCATGAACCACCATCGGAAGATGATGGCGGCCGGAAGTCTTAAGAAGCTGATCTTCAACATATGGGCTGAGCTCTTCGAGGCAAAGCACCTCGGCGGTCTTTGATAACTCGTCGCGAATCAACTTTTCCGGAAATGGATAAGCGGTCGCAATACGAAGAAGATGCACATCCGGATAATCTTTTAGGAACTCCTTCGCGTACGCGTAGCTCACGCCCGAAGCGACAACTGCCTTGCTGCCGCGAATACCGGATACCGTGTTAAAACGGTAGGAGGAGAGCGTCTCGGAAAGGGAAGCATTTCGCTTCTCGATCATCGCATGATTGGCAAAGGAAAGTCGTGGGAAGATAACCCATTTGGAAGAGTCTTTCACAAAGCCCTCGTATGCCTTCGGCTTGTAATTCTCCGGAACCTCCACGGACGCATACGCATGACAGATGCGTGTGGTCGGACGGAACAGGACCGGTGTATGATACATCTCGGAATATTCGAAAGCGTCGCTAATCATGGCAAATGCTTCCTCCGGCGAAGTAGGGTCAAACACCGGAATGCGGGCAAAATCCGCAAAGCGCCTGGTGTCCTGCTCGGTCTGAGAGGAGATTGGCCCCGGGTCGTCAGCAGATACAATCACCATGCCGCCCTTCACACCCACATAGGCGAGGGACATGAGCGGATCAGCGGCTACGTTGAGTCCGACCTGCTTCATGGTGACCAGTGTTCTGGCACCTGAATAGGATGCAGCGGCAGCCACTTCTAACGCTGCTTTTTCGTTAACAGACCATTCCAGATGAACCCCGTCATGAGGGAATTTGGCAATGGTTTCTATGATTTCGGAGGATGGTGTTCCCGGGTAACCGGCTACCAGATTAACACCGGCGGAAAGAGCACCGAGAGCAATCGCTCCGTTTCCCATGACATACTGTTTCATATAAAACCTCAATTGTTCGTTTTTGGAGGGCGTAAGCCCTCGCAACATTATACAACACAAAAGGGCATTTTCCAACTGAAAAGTTTGGAAAACGCCCTTGCTTCTTTCGTGAATGATTAACGAAAACTGCTTATTCCTCAACGGAAACCATGGAGTCCATCTTGCCATCACCGGTCGTGTCAGCCAGCATGGTATCAAAGCTTCCATCGGAATTGGTGTCAAGAAGAATCGTGTCTACCTCTCCGTCGTTGGAAGTATCCATCAGGATGGTGTCAATCTTGCCGTCGCCGGTCGTGTCGAGGGAAATCATATTCTTTCCTTCCTCGAAAACCGGATCCTCAACGAAGATGTCTTCCGGATCTTCCGGGTCCTCTAAATCGAGGTCCATTTCATCGAAATTCTCTTCTGCAAATTTCTTCTTATTGTAAAGCTTTGCAAGGAAGTAACCAATGACAGTAATTGCACCGATGGCTGCCAAAATCTTTGTAAGTTTGCTATTCATATCATATATTCCTTTCGAAAAAAATACTCAGTGTTCCTATTATAGCATAGAATACTAAAAAGACAAGAAACGTTTCGTATTTTGTTTCATTTGAACGAAAATGCGGCCGATTTTTCTACAGAGAATACAAAGGTTTCTTTTGATAAATGCAGGTTCTTTATGGTATACTATAGAATACACTATGACTAGTTATGGAGGGGATTGTTATGATTCGAAAAACCATCGGCCTGATGCTGGCCGGCGATGATTCGGAATTGCAAGGGGCTGTGATTGAAGGAGTCTTGGAGCAGGCCAAAAAAGACCACGTGAATGTATTTGTTTTTCAGAGCCTGATGAATTGTCCGTACATCGGAAGTACGGCAATTGTAACACCGGCGGTATATCAGGGAGAAAACCGCATTTTCGAACTTCCGGATTATGATAAATTGGATGGAATCATTGCACTGGGGGAGTCTTTTTTAAACGATTCCGTAATGGAGCGTATTCTGGAAAAGGCCTGCGAAAGAAATATTCCCGTCGTTCAGATTGAGGGGAATACTCCGGGATGTTACAACATTTTATTCGATGATTCGATGGGAATGGAGATGATGGTGCGTCACGTGGTAGAAGTTCACGGAGCAAGAACCATTAACTTTATTTCGGGATTTCGTGGGAATCGTCAGTCTGAGGAGCGTGTGGAAGCATATCGGCGTGTTTTGCGTGAATATGATATTCCGGTGGAAGAGAACAGAATCGGATATGGTGAGTTTGGCGGACGAACCGAGGAGGTTTTGGAGGAATATTTCGAAACCAGTGGGGATATGCCGGATGCCATTGTCTGCGCCAATGATGTGATGGCGCTTCAGACCATTAATTATATAACTCGAAAGGGCTATAAGGTTCCAAAGGATGTGATTGTTACCGGATTTGACGGACTTCCGGAGGGGCAGTCCTATTATCCGGCGCTTGCAAGTATTCGCCGTCCGATTAAGGAGTCCGGCGAGGAGGCGGTGCGCATTTTCAAAAAACTCTGGAGTGGAAAAGAAGTGGATTCGACAACTTACGTCGAGGTCCGTCTGATTGAAAATCAGAGCTGCGGATGTGTGCCGTGTAATATGATGAATGCGCAACGATTGTACGAGCAGAAGGATGAGGAGATTCGTCTGCGTGACCGCTTCAACAATATCATCATTGAGATGACGCATGATCTGATTGGCATGGATTCCATGGAGCATATGTTATCCACGATTCGGAAATATACCGAGGTCTTCAAACTGGATCTTTACCTGGCCCTGAATTCGGATGTGCTGGATATCGATGACGATCTGCTGGAGAGCGGATATACGGTAAATCAAAACTTCTACCATCTGCAGGCCGCATCACCCGTGGAGGGGGAGCGGGCCACCGTCAGTCGATTGATGGAGGATATGGATGTGAATCAGAAGGGAAATGCGGCCGCATTTTTCTATCCGGTTTATGCGCAGGAGATTACCATCGGTTATGTGGTTGGAATCCATCCGACGGAACCGCTTCGAATGTCTTTGTTCCACACCTGGCTGCGGGCTGTGGCGAATGCGTTTGGAACATGGTTTATGAAGAAGGAACATGAGAAGATGGTGAAGCATCTCGATGAGATGTATGTACAGGATCCGCTGACAAAACTGTATAATCGCTTTGGTCTGCACCGATTCGGGGAGCAGGTGTTAGAGCAGGCACGAAAGGATAATTCCCGCGTGCTTTTGGTTACCATGGACATGAATCGTCTGAAGGCGATAAATGACACCTACGGACATGCTTCGGGTGACCGGGCGATTCTTCGGATTGCAGAGGCAATTCGTCGTGTAACAAGTCCGGAAGCAGTGTGCTGCCGTGTTGGTGGCGATGAGTTTGTACTGGTGCAGCCGTGTGAGAATCGAGGCGATGGAAAAGCGCTTGTGAAGGCGTTTCAGGAGGAACTCGAACACTATAATGTGCGCTCGGGACTTCCGTATTCGCTCGGAGCCAGCTGTGGTGTCGTTGTGGAAAGAGGAGAGGATATTTCTTCTCTTGAGCATATGATGAACCAGGCTGATCAGTTGATGTATGTCGAAAAGACAAAATCACGAAAATAGCAGTTGTGGTTTTAGCCTTGATGTGATAAAATTATTTTTCGGGATGTGCTGTGTATGTGCACCCGTAAAAGTTCCTAAGGAGGAGAACAAATGTATCCGATTCTTGAAGCAAGAGAATTGACGAACAACATTTATTTTATGATTGTTAAGGCAGAGCGTGTTGCTAAGAACTGCTTGCCGGGTCAGTTTATTATCGTTCGTTCTGATGAAAATGCGGAGCGTATTCCGCTCACGATTTGTGACTATGACAGAGCAGCCGGTACGATTACCATCGTATTCCAAGTTGTTGGCGCCGGTTCCCTGAAGCTTGCACAGCTTAAGGCAGGCGATGCTTTCCATGATTTTGTAGGACCTCTCGGTCAGCCGTCCGAGTTCTGCAAGATGCCATTGGAAGAGCTGAAGCAGAAGAAGATTTTATTCGTTGCCGGTGGTGTAGGTACCGCACCGGTTTACCCACAGGTTAAGTGGTTGAAGGAGCAGGGCGTTCCTGCAGATGTTATCGTTGGTGCAAAGAGCAAGAGCTTCCTGATTCTTGAAGAGATGATGGCAAGTGTTGCAGAGAATCTTTACATTACCACCGATGACGGTTCCTACGGCAGAAGCGGTATGGTAACCAAGTGCATCGAGGATTTGATTTCCGAGGGTAAGGAGTACGATGTCTGCGTCGCAATCGGCCCGATGATCATGATGAAGTTCTGCGCACTTACGACGAAGAAGTTGAACATTCCGACGGTTGTTTCCATGAACCCGGTTATGGTTGATGGTACCGGTATGTGTGGTGGATGTCGTTTGACCGTTGGTGGCGAGGTTAAGTTCGCCTGTGTTGACGGACCTGAGTTTGACGGACATTTGGTTGACTTTGATCAGGCAATGAAGAGAGCATCTATTTATAGAACCGTGGAAGGCAAGAAGTTCCTGGAAGCAAAGGAAGGCGATACCCATCACGGTGGCTGTGGAAATTGCGGAGGTGACAAGTAATGGACGTATTTAAGAAAGTTCCTGTACGTGAGCAGGATCCACAGGTTAGAGCAACCAATTTCGAGGAAGTTTGCTATGGTTACAATGCCGAAGAGGCAATGGCCGAGGCTTCCAGATGTATTAACTGTAAGAATGCTAAGTGTATTACCGGCTGTCCGGTTAACATTAACATTCCGGCATTCATCAATGAAGTAAAGAACGGTGAGTTCAAGAAGGCATTTGATATTCTCAGCTGTTCTTCTGCACTTCCGGCTGTTTGCGGTCGTGTATGTCCGCAGGAGACCCAGTGTGAAGGTCTTTGTATTCGTGGCATCAAGGGCGAGCCGGTTTCCATCGGTAAGCTTGAGAGATTTGTTGCTGACTGGGCAAGAGAGAATGGCATTAAGCCGGAAGCTCCTGCAAATAAGAACGGCAAGAAGGTAGCAGTTATCGGCGCAGGCCCTGCTGGTCTTACCTGTGCAGGCGACCTTGCAAAGGCAGGCTACGATGTAACCATCTTCGAGGCTCTTCACGAGGCAGGCGGTGTACTTGTTTACGGTATTCCGGAGTTCCGTCTTCCGAAGGAAGCAGTTGTTAAGAAGGAAATCGAGAACGTTAAGTCTCTCGGTGTTAAGATTGAAACCAACGTTATTATCGGTAAGAGCGTAACGATTGACGAGTTGATGGATGAGGAAGATTTCAAGGCTGTATTCATCGGTTCCGGTGCAGGTCTTCCGAAGTTCATGGGTATTCCTGGTGAGCAGGCAAACGGTGTATTCTCTGCGAATGAATATCTGACCAGAAGCAACCTTATGAAGGCTTTTGATCCGAACAGCACAACCCCAATCTTCCGTGGTAAGAAGGTTGCTGTTGTCGGTGGTGGTAACGTAGCAATGGATGCTGCAAGAACCGCACTTCGTCTCGGCGCAGAAACCCATATTGTATATCGTCGTTCCGAGGCTGAGCTTCCGGCTCGAGTTGAGGAAGTTCATCACGCTAAGGAAGAGGGCATCATTTTCGATCTCCTCTGCAACCCAATCGAGATTTTGCAGGATGAGAACTTCGCAGTAAGCGGTATCAAGTGTATCCGTATGGAGCTTGGTGAGCCGGATGCAAGCGGCAGAAGAAGACCTGTAGAGGTTCCGGGCTCTGAGTTTGTTATCGATGTTGATACCGTTATCATGTCTCTCGGTACCAGCCCGAACCCAATGATTTCTCAGACCACTCCTGGTCTTGACATCAATAAGTGGCGTTGCATTATCGCTGACGAAGCAACCGGTAAGACCTCCAAGGAGGGCGTATATGCCGGTGGTGATGCCGTTACCGGTGCAGCAACCGTTATTCTTGCAATGGGTGCAGGTAAGGCGGCAGCAAAGGCCATTGACGAATATCTTCAGGATAAGTAAGTTCGAAAGAGATTCGCAATCGAATATGACACATTTTACGGAGTATTTGCTTTTAGGCAAATGCTCCGTTTTGCATATAGGCAGGCCTTATTTTCCGTGCTATAATAGATAAAAGGCTCTTTTGGCGCGTTGTGCGCATTTTCGCGTATATGGGGAAAAGTGCCGAACGGCAATTCGCGTATTGTCGAAGCATTGTTGGAGGTTTACCTATGAAATTATCAGGGAAAGAAAAAGTATCCTACGGCCTTGGTGCGGTGGGAAAGGATATGGTCTATATGCTTTCCGCAAGCTACATCCTGTATTACTATCAGGATCTTCTTGGGGTGAAGGCTGCAGTGATGGGCACCATTTTGATGATTGCCCGAATCTTTGATGCGTTTAATGATCCGATTATGGGTGTTATCGTTGCGAAGACGAAAACCAAATGGGGTAGATTTCGCCCGTGGCTTTTGATCGGAACAGTGACCAATGCCATCATTCTGTTCTTTATGTTTGCCTGTCCGCCGAGTTTGTCCGGTGGCGGACTGGTTGCGTATGCGGCAGCGACCTATATCCTTTGGGGTGTGACTTACACGATGATGGATATTCCGTTCTGGTCGATGATCCCCGCATT
>DCGJ01000132.1:0-196 GCA_002315495.1 Lachnoclostridium sp. UBA1781 | reverse complement strand
ACCGAAAGTGGAAAAGAGCGAGAGGGACTGACGACGCTGGCTCGTTCCTGTGCAGGTGTGGGCTCAGCACTTGTTACGATTCTTACCGTGCAGTGCGTAGCTATGATTGGTAAGGTGAATCAGGCAAAGGACGCCGCAAAGATTGCGATTGAGGCAACGCTTCGAAGTGAAGGGGTGCTGGAGAATAGTGATGCCT
>DCGJ01000093.1:10276-10766 GCA_002315495.1 Lachnoclostridium sp. UBA1781 | reverse complement strand
ATAATCATTTTTTCACAGCGCCTTCCTTAAGTGATTAATCTCTACTTCTAGTATTTACAGAATACGTGAATTTACGGGTCACTTTTCCATCTGAACCATCTCCATAATAAGTTGAGCCATACTGTTGCCGATAACTGAATACAACTTCACAATCAAACGAAAAGCCTTCCTGGTATGTATTTGCCCTAGGTATCTTATACGAAAACGCATAGAAACATTGACGTGAATTCGTCAACCACTTATTAATTCTAGCAGCTATTCCGTTGAACACTGAAGACGGAGTCCAAGTATCATGATTATACTTATATACTACCATAAAGGTTTTCGATGACACATCATACTTACTAGTCGATACTTCTACACAATTCTCTTTTATAGAAGACGAATATCCTGTATTTACTGCAAAGGAAAATTCTCCCTTCGAGTTTCCCCCTCCATTTATTCCAAAATTATATGTGGATGACCCTTCTGGCATACTAGCCTTTGGAAC
>DCGJ01000093.1:0-10240 GCA_002315495.1 Lachnoclostridium sp. UBA1781 | reverse complement strand
CCCAATTCACCTTCGTCTTATAACTAGGCAACGAATAGCTTACCGTAGATTTATTATTAATACCAATATAATAAGTGAATGTTGCTTTGGATGTTACAGGGGTTAACTCTTGGCGCACCATAGCAGTTTCGTAATAATAAGCACCCGAACCAGAACCAAATAAGGAGGTTGTTCTAGCCACGCAACATAAAACCTCAATTGTTCCAATCAAATAATCACCTTTATATACCTTATAAATCATCGGTGACTTAAACCAAGATAAATAAACGTACCCCGTACTTGGAACATCAAACCCATATTGTTCGACCTCAAACTCCGATGTAGCAGACGAAACCTTCATAGATGATATTCCTGAAAGCAACATTGCCAACACTAGCATGACGCATATCATTTTCCTAGATAAATTCATACTTTTACCTCCCGCCTAATATCAATTTTTACTCCGCTGTATTTTCAAATATTCAGCAAACTCATTATATATATATATATATATTGTCAAGCAAAATCATGTGAGAGCGTGAAATCTAGATTTGAAAGATCGATAAGATGGGCAATTTTTTCAAGCAACCATTTCCATACAGGAACAGCCGATATCGGGCAAGTTTCCCTTCTTGTAAACAATCATGCACGAATATTGTTCCGTGCACAAGACAAGATAAGCATAAACTGTTTTGTAAGGAAAACAATCGGTCTATTTTGCATATATCTCAATGAAAAAACTGCAAGAAATGATATTCTCATCTCTTGCAGCCATACTAATATCAACAAAACCTATTGTTCAAAGAATTGTTTTCGAACATTCCCCTACGCCTCATTCGAAAGCTCTCTGTCCTTTGCCATAAAGAACAGCGCGATGGTGTCCGGTCCCACGTGGGAGCCGGTACAGAAATCATAGGAGGTGTCGATAAATTCACGAACCTTCACACGCTTCTGTATCTCGTCCATCACCCATTTTGCTTCCTCGTAAGCATCCGCATAGGCGATTCCAATAATCTGCTTTGCCGGATCAATGATGTTGTCACAAACCAGGTTCACAAGGCTCTTTAGGGCCATCTTTCTACCCGGGCATTTCTTGAAGCATACAATAAATCCGTTCTTATCGCCCTTCAGAAGAGGCTTGATACGAAGCAGGTTACCAATCAGAGCGGAAGCATTGGAAAGTCTTCCGGTTCTTGCAAGGTACTTAAGATCCCCTACGGTAAATACGCCATTCATCTTATGTGCGTATCCCTGCAGTTTCTCCTGCACCTGCTCTGCGTTCATTCCGTCATCACGCATCTCACACGCATAAATTGCGAGAATACCCTGAGCCAGGGAAGCATTTAACGAGTCAACCAGGTAAACCTTGTTGTTCTCGAATTCATCGTTCAGTTCCTCTGCAGCAAGGCGCGCAGCGTTAAAGGTGCCGCTGATATTGCTGCTCAAGCTGAAATAAATTACATCCTGACCGGATTCCAAAATCGGACGGAAGCTCTCTACAAACTGTGCGGTATTGATCAGAGACGTCTTAACCTCAGCGCCGTTACGAATCGCATCGTAATACTCCTTGCCCTTTGCACGCTCTTCTTCAATCGTGAGTCCCGGAATAAAGCCCGGCACTTCCTTACCGTCCACAAGATTTACAAACACAAGCACATTGATTCCGTACTTCTCGACAATCTTTGCCGGAATATTCGCTGCGGAATCCACATAAATCTGAAACATGAACAAACCCTCTTTTCTTCTATTTCGCCAAATGCGATGAATGACGGTACATCATCCCCATTCCCATAGGGCAATTATACGTGGTAATGAAAACTATGTCAAGTGGTGTTGATGTTATTTTCGGGTTTCAATGATAAAAAACGGATTCGGGCGAGCCCGAATCCGTTTTATAAACTATCTTTTTTTACCCCAGATGAAAAATAACATCTCGCATTTGACATCTGATTTGTGAATGACACCGATAGATCTGGAATCCTTGGAATGACAACGATTATCTCCAAGCACGAAGTACTCATTGTCACCTAAGGTGACGCTACCGCAGTAGCCCCTCACAATCTCGCCGTTATCGTTCACGTAATCGGTAATCTTCAGCCAGGAAACCATGCACGGTCCTCCCGCCGTCCCGCGGTAATCCGGATCAAAATATGCATAATCCTCCTCGAGTGCTTTGCCATTTACAATAATCTGATAACCCTTAACCTCAACCGTATCGCCCGGGACACCAATGACACGCTTGATATAATCCTGTCCATTGGTATCACTGTTATTGAATACAACGATATCTCCCTGCTCTAAGGTCGAATAGCGAAGTCCGAAGCCAAATGCCTTATCCTTCAGGGTCTGATTCATCGAATCACCACTTACCAGATACGGTGGAAATACATAGAAGATTGCGGTAAACAGGACAAACCAACAGGCCATAAACAGGAGATTACTCCAAAAGCTTTGCCAGGTTTTGTTCCTCGCCAGCTTCTTATAGCCTTTTACTTCTTCGTCTTCCTTCGCGTCTTTTGTGGTTTCCTCCGAAGAATCTTCTCCCTCGGAAATGACATTCACTACTTCCTCTTCCTTTTCTTCCAAAGTCTCGGTACCCTCAGTCAAATCGGAATTCAAATTATCGTTCTCATCCTTGTGGTCCATTACGCATTCACCAACCCGGGCAAATGCTGCTCACGTCCGCAAATTAGTACGCGATTTCAAATGCCACAGGTGCTTTCCCTAATAATTCGGCGCTGCGCTTATCCGGCTGGGAGGTACCAACGTAGATGGTGTAAGTACCATTTGCCAATACGCGCTCACCTTCTTCATTATAAACACCAAAGGATTTCTTATCAAGTACAATTTCAATCGACTTCGTTTCGCCCGGCTGAAGCGTAACCTTCTTGAGGCCTTTAAGCTGTGCATTCGGTGCGCCAGCCATCGGAGACTTTACATATACCTGCAACGTTTCAGCGCCGGCCATTGCACCTGTATTCTTAAGGTCAGCCTTTACGGTTACGGTTCCGCCTGCTGCAACATCAGCTACGGTTCCGTTCACGGAAGCATTTTCCAGGGAAAATGCGGAGTAGCTCAAGCCGTAACCAAACGGATACNNGGAGAATGATTTCTTGCTCAGTTTCATCGAAGTATAGTTAAATGCAGTATAGGACAAACCATATCCAAACGGATATAATGCTTTATTCTGCATATAACGATAGGTTCTGCCCTTCATTGCATACTCGGTAAATGCCGGAAGCTCTACGCTGGTCTTGTAGAAGGTGACAGGAAGCTTACCTTCCGGATTCTTCTTACCAAACAATACATCAGCGATTGCACGTCCACCCTGAGCACCCGGATACCAGCCCTGAAGAATGGCCGGAAGGTTCTCAGACTCCCAAGTTACGGAAAGAGCGCTACCGGAGAGAAGTACAAGCACAACCGGCTTCCCGCTCTCGTAAAGTGCCTTGATAATGTCGCCCTGGATACCAGGCAGGTTCAGATTTGGCTTATCGCCGGAAGCAAATTCGTTACCTTCATCGCCCTCTTCACCTTCAAGACCCGGATCCAAACCGAATACTGCAATTACAACATCACTCAGATCGGCTACAGCCTTTGCCTCAGCGAGACGGTCATTTGCCTGACCAAGGCCCTGTACACGATCCTTGAACAAATGGCAGCCCTCGGAGAACAGAACGCGAACGTCATCTCCTGCAGCCTCCTTAATACCCTCGAGCACGGTAATGTACTCGGAGGAAGTTCCTTCATAGTTACCAACGAGGGCTCTGCGGCTGTCCGCATTTGGACCAACAACACCGATGGTCTTAATCTTGGAAAGGTCCAAGGGAAGGGTGTTGTTCTCATTCTTGAGAAGACAAATGCTCTTCGCAGATACCTTTCTGTTCAGCTCCTTCATAGCCTTCGTATCGCATTCTTCATAGCCAATTGAATCAAACGGTACCTTGTTTGGCTCTTCGAAAAGACCAAGCTTCATACGAGTCGTCAAAAGACGGGTTACGGCACGGTCGATGGTGCTTTCCTCTACCAGTCCCTCCTTAATTGCCTGGAGAAGATGTACGTACATGTTACCACAGTTCAGGTCACAGCCCTTATTCATTGCAAGTGCAACGGACTCAACCTGGTTCGCAGTAACCATGTGGAATTCATGGAAATCCTTAATTGCCCAGCAGTCACTGGTAACATGACCTTCAAAGCCCCAAAGATCTCTCAAAATGTCAACCAAAAGCAACTGGCTACCGCAGCACGGCTCATCGTTGGTACGATTGTACGCTCCCATCACTGCTTCTACCCCTGCTTCATTAACACAAGCATCGAATGCCGGAAGATAAGTCTCCCACAAATCCTGCTTGGAAACGGTTGCATTAAAACTGTGGCGAAGGTCTTCCGGGCCGGAATGCACTGCAAAATGCTTTGCACATGCAGCGACCTTCATATAATCATCATTGTTACCCTGCATACCGGTGATAAAACGAACGCCCATGCGTCCGGAAAGATACGGGTCCTCACCAAAGGTTTCATGACCACGACCCCAACGCGGATCACGGAAGATATTTACGTTCGGAGACCAGAAGGTTAATCCCTTATAGATGTCTCTGTCACAATACTTTGCCTGCATATTGTACTTTGCTCTGGCTTCGGTAGAAATAGCGTCTGCAACTTCTTCCATCATATCTTCGTCAAATGCCCCCGCCAGACCGATTGCCTGCGGAAAAACGGTAGCAACTCCGGCTCTGGCTACGCCGTGAAGTGCTTCGTTCCAATAATTGTAGGCCGGAATTCCCAAACACTCAATTGCCGGTGCGTTATACAGAGTCTGGAATACTTTTTCTTCCAAGGTCATCTGAGAAACCAGATCAGCCGCGCGCTTTCTGAAATTGCCTACCTTCTCTTTACTGAGATTGCTCATGCTTCTACCTCATTTTCTATCGCGAAAATTACCTATTTCTGTAAAAATATTGTGTTTTTTGGCCTTTTTAAGGCATAAAAAGGGGTACCCCGTTCGGGATACCCCTTTCGGATCAACAAATCGACTAAATATTAGTTGAAGTTTGCGTTGAAATCATCAACCATAGTGGTCCACTGGCTGCCATACTCTTCAATAACCTGTGCTGGAGTAGAGCTACCTGCGCCAAGGGAGTAAACCCAATCGCCGGAGTAGTCAGCAAGAAGAATGGTGCTGGACATAATCTGTGGAAGAACGTTGATCATGTTGTTAAGAGTCTCGGAAACTGCCTGCTCATCCTTGAAGAGAGTCTCATAAGAACCCTTCCAAGAAGTATCGTCATCTTCGTAACCAGGAACTTCGCTGGTGTAGATGTTGTAAGCGTAAGCTACATCTGCAACCTTAGCGTCATCATAGCAAGATGGGATGATGAGAATGTTCTCACGAACGATAGCGTACATAGAGTCAGCGCTGGTACCCTTAGGGAAGCATACGAAACCGTAATCGAATCCGTAATCCTTAATGGAACCTACGTTGTACTCTTCACAACAACGCATTGCGGTCTTACCTTCCTTGAATGCATCTACGAACCAGTTCCACTCGGAATCTTCCGGCTGTGGCATATGGTAGCCTTCATCAAAGATGGACTGACCCCAGTTAAGAGCCTCCAAAACCTTAGGATCGTTAGCGTTCATTACAAGAGAACCATCAGCAGACTTGGTGATGATGTTGGTTCCGTTTGCAAGAAGACAAGCGTTGAAGAAATCGCTGTTGAAGGAAGCGATAGCGTAGATATCATAGGTACCGTCACTATCGGTATCAAGACAAAGCTTCTGGCAGAGCTTCTTGAACTCTTCGAAGGTCCAGGTACCGTCAGCCTGCATCTCGTAAGGAAGGTTCTCGCTAAGACCAGCCTGCTTGAAGATTTCCTTGTTGAAGAAGATACCGGTTCTAGGCTCGGTGGAACCTGCGAAACCGTAAACAGCGCTACCTACAGTCATAACCTCGAGAACTGCCTTGTTCCACTTGTCATCAGTGAAATCAAACTCAGTAACCTTGGAAACATCTGCGAACAAGCCCTTGCTCAAAAGAGAAGCAACGAAGCCGGAGTCCAAAACGATGATATCACCGCATGGATTCTTGGTGGTGATGGAGAGCATTGCGTTCTCAGTCATTTCACCCCAAGAAGCAACAGCCTTACGGATAAGCTTGTAGTTGTGCTTTTCCATCATCTCGTCCTGGAAAGCCCAGTACTCTTCCTGGTAAGTAGTATCGGTAACTCTGTAACCGGACTCATCGTCCTCGTTCTCGTTACCGGACCACCAGTCAGCGATGATAATCTTCTGGGCGCCGAGGTCTCTGTTATCTTCAACAACCGGAGTCTCGGTCTTCTGTGGTTCGTCGGTCTTTGCATCGTCGGTCTTTGCTGCCGGAGCCTGGCTGGAGGCCGGAGCTGCAGAACTTGCAGGGGTCTCATCACCACATGCTGCGAGACAGAGTGCCATAGCGCAAACCATCACAAACATCATTAGTTTTTTCATTGGTACATCCTCCTGTTTTTTAAGATTCCCCGCCCCCAATTAAGGGGGGTAATCTCTGTTTTATTTCTTAAAACGGTGTCCCGTTTTAATTCGAATGAAATAGAATTCCCTATACATCAGGGATTGGTTAATTATAACGCATTTCTAAAGAAAAATAAAGCATTTTCTAAAGAAAAACAAAGAATTATCTAAAGATAATCGCGAATTAACCCTTAATACCGGTAGAAGACAAGCTTTCTACGAAGTTCTTCTGTGCAAATACATAGATGCAGAGAAGCGGAATGATTGCCATCAACATACCGGTGGAAAGAACCTGGTTACCAAGTGCACTGGTAATCTTGAAGCTCTGTCCGTAAATGGTCTTGAAGTAAGCATCCAAGTTTTCTACCAAACCCTTCAAACCATTGGTTACGGTATACCAGCCGCTACTGATGGTGAAGAAGATTCGGGAGTAGGTTACGTCTGTCCACTGCCATACGAAGGAGAACAGGAAACAGGAAGTAAGGATTGGCGTAGCGCCCGGGAGCAAAATCTGAACGAAGGTTCTCATTCTGCTGCAACCGTCAACGTAAGCTGCCTCTTCCAATTCCTTCGGCTCGTTACGGAAATGCTGACGTAACAAGTAAATGTACAAACCACTCTTGTAGCCTGCACAGCCAAGACACATGATGACATATGGCCACAAGGAACCAAGCAGTGTAAGCGATTCACCTTTAATCAGTTTAATAATTCCGAAAATATCGAACTTACTGAACCAGATGTAAAGAGGTGCAAACAGTGTCTGTGGCGGTACAATAATAACGAGAATAACACAGGCAAACCAGAAATTCTTGAGTGGGAACTTGAATCTTGCGAAACCGTAACCAACAAGCGTACAGGAAATAACCTGCGCAATTGCAACCAGAAGGGAGATGAGCAACGAAATGCCAAATGCCTTCAAGCCCTTTAACATCTTCCAGGCCAGCTGATAGGAGCTGACAGAGAAATGTCTCGGAATACTGATTACCGTACTATCATACAAGTCCTGCTCTTCCATGAAGCTCAACGAGATCTTGGTAAGCAAAGGCTGTAAAATCAGGAAGCACAAACCGAAAATCAGGATACCGCGGCATAAACGGTAAAAGAATCCGGCGATTTTCTTTTTCAGGAGATAGTTTTCAGACTTCCTGTTTCTCTCCCAAAAATCTGCCCAACGCTTCTTAAGCGGCTGCTTAACCGGCTTTGGGGCTTTTGTTTCTTTTTGCTTCTTAACCTTAATCATAGTAGTATACCCTCTTTGAAATAACCAACGAAACTATGCCGAGAATCGCTATAATGATTACAAAATATATCCATGACATGGCTGCCGTACGTCCGAAGTTAAAGTCGACCATCATGGTATCTGATACCTTTTCCATCAACGCACTGTCGGAACGGGTGAAGAAGTCAACAACGGAATAAACAACATTTACGAGAATCAGGGAGGAAATCATCGGGAAGGTAATCTTCCAGAAACTCTCCCAAGCGGTACAGCCTTCAATGGTAGCTGCCTCGTACATACTCGGGGAAATGGTCTGCAAACCGGAGAGGAAGATAATAATCTGAATACCGGATGCAATTGCGATGTCATATACCTGATCTACGATATCAATAATTGTTTCAAAAAACTTATTACCGTTTTCACCGGTAAGGAGAATGTCCTTCAGTGTCTGGGTAATGGAAGTTGCTGTGTTATCCTTTGCGATAACGTCCTGCATACCTGCAAGAAGGGAGTTATTGGTTTCCAAGCCGATCATTACACCGCTTGCCAGAATAACCGGCAGGAAGTATACGGCACGGACAAAGGTTCTTCCCTTGAATTCCTGATTCAAAAGAATTGCCATGAAAAAGCTGAATACCAGGATGGACGGTACATAGATCGCCATCTTCTGTAACTCCTGAAGCAGGAGCTTTGTATAATCCGGATCACTTAAGAACAGATATCTGTAATGCTCCAAACCCTTCCAGGTGTAGGTAATACCATCACCAAGGTCGGTCTGACAGAACGACATATACAAAGACTGTGCCAGCGGATATACGAGAAATACAAGGAAACCAATGATAAACGGGGAAATGAAGAGGTAACCTGCGATAGCATTACCGCGAGCTAAGTCTTTCCGCTTCTTTGGCTTGGAGTCTACACTCTTAGCTGCTGCGCTCATTTAGTTTCCCCCTTTCACAACGGCCCAATCTCTTGCGGAAATGGTAACGCCGTCAATTGTATATGCATCGGTACGATAGTTTACGTAAACCTTCGTTCCGTCCTCGTACTGAGTCATGGTAATGTTCTTATCCACAATCTGGTGATCCACGATTGCCTGCTTGTACAAACCGGTAAAGTCTGCATCAAAGCGCTTATAAACTTCTACAATGGAGCTTTCCCAAGCATCGAAGTTTGCACCAAAGTACTTGGTTTCCTTTGTATCCTGAAGTTCATTGGTTTCTGCGTTCATCAGTACACAGTAGAGACCGGCACCATTTTCAACCGACTTCAAAAGGTTTGTCTGATAATCGCCGGTAATGTTAAGTGCATCGCCGGTATAATCTACAAGTCCATGAAGCACGATTGCGAAGAACGGAACCTCTTCGTCAACCACATTGGAGCCCTGAGACTTTAAGGACATATCCACAATCAGGCTTGCGTATGGGAGTACATACTCGGAGCCACCGTAGAACATCGTCTTCTTGGTCTCATTTACACTTGCAAGACCTGCGGTCTGCATGTCCTTGGACTGTTCACGGGTTACGGTTGCTTTACGATTGTAATCGGAAGCAAGTGTATTACCAAGGGAGTTAAATGCAATACCGGTGTAGGAGTAACTGTTCATATCCTTCATGAAGGACTTAATGTTGTCCTGAAGTACACTTGGCTTTGCAAGGTAGTAAGAATCACCGTTCTCAGCATTTGAGTAGAAGATGTTACTCATCTCATCAAGCTCGGCAACCTCACGATTCAAGAACTTCGCAGAATCTTTTCTTACACTGTAACCGTCAAACAAACTGTTGTTATATACAAACGTGAAGTCTGCCTTCAGGTAAATGCCCTCCACAACGGAAGAAACGCTGTTAAGCATACTCTTAAAGCCTCTCTTACCTCCAAGCTCGGAGATAAAATCAACATCCGATGCAACATCATGAACAACGCCTTCGTTGAACCAACCGTTCAAAATGACCTTCATGTTCTTGACTCCATCGGAGTCAAGTTTCTTAACAATATCTGCCATCTCGCTGTAGGTGGTCAATGCGTACGGCTTATCCTTCGGGAAACCAAGAACCTGCTCGGTCTTCGTAACCGCACCAATCAGCTCAACCGCTACCGGAAGGTTTCCGGACGTGCCGCCTGCCAGGGAAGGATACTTCTCAAGGAGGTAATTGCGGTAGGTCTTTGCCATATCCACATAGCTTGTGGAATTCAAGCTCTTGTATCGAACCTTAATGGATTCCTCCGCATTTAGCTTCTCTTCATAGAGATAAACACCGGTATCGGAACGACCGGTAACGTCTGCAAGTTCGCTATGAATAATATCAAACTCTGCGGTAACCGCATTAAATACTCGGGTAGCACCTGCTACAGAAGCCTTAATAGCGGCGTAGCTTTCGCCCTCTTCAATAATTGCAAGAAGCGAAGAATTCTTGGAGTCCACACTGATGCCATAGATTGGGAACTGACAGTATGGATCCTTAATAACATACGAACGAACAACTGCCGGGTCGAAGCCATAGACATTCGCACTGTATGCGGTCTGTCCGCTCTTAC
>DCGJ01000090.1 GCA_002315495.1 Lachnoclostridium sp. UBA1781 | reverse complement strand
TGACTATTTACCAAATTGCTTTTTCGATTATCTATACCCTTATGCATTGTCTCAATTCATCTTTACATTACGCATTCTGAATTTGTATTTCTTCCTGTGATAATTCATTATCCTCAGTTGGGAGCTCTGTGTCAACACCATAACGCTCGCGCTCTGATTTGATAATTTCCTTCATATAAGCACTTTGCTTGGCTGCAGAAATATCCTGTCTCTGATCAAGCTGCGTGGTCTGGTTCTCTCCTGCCTCTGCATTTTGCAACGTGTCCGTATTAGCCGCAGCTAACTCTTCTGCCATTTCCTTGGATGCTTCATTCGCAGCAGATTCATCTGCAAAGCCTTCAAAAAGCTCTGTTTTATTTTTCAGCACCTCCATGATACGTTCGTCTACCGTATCATCTGCCAGAAGTCTGTGCACCATAACCGTCTGAGTCTGTCCCATACGATAAGCTCTCGAAATAGCCTGCGTTTCAGTTGACGGTTTCCACTGTGGTTCACAAATAATAACCATACTGGCCGACTGAATATTCAGTCCGGTACCGGCTGCAATGATTTGACACAGCAATACACTTCCCGGATCAGAAGTCGAGAAATCATCAATCATTTCCTGACGTTTTTGTGCTGATACACCACCTGTGATTGGGCCGTAGCATTTCTCTCCCAATAAATCCTGAACCAGATTGATAACATCCAAAAAGAATGAAAATACAATCACTCGTCTGCCTTCTTCTCTGGCCTGTTCGCAAAGTTCTAACAAACGATTGGCTTTGGAGCAATCATTCACATCCGGTGTATTCCAGGACACTCTTCTGATTTTCATATAGCTTCCGTCTTTTAATGCCTGTTTATACGCTTTCTTTTCCTCTTCACCCAAAACAATCCATTGCTCGGTTTCGATTTTTTCAGGAAGTTCTGTCAGGACATCTTCTCTGACACGTCGCAGGTAAACCGGTGCTACCTTTTGACGGAATGCATTCGCCACTTCCAAAGAATTTAAATTTCGAACCTCTCTGGCGATATCAGCATTTAACATACTAATCAGAAAGCTCATTTCTTCGACTTTATTTTCAAGCGGAGTACCTGACATAAAGCAGATATAGTCCGCCATATCTGCGATTGATTTCAGTGCAACGGTTCGATTTGCCTTTGGATTTTTCACATAATGTGCTTCATCCACAACAAGCATATCTACCGTAACCCATTCCGATAAGTCCAGCCTGGTAATAGTCTCAAATGTGGTAATCGCTATACCGCCCTTTTCCAGCCAGTCGGTATACTCTTCATCACGGTCATGACCGTGAATCATCACAGCTTCCATCTGACTATGCTTTTCAATCTCTCTGGTCCAGTTCACCATGACACTTACCGGACAAACAACCAGAAAATGAGTTTTTCCTTGCGTCTTTAAATGTGCAATGGACGCAATGGCCTGCATGGTTTTTCCCAGTCCCATCTCATCTCCCAAAAGAACTTTTCTTTGGTGGAGTACATATTTGGTTCCGAATACCTGATAGTTACGAAGTACTGAATTCATGAGAGATAAATCCAGAGGAAATGCTTCTACACTTCTGACGATTTGTTCCGGAAGACCTCCCATGGTCTGTGCGCTGTCTGCACTGCTTCCGACAATACTCTCCAATATAGCATAGAAGGTTGCTGCATTATCCCTAAAATCTGTCAGGTACTTTCTTCCCATCTGACCTCTTTTAATCTGGTCATAGGACTTGGAAAGTGCCTCCACTTCCTCTTTTAAAGAAGCGCTGTCAATGGATGACAATCTGTCAAAGGCATCCATCTGGCTTTCCTTTTTCCCCTTGGACGCAAAAAGCCATCCAAAGGTGGATTTCATTTTCTTTGCCAAAGGCAAATTCATGGAAATATTTTTATAATGCTGTTTATATAAAGCTTCGCTTCGGTCAAAAACATCCTTTTGGGCAATCACAAATGCCAAATCGGATAACAGAGTCTGCATTGCTTTTCTCTTGTCATCTGCATTTAATTTTACCTTTGCATACTTTTTGGCACTTTGCTGAAGCTCTTCACTTTTTTCTAATATTTTTGCAGCCGTTTCTGCGCCGATTCCGTTAATGGCAGAAAGGTCATTTGCATCCATGTCTGCCAGCTGACTCAGGTTTTCAATTCCGTTATCCTTTAGAAGCTGGGTTCGGATTCCGCTTTTATCCTTGTTCAGTTCGTCAACATCTGTTTCATCTAAAATAGAAACTGCCGCTTCACCGGCAAGCTCATCATAAGAAGTATAAATACTGGTATCATATTTATTCTTTTCTTCATGTAAACGAGCAAGCCCCTGAGAGGCTTTTTCCAAATCTCTGATGACATTACTCAGTTCGGCTTTATCCGGTTTGTTCATACACGTTCCTCGCACCTTGCGTCGATTGTTTACAATCGAGGCCCTTCACTGTTTTCATAGCTACGTAACACTGGTTATATACTATGCGCTGTGGGAAAGAAAAAGAACTCATCCTATAGATAACGGAACATTTCTTTGGCCTGTTCCTTACGTACTGTTTCCTGGACATCCAGAACTTCAACCTTGACGTCTTTATTTCCAAAATTGATGGTAATGACATCTCCTACTTTGACAGCAGCAGAAGCCTTTACTACCTTATCATTGATCATGACACGTCCTGCATCACAGGCATCATTGGCAACGGTTCTTCGTTTAATCAGTCTGGAAACCTTTAAATATTTGTCTAATCTCATAACAATCCCCTTTTTTCAATCCGATAAAAAAGCACCGAGGGGCCCTCGGTGCTTTTCCTAATGCTCTTCAAGAATTACTTGTTAACAGCATCCTTCAAAGCCTTACCAGCCTTGAACTTTGGCTGCTTGGAAGCAGCGATGGTGATGGTCTCCTTGGTAAGAGGGTTACGTCCGGTTCTCTCACCTCTCTCGGATACTGCGAAAGTACCGAAACCAACAAGTGCAACCTCATTGCCTGCAACAAGCTCATCGGTAACAACTGCGGTAAATGCGTCAACAGCCTTCTTAGCTGCGTCCTTCGTAAGTCCAGCCTGCTCTGCAATAGCAGCGATCAACTCAGTCTTATTCATACTAATTCATCCTCCTGAATTTGTGATAGATAAAAAGTCGCGTTTGCACTATTTTGTACGCACGCTACTATATGACTATAATAAAATACAAAAGCGATGTCAAGAGAAATCCTTGATTTTCAAGGGTTTTTCACGTTTTTTTCCCTGTTTGGCAACCATTCCGTCATTCTTTTCACAGAATTCTCCCTTCCTGCAGCGAGACGCGCATTTTCCTTATTCTTTCTGTTTGACGAACGTCTCTCACCTTTCTATAATGAATATTGATTTCGGTATCGTAATCGCCGAAAAATGCCTGTTCGTTTTTCGGGACGAATAGAGAAAAAGGAGAAGTTTATGGCAGAAGCATTAAAAGAAAGAAAAGACATGGACCCGCAGTATATGTGGGATTTGACCCCGGTGTATGCGGATGACGCCGCTTGGGAAACCGAGCTCGGAACGCTGGATGCAGACTATGAAAAGCTGGCTGCATTTCAGGGCACACTCGGACAGAGTGCAGAGCGACTTCTGGAGTTCTTTGAGTTACAGACCGCAATCGGCGAGAAAATCAGCACCCTGTATTCCTATGCATATCAGAGAAAATCAGAGGATAACCGTGCCGAGGCAGCACAGGTGATGAGCTCGAAGGCAATGTCGAAGTACGCCGTTTTTGTGGGAGCCAACGCATTTGCAACGCCGGAGATTTTGGGACTTTCCGACGAAACCCTGAAATCTTATCTGGAGGCGCCATGCCTTGCCGGCTTTAAGCACATTTTGGAAAGCCTGATTCGTGAGAAGGAGCACACCCTTACTGCCGAGCAGGAGGCGGTCGTTGCCGCATTTGCCGAAGTAAGCGGCGCAACCGGTGAGGTGGCAGAGATGATTATGGACGCTGACCTCGCATTTGACGATATTAAGGACCCGGAAAGCGGCGAAGCAATTCCGGTCAACAGCTCCAACTACATTGAGCTTCAGATGAATCCGGACCGTCGCATCCGCGAAGCCGCATTTCGCAGCTACTATAAGGGCTATCGTCAGTTTAACAATACCTTCGCGACGACCTACCAGTATCGCGTAAAAGAGGACGCCATGATGGCACGCCTCAGAAAATACTCCTCCTCCCGTGCGATGTCGCTCGCTCCGAACAACATCCCGGAGAGCGTGTATGACAGCCTGGTGGAGACCGTGCACAAGCATATGCCGGCAATGCATCGTTATGTCACTCTTCGTAAGAAGATTCTCGGTCTTTCCGACCTGCACTATTATGATGTATACGCTCCGCTCGTTGCCGACCTCGCGCTTCACTATTCTTACGATGAAGCAAAGCAAATGCTCCTCGAGGCCGTAGCACCGCTCGGACAGCATTATGTGGATACCGTTACGAAGGGCCTTGCTTCCCGTTGGGTGGATGTCTATCCGAACGTGGGCAAGAGCAGCGGCGCTTACTCCATCGGCACGAAGAAGGATATGCCGCACATTTTGATGAATTACACCGGCACCTTAGACAGCGTGTCCACCCTGTGCCACGAGATGGGACACAGCATGCACACCTACCTCACCCATGAGCATCAGCCGGCGCAGTACGACGACTATTCTCTGTTCATCGCAGAGGTGGCTTCCACGGTAAATGAGAACCTTCTGATTGAAAACTTGCTCTCGAAAGACCCTGATCCGAAGACGGAGTTATATCTTCTGAATCAGTATCTGGAGAACTTTAAGGGAACCGTTTATCGCCAGACGATGTTTGCGGAATTCGAAAAGCTTGCTCACGACAAGATCGAATCCGGCGATGCGCTTTCCGCAGAAGGCTTAAATGCCCTCTATAAGGATCTGGTGATTCAGTATTTTGGAGACGATCTGGTTTGGGATGATGAGGTTCAGTACGAGTGGTCCCGTATCCCGCATTTTTACAGAAGCTTCTATGTATACCAGTACGCTACCGGCTATTCGAGTGCCGTTGCCCTTTCGGAAATGATTCGAAACGACGGCGAGGAAGCTGTGAAGAAATATCTTGAATTCCTGTCTCTCGGCTCCTCCGTAGATCCGATGGATGCTCTGGCTCACGGCGGCGTGGACCTTTCCACCCCTGCTCCGGTGGACCGTGCACTCACGAAGTTCGAAGAAATCCTGGCAAGAGCGGAAGAACTGGTTGAAAATATGTAGATTCGGACGAATTCATAATACAAAAAAGCAGCCGATTGGCTGCTTTTTTGATATCTTTTTTCTTGTTTACAGATAGTACTTGCTATTGTATGCCTCATACGCAACGTTGAAATCTACGTTGCCATACTTCATACCGTTCAGATATGCATGGGTATCGAAGTTGCCCTTCTGCTCCTCGATTACGGCAATCGCAACGTTCGAGCAGTGATCCGAGATACGCTCATAGTTATTCAGCATATCGGACAGGATGAAGCCCATGACGATGGAGCAGCCGCCCTTCTGGAGACGCTCGATGTGATTGGACTTGATTTCCTGTGTCAGCTTATCGATTACCTGTTCAAGAGGCTCTACCATCGAGGCCGTATCAATATCACCACCGATATATGCCTTCGTGGTATTCTCCAAAATCTCGCGAATCGCTGCGGTCAGAACCTTCAGCTCAGAGCGTGCTTCCAGCGTAAACTTCAACTCCTTGGTGTGAATCTCCTCCGCTGCCTTGTAAAGATTCAGGGCATGGTCACCAAGACGCTCAAAGTCTCCGATGGTGTGGAGCATTTTCGAAATAACGCGGCTATCGTGTTCCGAAGTGGAACGAATGGATAACTGTGTCAGGAAGGCACAAAGCTTGTCCTCGTAGGTGTCGAGAAGCCCTTCCTCGCGGATGACCTCCTCTACCATCTTCTCGTCGTAGTTATCAAACAAGCTCATGGCATGATACAGGTTGCTCTTCGCAATTTCGCACATTTTGTTCGTATAGTTGTTACACTCAGCGATTGCAACAGACGGGCTGTTGAGAAGACGGGTATCGAGGAATGCGAATTCCTTGTCTGCCTCGTCCTCGTCGTCGCTTCCGTCCGGAATCATCTTCTCTACCATCTTTACCAGTAGCTTCTGGAATGGGAACAGAAGAAGCGTCGTGAGTACGTTGTACACGGTATGAATCAATGCGATGGAGCTCATGTTTACCATAGAGCCCATAAAGGCCGGTGCAAATGCGGCACGAACCGCTTCATAAACCGCCAGCCAGAAAATCGTAC
The DNA here is from genome assembly GCA_002315495.1 of Lachnoclostridium sp. UBA1781. Taxonomy (GTDB): domain Bacteria; phylum Bacillota; class Clostridia; order Lachnospirales; family Lachnospiraceae; genus ISDg. The sequence goes on along the minus strand of DCGJ01000090.1, from coordinate 13,743 downwards.
CGATAATCTTGATGGACACGTGCAACACAGCAACGCGCTTCGCATTTTTCTTTGTTCCGATACAGGAAATCAAAGAGGTCGCACAGGTACCGATGTTGACACCCATGATAATCGGCACAGCGAGGTTATAGGAAATAACGCCGGTACCGACCGCAAGTGCCTGCAGGATACCGATGGAAGCTGCGGAGCTCTGAATGACTGCCGTGATTCCGAGACCGATTAATACTGCCAGAACAGGGTTGTCGAACTTTACGAGTGCATCGGAAAATGCCTGGGTTTCCGCCAGCGGACTAACCGCTTCCTTCATCATCTCCATACCGTAGATCAATACGTCAAAGCCGACAAATACCGTCGCGATATTCACTTTTTTGTTGTCCTTGGATACCATGATAAATCCGGTACCAATGACGGCCAGAATCGGAGCAAAATACTCCGGCTTCATAAGATTTAACAGAATGGATTTGCCGTCGATTCCGGAAAGTGCCAGAATCCACGAGGTTAATGTGGTACCTACGTTCGCACCGAAGATAACACTAACCGTCTGCCCGAACTGCATCAGTCCGGAGTTTACAAGACCGACCAGCATGACGGTGGTAGCCGAGGACGACTGCATTGCAATCGTGATTACCGCACCCAGAAAGATACTGATTAACGGGTTTGCGGTCATTTTCTTCAGAAGATGCTCCAGCTTACCGCCGGCCATCTTCTCCAGGCTTTTGGACATGGTTTTCATACCAAACATGAAGAAAACCAGACCGCAGCCCAGGCGGATTATCATATCAAAAACGTCCATTGATACTCCTTTTAATAAAAAGATACATGTTTACATAGTGTAATTATATCTAAATGCGATTTTGCTCGCAGAATTGTTGCCAATTCCATTTTGGGCAAATGCCCCTTGGCCGAAGCCAAGTCTCACTCTTAGCGGTCGATACTGAAAATATCATCCGTGGAGATTCCGTTCACCTTGCCCGGATTCTCTCCCTCCACAGTTACAAGAAGGTAGTAGTTCTCCTCACTTCCGTATTCGTCTCCGTAGAAGAACACGAACTCATTTTCACTGATAAATCCAAGATACATAAAGTATCTTCCGGACGGAACGGTAACCGTCTTCGTTCCAACCTCACAGGTCATCTTGTATGGATCAAAATCAAGCACCTCGGTACCGGTCACATCCTTCAGCAAAATGCCGTCCCATTCCATATAACCGAGAACGAGCTTTACCGGATTGACAAGCTCCATGGTACCCTTTTCGGTAATCTTTCGCTCGCTCTTAAGAACGACATTACCAAGACGATTCGTTGTTTCACTGAAATAAAAACTCGTCGGATCGCCCATAACATTGTAAAGGATGCTGTACTCAATGACCTCCGGCTCCGGATTCTCCTCCGATGCCTCCCCATCATAGAGCTGCTGAATCACATAGGTAAGATATCCTTCATCCTTATAGGTTTCCTTCAGGAACTGATCCGAGGAAGCATCCAGCTCGTAGATGTAATAAACCGGATTCACCTGATTTAAGCCTAACATAAGGAAGGTTTTTTCTCCCACAACGGCTACATTTGCATTCCAGGAACCGCAATACTCGGAAGCATCAACCGACAACTTGAAATCCTTCTGCTGTCCCTCTTTTCCGTTCTCGTCAACCGGAACATAGCTAACCGTAATCTCGGTTACGTACATATCTTCGAATGCCGTGCAATTCATAAACAGGATACCGTGATCCACGCCGTAAAGCTTGCCATAAGAAACCGGATTGGTCATCATGTAGTTTTCCGGAACATACATATACTTCTCGACGAACAAATCTCTGTGGTCCGCAAAGTATACGGTCGTTGCAATCTGACCCTCCAGGTAACCGGCAAGATCATATGGGTTAAAGTATACGGTAACACCCTCATAATCAACGGTGAAATTGCTAATGCCATCATTTGCTAACTTCTTGTAGAGCTCGTCCGCATTTGACACTTCCATAAATTCTTCAGAAACCGGATTCTGATAAAGCTGATTGGAAACAACCTTATAGAAGGCATCCACATCCTTCACCACATCGGAAAGTGCCAGAAGAGAACCGGTCTTCGAATCAAAGCAGGCGCTGTAAGAGCCCTGCGTTTCATGTGCGCCACCCTGATAACCATAGTACTCCAGCAAAATGCTGCATACTCTGGAGTCTGCGCGGGTCAGATGCGGTTTATAGCTCTCGATAAAACGGTCGGTAATATCAAAGGCATCCTCATAATCCTCATAGCAGTCCGCAAACTTTTCGCCTGTAGCCTTAACACTATCGGAAATGGTTTCGAAAAAGGCAGCGATGGATGCGCTCAGCATCATATACTCTTCTTCATCCTCGTAAGCCATATCATATCTCGGAGCTTCCAGTACGATCTGGAAGATATCCCCGTAGCATACCCATTGATTGTTTACGCCGGTCGTAATGGAGATCGGCTTCGTATTCGGGTCAACCCAGTTGTTTACGGTCTGTCCGGTAGGAGCCGGTGCGTCGGTCGTTGCAGGCGCATCCGTCGTTACAGGCGCGTCGGTCGTTGCCGGACCATCCGTCGTCTGAGAAGCATCGGTGGTTGCCGGCGCTTCACTCGTTGCCGGAGCCTTCGAAGTCTCGGCCGGCTTCTTTGTCGTCTTTTCCTCTCCACAGGCCGCAAGACTGCAAACCATTGCCAGCACAAAAACCACTGCAAGAATCTTCTTCATGTGTATTCCTCCCAATTATCCCTTTTCGGGCATTTTCAACTAGCCCGTACGAAGTCAATATACAAAAAGGAACAGCATTTTGCAATACTGTTCCTCTTATTATTATTCAAAGATTGTAAACAAACCAGTGAAAATGCCTGCCAAAAGCAGAAAAAACATGCCCACCAGAACCAAATAGAAGCAAACCGGCTTATGCTCATTCTTGCGGACCTTATAGTCCACGTAGGACTCGTGCTCGGTACGAAAGATTAAGGTAATGCCAAGTTTAATGGCATATCCGAGCATGTCAAATGCTCCCTCCCCGGAAAGCCAGGTCAGAAGTCCGATTCCTGCAATCAAAACGCCGGTAATAAAACAGCCGTCCGACCATGCACCAAGGCGCGTTGCGGTCGTGATTTCCGCATCGAAGCCGCCGCGAATCCAGACAAACAAAAGCATCATGCCAACGCCCACAGCGAGCGTAATCAGATACTTTTTCCACCACGGACTCGTTTTCTTCAAATCGAAATCTTCGGCACGTTTTTCCTTTGTTTCTTCTTGCAAATTCTGTTCCAACGTAAGGTTCTCCCTATCGGTTCGGTTTCCGCCCGGAAATGCCGGGCATTTTCATTTCATAGTTTACTTGTAGCCAAGTTCTGCGCGGTACTTCGTGTACTCCTTTGAGGTGCAGCGAACAAAATGCCCCGGCGCAATCTCCCGCAAAGCAGGCGTTTCTTCGGAATACTCGTGGTCGGTAAGCGGATTGTAACGGATACGCTCACGATTCTTCTCGGTTTCCGGATCCGGAAGCGGAATCGCGGAAAGAAGCGACTTGGTATACGGATGAAGCGGATGTGCGAACAGCTCATCCGAGGTCGTAAGCTCAACCAGATTACCATAGTACATAACGCCGATTCGATCGGAAATGTACTTTACAACCGACAAATCATGCGCGATGAAAAGCACCGTAAGTCCCATGGAATTACGCAAATCATTTAACAGGTTAATGACCTGCGCACGAATGGATACGTCCAAAGCGGAAATCGGCTCATCGGCGATAATCATCTCCGGCTGCATGATAATGGAACGGGCGATACCGATACGCTGTCTCTGTCCGCCGGAGAATTCGTGCGGATAACGGTCTGCATGCTCGTGCACCAAACCTACGGTATCGAGCATTTCATATACCTTCTGCTCAATGACCTTCTTGTTTCGCTCACCCTGAATAACCAGACCTTCCGCGATAATCTCACGAACGGTCATACGCGGGTCAAGAGAAGCAACCGGGTCCTGGTAAATCATCTGAATCTTCGTAACCAGGTCTCTCTTCGCATGCTTATGGTCGTATTTTGCTTTCTTAATCTCTTCGCGAAGCGCATTGATGCGGTCATCAATTTCACTCAGCTGAGCCGAGGAGCCTGCGGAAGCAAGTGCCTTGCGCTGCGCCTTCAGTTCCTGAATCTTATCCTTGTAGCCCTGCATACCGGCTACGATACGCTGCCCCTTGAAATACACATTTCCGGAGGTGGCATCGTACAGACGGATGATGGTTCGGCCGGTCGTCGTCTTACCACAACCGGACTCACCTACGAGGCCGAACACTTCGCCCTTCTTGACATCGAAGGAAACGTCATCCACGGCCTTTTTCTTGCCGGCGCCCTTACCAAAGTGCATCGACAAATTCTCCACACGAAGGAGAACGTCACCCTTCTCCACCTTGGAGTTTATGGATTTATCTTCGCTCATTCGTTCTCACCCCGCATTTTCTTCATTCTTGCGATACGCTCGGTAACGATTTCCGGCGGATCAATCTTCGGCGCATTCGGATGTAACAGCCAGGTGGCTGCACTGTGCGTTTCCGAGATTTCAAACATCGGAGGCTGCATCTCGAAGTCGATTTCCAGCGCATATTTGTTTCTCTCGGCAAATGCGTCTCCCTTCGGCGGGTAAATCATATTCGGCGGCGTGCCCGGAATACTCTCGAGCTTACCGACCGTGTCAAGATCCGGAACAGAGGAAAGAAGCGCCCAGGTGTATGGATGTGCCGGTGCGTAGAATACGTCCTCTGCGGTACCGCACTCCACAATCTTACCTGCATACATAACGGCGATTCGGTCTGCCATGTTCGCAACAACACCCAAATCATGGGTAATGAAGATAACGGACAGATCTCTCTCTTCCTTCAGCTTATTGATCAATTCCAGAATCTGTGCCTGAATGGTCACATCGAGCGCGGTCGTCGGCTCGTCACAGATCAGAACGTCCGGATTTGCGGTAAGTGCAATCGCAATAACGATACGCTGTCTCATACCGCCTGAATATTCGAAGGGATAATCATCGAATCTCTTCTCAGGATCAGGAATACCTACCTTGGCCATAATATCAAGAGTACGCTCTCTTGCTTCAGCATTGGTACAGTGCTGATGCTTGAGAATAACTGTCATAATCTGCTTACCGATTGTGATAACAGGGTTTAATGAAGTCATGGGATCCTGGAATACCGTTGCGATACGGCATCCACGAATCTGCTGCCAGTCCTTGGTATATTTAACCTTGGCACAGTCAATAATAGCGTATCCGTAAACCATTTCAGCTTCTTCGTCAACCGAGCGGAATTCCACACGGAAAGCTACTGTTTCAAAAATCTTATTAAGTGTTTCGTCATCAGTTAAATCTTCGCCGATGCTCATTGCAAGTTTGAAGGCTTTCTGAAGCTTAATCATAAACACAAACTGATCTTTGTAAGGGTATCTTCCGATAGAAAGAAGAATTTCGTATGCAATCTTCTTGTTTCTCTCGATTACTTCATCTGAAAGGCTATTGGGATTGGCTTCATTGTCTGCCTTGGCAATCTTCTCATCTCTGAGTTTTAAAAGTCTGGCAATTTCCTGCTTGTCAGCTTCAACACGTGCTGAATCTGAACTGTATGCTGCCTTACGCTCTTTGACCTTTTCTTTCATCTGAGCTGTAAGTTCGGCAATTTCAGCTCCAAGTTCCTTGACGTTCTCATTAATTCTTGCGATTTCCTGAGCGTCATCGGGATTCTTCTTATCAAGTGTCCAAAGCTTATTATTTAAGTCAATAATAGACTCTTCTGCAGTCTTAATCTGAGTTGCATAATCAGCTTCTTCCTCAGCTGATAAACCCTGTGCATATTTAATTTCCTGCTTTTTCTGCTTGCAGGCTACATATTCAGCACTTCCACGCTCAAGAACCGAATTGTCATTAAGAAACTTAAGCATCTTGGCGTAGATCTTCTTATTTCTTGGAGTAAGTTTTACTTCTGTTTTGGAAATTTCATCATCAGAAAGAATAATGCTTCCTTCTGATACATATCCGTTTGAATCTAGCATTCCGGCAAATGTCTTGGTAAGAACTGACTTACCTGAACCTGATTCACCTACGATTGCAAGATTCTCGTGCTCATAAATATCAAGAGATACGTTTCTGATAGCACTGAGTGTTCTTCCTCGAACATTAAATTTAACGCTTACATTGTTAAGTGAGAGAAGAACTTTTCTGTCATCCATATTACTCATGTTCCACCTCACTACATCATATGTGTTCTGGGATCAGATGCATCTGCAAGGTTCTGACCAAGAACATAAAGAATAATTGTTATTAAAGAAGCAATTGCAACAGGAGGCCAGAATTCCCAAGGATATGTGATGAATGCCGACTGAGCCTGCTGAATCATACGTCCAAGTGAAGGTACTGATGCACTTAAACCGATACCGATAAATGATAAGAATACCTCCATTGAAATGTATGAAGGAAGTTCTGTCGCAAGTATTGTAACGATTACAGATGTCATAAATGGAAGAATATTCTTACTGATAACACGGGGAATAGGTGTTCCCAGACATCTTGATGCAAGTGAGTACTCACGGTCACGGATAATCATAACCTGTGTTCTGAAGAAGTATGAAATGCCGAGCCATCCTGTAACTGTAAGGGCAAATACAAAACTCCAGAAACCTGAACCGATAATATACACAAGTACTGTAATAAGTAAAATATAAGGTACGTTTGCAATGATGTTATATACAACTAACATTACAGCATCAACCTGCTTGGAATATCCCCATACCGCACCGAGAATAATACCAACAACCATATTGATTGCAGCACAGATAACGGCAAGAAGTATTGATGTTCTTGCTGAAGCAAAAATACCATATGCAATTGAGTTACCCATTGATCCTGTACCAAGGCAGTATTTAAATGAAAATCCGCCAAATGCTGCCATTGCCTTGGAAGGGCTCAAGTTAAAATACTGCGAATTAGTAACGTTTTCAAACATATCATACTCATAGAAAATCGGGAGTAGGAATGATGCAAGAATCAAAATAACAAAAAGAGCAATCATAAAAATATTGATTTTCTTTTTGAAAAATACTCTGAAAACAGATTTCCAATAAGAATAACGAGGCGCAATAATCTTTTCAGAAGATGCGACATCATCTTCGTTAACAAAAGTGAAAAGGCTGTCTTCATCGATAGTTTCAATAGAATTAGCTAAAACATCGCTCATTATCTTCCGCCGCCTCCTTCTTCTGAAAGTGAAATTCTGGGATCGTACTTAGCAAGCAGTAAATCGCCCAAGATAACCGAAATAATACCGAGTGCCGTATAGAATACCGTACAGGCAACGATGATACCGTTATCATGTAAGTTGATTGCTGATGTAAGTAAGTTTCCGATACCGGGAACGGAATAAACACGTTCTGTAATAATGGCACCGGTTAAACATCCAAGGATACTGCCGGGAATACCATGTACAAGATAAATCAAGGCGTTTCTTGAGATATGAATCTTGTAAATTTCCTGTTCAGACATACCTTCGGCACGCGCAAACTTTACGTAGTCCGAGTTCATCTGGTCAATCATGTAACGTCTCATCCACTTCGAAAGGTTAAGCATCGAAGGCAGAGTAAGTGAAATAACCGGAAGGATATAAGCTAATATCTTAACTTCCGCATTGGCAAACTTGTAGGGAAGATGGAACAGTGTAGTACCAACTGCCGCAAACAGGAAAATGTAAGCAAGTGAAGGTGTAGCAATAATAAAGATAATTAATCCATTACCAATCTTGTCGATTAACTTGTCCTTGTTTCTTGCCATAGTGATACCGAAAGGAAGTCCAAGTAAATAAGCAAGAATAGTCGCAATTATACCGATTACAAATGATGTTTCAATCATTGACATACCGGTACGTCTGTACGAATAAACAGTATAATTGTCAGGGAACTGTTCCTTATCAATATCACTCAGTGTAGAGTAATTATAACTTAATGTGTGGAAATCGATTGCAGTTTCCACATATTCATCAGTGCCAAGCATCTTGGGATACTGGGTTCTGACTGTTTTCAAATCGCCTGTAGGGCTGTTAATAACATTGGTAATTTCCTGTCCTCTGTATGAAGTAAAGGAAGTACCTAAATTCATATGAATCCAGTTCCAATGCATAAAGGGGAAATGTGAATCAAAATAAACAAGATATTTATGCTGTGTACCTGATCCAACAAGAGCATAAAATCCCGAATAAGGATCTTTTTCTATACGAACGTATCTGTCGGTAAGGTTCTCATCAGTAACATCATTGGTTGTTTCAATTGTAAAGAAGTGAATTACGTAGTCAGCCAGACGTAAAAATACACTCTTTTCACGTGTGGCAACAAGATATCCTGTTCCTCCGGGTTTGGTTTTTCCTGACTTGTAGGTCACCGGAGCAAGATATTTAACGTTGTATCCCTTGTCAGAATATGTCTGCAGGAATTCGTTAACTGAAGCATTGGAAGAAACCTGATCCGGCTTCTGAACTACAGCCTTATCAGCGAGGAAATCTTCCTGTGTATAATAATCATCTCCATAGATAGCAGAGTATTTCTCTTTTAAGAAGGAGGTGTAATCTTCATATTCAAGGTATCCGTACTTTTCGTACTGAATAAATTCATATATAACTCTGTCATTACTGCTCTTCTTATTCCAGGTGTCGTCCATCTGGAAAATAACATTTCTCTCAATGAGAGTATATACCAGTAACATAACTACCATAACAACAACGAGCAGGGAAAAAATAGAGAATAAAATTCTCTTGAACATATACTTTTTCATTATTCTTTATCCTTCCTTTCTTTCATTATTGCTGATAGACATCAACATTGCATGTCTCATAATAAACCCCAAAAGCAAAAATATGCTAAACACAAGGATACACAGGAGACATTCTCATGTCCCCTGTGCCCTCATATTGTAAAAACTTATGTTTTTCAGATTCTGAAAATTAGAAGAGTCCGATAACCTTTGTCATGTAACCTGCACCTTCACCAAGGAATGTGTCAAGGTATGTTGAAGGATCACCGTAGTCAGGACCCCAACCAGAACCATAGAAGATATCGAAGTCTCCGGCTTCACCGTTAGATGCACGGTAACCTGCTGCATAATAGTCATCAGGTGTAGTAGCTTCTACCATGTTGATCTGAACCTTGTCAGCGCCAAGACATCCTTCAATAACTGACTTAAATGCTGCTGCCTGAGCTGTCTGTGAATCAGAAGCTGAGTAGTATTCAACGTCAATCTGGATAGGATATGAAACTGTATCGCCAAGTTCTTCTACTGCCTTTGCAAGGCAAGCCTTAGCTTCTTCAGGATTGTAAAGACCGTTTGTACCATCCTTAACATCAATCTTAACGCCTAAGTCATCACAGAATGCCTGAACCATTTCGCCGTAGAATGTACCAGCCTTGAATGTGTGGCCGTCGATTGTTACGTCAGCATCAAGCTGTACAAATTCAGGATGTGTATAGATGTTACGTACGTTTGTAAGAGCTAATTCTTCACCACGTGTTACACCGTTCCATGTCTGCTTATCGAAAGAGTATATAAGAGCCTTACGGAAGTTCTTATTAAGTAATGCTGTACGAGCGTCAGCAATCTGTTCATCGTTCTTGGGAGATGCAACTGCACCTGATTCAAGAGCAAATGTACCACGGTTTACGTTGATACCGCCAAAGTATGTTGTAGATTCTGTATCAGAAACATATGAATACTTGTCGAAGTTACCATCTTCTTTAGCTTTGTCAAGAAGACCTGTAGACTTGTTAAGTGCGCATCCTGCGTAAATTCCGTTAAGAACGTCATTGTAGAATGCGTCAGGGTTTTCGCCGTTATCCCATACCCACTTAACTGACTTAAGTGTTGTTGTAGCAGCGTTCCAGTAATTATCATTCTTAACAATAACGATTTCCTTTTCGTTCATCTTCTGAAGAAGGAAAGGACCACAGTAAACCTGTGAAGCTACATCTGTGTTAGATCCAAATGTATATGTGTTTGTGTTTGCTGATGCTTCAGAATATTCAGCCTGTCCGTAAACACCACCACGAGCTGCGTAGAATGATTCACAGATAGGTAAGAAGCATGAGTATGTAAGCATTGTCATGAAGTATGATGTAGGCTGTTCAAGAGTAACAACTAATGTCTGAGCATCAGGAGCTGCGTATCCAACTTCATCAAAGCTTCCGCCAGCAAGATATTCGCTAGCGCCCTTAACAACGCCTTCAACTAACCATTCAAGGCCGGCCTGAGTATCAAGCATGTGATGGAAACCAGCTACGAAGTCAGCAGCTGTAACGTCAGCATACTTAGCGCCTTCTGAAGTATACCATGCAGCGCCTTCACGAATCTTAAATGTATATGTAAGACCGTCATCAGAAACTGACCATGATTCAGCAAGTGCAGGCTGCATCTGTCCAAGGTTGTTGTATTCAACAAGACCTTCAACAGTGTTTACAGTGATTTCTGTATCTGCCTGTGAGCTTGTGTTTAACCAGTCGATTGTTACAGGAGCTGTCTGGAATGTTGTTGTGTATGTATCCTGAATTGTGTGTCCCTTAGAAATAAGGTAAGCAGCAGGATCATATTCACCTTCACCAGCAACAGCTGCAGCCCACTGAGCTAACATTTCTGAACGTTCTTCAGGTGTGCAGAAATCATCAGAAATAACCATCTTATGAAGACGATCGTCATCATTTCCCCACTGAACATAAGGAACTGTTCTAGGAGCTACTCTAGAGATTGTGTAAGCACCACCTCTTGTTGTAGTAGGAAGCATTGTAGCTGAATCCATTAAATAAGCTTCAGCCTTTGCAAAAAGAGCGAATCTTTCTGAGATTGATGATGCAGCCTTAGCAGCATCAACGAGTGCGGTAAATTCGCCAAGTACTGTTTCGTATACTTCTTCGTCATCAAGACGTTCTGTAACACGAACAGCAGCAGTAGTTTCAACTGTTTCTGTTGAAGCTTCTGTTGAAGTTGAAGTTACAACTTCAAGTGATGTGCTTGCAGGAGCTTCTTCCTTGCCACATGCAGCAAGTGAAAGAACCATAGCAGATGCAAGAACGATACTTAAAAGTTTCTTTTTCATCTTTTTTGTCCTCCGATATGAAAAATAAATCTTTGTGGTTTAGTTGATTAAAGCGATAAAGTAGTACAGTAAATTACCAAACAACCTACCCACTGTAAGTCAACATTTTACACAACTACTGTCCGCGTGTCAAGGAATTCATTCATTCCTGTATACAAAAATACACGCGTTAGCGCGGTAAAGCGTTGAAATATAAAATAAGGGTGTCCGCCACAGCGAAACACCCTTGTTTCTATAACTAGTAATTATAACTGTCATATTCCTTTTGTCAACAGTGTTTGAAAACTGAATTTTTATTCATAGTTTCCAATACAATTCGGCATTTTTTGCTCGCAGAATTCACCGAAATGCATATTTATACCGTAAACTTATTCATTGTATTGGCCAGTTCATTCGATTCATTTAAGTTTTCGTTCGCCATGCCAACTACAGACTGAAGCTCATTTGTAAGTTCCACGGTGGACTGGGCAACATTTGCAATACCCTGTGCGGTTTCATCTGCCGCTATATTTACAGCATCAATAGCTTCCTTTATTACATCCATTGCAGCTTTAATATCATCACTGCTTGCCTTAAAGCTTTCCATTGCTTCAGAAAGTTTCATAATATCTGAACTGTAGTTTTCTGTAAGCTCTGTACTTTCTTTTAAGTTATCCTCATTGTTTTGAAGCATAAAGTCTGTAACATTTTCCGCTTCAGATGCAAGGTCCTCTACAGCAAGGATTACATTAGAAGTAACTTCCTGAATTCTGTTTGCTGCTTCCTTAGAAGAATCTGCTAACTGTCTTATTTCGTCGGCTACTACTGCGAAGCCACGTCCTGCTTCTCCGGCTCTTGCAGCTTCAATAGAAGCATTTAATGAAAGAAGATTTGTCTTTGAAGTAATGCTTAGGATCTCAGTTGTAAGGTTAGCTATTTCCTGAACCTGCTTTGCATTATTAATCTTGTCTCTTAAGTTAACCGCAACCTCATTAAGATGATTTGTTGCTTCTTCTCTGTCACGTTCAGATTTTTCACGAATCTTTTTAACTTTATTTGTAACGGACTCAGCATACTGAACATTCTTTGTGCTTTCATCATTTACTCCGATTACAAGTTCAACTACTGAATCTACCTCAGTCATTACCTGAGTCATAGAAGCACTTGTCTCTTCACTTGAAGCAGACATTTCTTCCATTGTTGCAGACACATTTGAAATCTCAAGTTCGGCGTTTTCGATTTTCTTATTAATCTCCGCACTTGAATCGGTAACTTTGGATGTGGTTGTCTGAACATTTGAAATAATACCAGACATTGTTTCCACGAGGTTATTAACGCCGTTAACCAAAACGCCAATTTCATCCTGGCTCTTAACTTCAATTTTCTTTGTTAAATCAGCTTCACCCTTTAAGATATCTGCTGCAACCTGCTCAACTCCCTTTGTTGCTTTCTTTAAAGGACGAATAATAATTTCAATTACTACTGTAATTATTACTATGGCAATAATACCCATTGCAAATGAAACATAAGTAAGATTCCTTTTCATTTCATTAATAGGTTCTGATATTGCAGTTTCTTCTATCGAAGTTTCCATTATGAAATTGTTTGTAACATAATAAGAAATGTAACTTGCGCTTCCACCATACTGAGAAAGATCAATTAGCATATTGCCAGATCCTGTTTCAAGCATGTTCGCGAAATTTTCAGGATCCATGTCTTTTATATTAGTAAGAAGACTGCCATCTTTATTTGAGGCAACAATATAACCTTTCTTATCAATAACCGTAATATCATATGTATCTGACTTTACTATTTCATTGGAAAGTGAAACCATGTCGATAACCATACATACTGTTCCGATTATTGAATTATCCTGCTTACTATTTATCGGATATGAAATAACAAAAACCGGATGGCCTGTGTCTGCAGAAACCTCTGACTCGATATAATATCCTTTTTCCATTACAGCCTTGTAAAATGCATCTTCTGAATAATCACGCAAAGAAGTGTTTCCTAAGCAGTCTGCAAATCCCATTGGTCCAAAGGTAACAAAAAGATTTTCATATATAAAGTTATTATTTGCATTTATTGTCGCAAGATATTCACCGACTGAGCGCTGCTTAGCGGCTGTCATATCGCCAATAAGGTCATATATTTTTGCATTCTCAACAATTGTTGAATTGGTCTTAATAAGTTTAACAATTGCTTTCTGATCGGTGATGAATCTTTCCAAAGCTACAGCTTTTTCTTCGGCAACAGAGCTTATTCCGTCTATCTGCGCCTGAGTAATTCTGTTTTCCGCAAAGGATTGCGCAATGGCAATACAGATATTTAAGCTCATCATAATTGAAAGCACAGTAGCAACAAGCACTTTTGCACCCATACTCTTATATAGTTTCACTGTCCTTTCGCTCTTAATCTTTTTGACCATTTTTTCAGTTTTGTTCTTTGCCATAATATCTCTCCAAAATAATTAATAAAGCCACATAACCTTGTAGAATAAGTTTATGTGGCATGGATTAACGTACTGTTTTAAAAACAGCACTATTCATTATTTTTCAGAGATTTTGGGCATATTAGCATAACATCTCTCCTATCTTTCCCTCTCATTTACTATAACGAATAGAAAAAGAAAAAGGGGCTGTGAAAAA
>DCGJ01000074.1 GCA_002315495.1 Lachnoclostridium sp. UBA1781 | reverse complement strand
CTGCCTCAACCATCTTTACAAGGTAACGATGATTAGCGTATGCACGTGCGCCCTTGGATACCTGAAGAATAACCGGGGAGTTAAGCTCGCTAGCTGCTTCGGTGATACCCTGAACGATTTCCATGTTGTTTACGTTAAATGCACCGATTGCATAACCGCCATCATATGCCTTCGCAAACATGTCTTTTGTAGTTACTAATGCCATTGGTAATAACCACCTTTCTTAGATTGTAATCTATCGAAATTATCCGAGTTGCCCCAAGATAATTCAATTCGAAACTATTATATCCAAACCAAGTCGAATATGCAACCGAAAAATCATCTTCGCCCCCGCATTTTCCTTATGTTTCGCATGGAAAATGCTCAATTCCTCCGCAAACCTCGCAAAACCTCTTGCCCTCCTCTTGGCAAAATGCTACAATAAACTTCCGTGCGGAGGTGTCTATGCTGGAAAATCGAATGTATTCACTGAATCAATATTTGCGCGACACCTTCTCAGAGAAGGTTTACCGCCTCTCCTTTGACCCGGGAACGACCTGTCCCAATCGGGATGGTACGCTTGGTTACGGAGGGTGCATCTTCTGCTCCGAGGGCGGAAGCGGGGATTTTACGCCGAGACATACCCTGCCGATTTCGGAACAGTTGGCAAAGGCAAAAGCGCTGGTAGCCTCTAAGGGCGCAACGAAGTATCTTGGTTACAGTCAGGCATTTACCGGAACCTATGGTGACCCACAGGTTCTTGAGGAACGTTTTGGACAGGTGCTTTCCGAGCCGGATATCGTCGGTTTATCCATCGGAACCAGGCCGGACTGTCTTCCGCAGAAGATGCTCGACATGTTGTTACGGTTACGAGAACGCTACCAAAAGCCCATTTGGATTGAATTGGGCCTTCAAACCACAAATGATGCTCTTGCAAAGCAACTCCATAGAGGCTATGATTATACTGTCTTTTCAGATGCTGTAAATCGTTTGCATGCGTTGCATTTTCCAATCATTGTTCATCTGATTCTCGGACTTCCGACCGAAACCGAAGAAGACATGCTGGCTTCGCTTCGAACGGTGTGTGCGCTTCCCATCGACGGGATTAAACTCTCCTTACTTTATGTACTTCGAGGGACAGAGATGGAGAAGTGGTATCGGGAAACTCCCGAAGATTTCCATCTCATGGAGGAGGAAGCCTATTATCAATTTTTATGTCGTGCACTTTGCCACATTCCGAAGCATATTGTCGTGCATCGAATCACCGGCGACGCACCAAAGCCGCTGTTAGTCGCACCATTATGGACAGGCAATAAAAAGCGGGTGCTGAATACCATCACGGCCCGTATGAAAGAAACCGATAGTTACCAGGGACGAGACCTGGAATAAATAAAAACGGCCGCATTTTGCTCGGCCAAAAGAGGAACCTATGCAACCTGAATCACTCATGTTATACAAATTAATCGTTCTGTACATATTGAACCGAGTGGACTTCCCACTTTCCAATGCCCAGATTGCGGACCTGATTACCCAGCACAATTACACCACATATTTTAATGTGCAGGAAGTCATCGCCGACCTGGTGGACGACAAGTACATTTCTCTTCAGCAGACCAAAAATGCTTCCCTCTACCGAATCACCGAGGAAGGCCGGGAGACTCTCGATTTCTTCTATCACACCATCTCCCCCGAGATTCGTGATGAAATCGACTTGTACTTAAGCGAGAAGAAATATGATCTTCGCGAGGAAGTATCCAACATCGCAGATTACTATGAGATAAAGACCAACGAGTACGAAGTCGAGCTGAAGGTTGTAGAACGTGACACCGCTGTTATTGAGATTCGATTACAAGTTCCTTCCAAGGAGGACGCTGAAACCATGTGTGCCCACTGGAAGAAGAAAAATGCAGACATTTACGCTTACATTCTTACCTCGCTTTTGTCGAAGGAAGACAACACAAACGAATAGCTTTTCTTCGCTCCGTAGGGACTCCCTTGCGGAGCTTTTTTCGTACAGGCCGCTTTTACACACAAAAAAAAGAGCTTTCGCTCTCCCCTTCTTCCCGGCCTTTGAGAACACCGTCGACGACCAATCGACGGCAATGCCAAGCGTTATATGCACGGATTACTTACATATATCAACGATAAAGTTTTTATTACTCTTCTTAAGATCAGCGAACAGCTCCAATAACACTTCACCGTATCCGATTGCAATATTGTCCGGATTCTGTACGACCACGTGAATCGGATCATCTTCCTTACTCAAAATGTTCCATAAGGAATCCAAGCTTCTGCCATAATAATACGGAAGCTGGAACTTCTCAATCAGTTCGTCATGCATCTCCGGCTTGGTGTGCATATTGAGACCATCCAAAACTACTTCTCTCATATTCTCTCCTTTCTTAGTTATTCATATATTGTTCCATCAGACTCCAGATATCCTCCAGTCCCTGTTTCGTTACCGAAGAGAAAGGAATGATGATTTCATCTGATTTCATGCCTAAGGTTTGACGAATCAGTTTTACCTGCTTGTCTTTCTGGCTTCGATTGATTTTATCGAGCTTTGTCGCAATAATCACCGGCTGAAAACCATTGCTTACAACCCAGTTGTACATGTCCCGATCATTTGCACCCGGCTCGTGTCGAATATCAATCAGCAGGAACACAAGTCGTAACTGCTGACTGGTTTTTAAGTAGCGTTCAATCATCTTGCCCCATTTGGCCTTCAATTCCTGCGAAACCTTTGCATAACCGTACCCGGGAAGGTCTACAAAGTAAAATGCATCGTTAAACTTAAAGAAATTGATGGTTTGGGTTTTTCCCGGCTGTGCCGAAGTTCTTGCAAGTGCTTTCCGATTACAAAGGGCATTGATTAGCGAAGATTTCCCTACATTTGATTTGCCGGAAAAAGCAAATTCCGGGCAAGTATTCACCGGAAGTACACTGGTAATTCCGCATACCGTTTCCAATGTAGCACTTTTGATAACCATAATGACCCCTTTCTTAACGGGCGCTTGGGGAAGTCGTTTCTTCCCCATCGCACCTTTGATATAATTGAACATTTTCACGGTAAAGTCAATATGCTTCCGCGAATTTCATTGACTTTTTCATAGAATGGATTCGTTTACGACCAGAACTACTCACATGTAAATGCGCCTATCCTTAAGCTTTGGCAATGTCCAGCACTTCCTTCACATCACGAACAAAATGCAGCTGCATTCCACCGATAATCTCCTCGGAAATCTCTTCGGCATCTGCGCGATTTGCTTCCGGGACAATCACGTCCTTCATTCCATTCGATTTGGCTGCCAAAAGCTTCTCCTTCAAGCCACCAATCGGAAGAACACGACCGCGAAGCGTCACCTCACCGGTCATTGCCACATCCTGACGAATCGGAGTATTCGAAAGCGCAGAATACATCGCGGTAACCATCGTAACACCGGCGCTCGGGCCGTCCTTTGGCGTTGCCCCCTCCGGTGCGTGAATGTGAATATCTTTTTCACGGAACAGACTTTCCTCAATTCCAAGCAGATCGGCAACGGATCTAAGATAACTGCGCCCAATTGCAGCAGATTCCTTCATCACATCGCCCAGACTTCCGGTAAGCACAAACTCACCCTTTCCAGGCATCAGTCCGACCTCCAAATCCATCAGCACGCCGCCTACACTGGTCCATGCAAGACCGTGTACAACACCGACAAGCGGCTTCTTATCCAATGCTTCCTTGCGATATTTCTTTCTTCCCGCAAAGGCTTCCAGATTCTTGTCGGAGACATTGATTTTTCCGGTTTTCACCTCATTTTCCTTGTCTTCACATATCTTACGGCAGGCCTTGCGGCAAATCTCTCCAAGCTTACGTTCCAAAGACCGAACTCCGGCCTCACGTGTATAGAATTCAATCAGAGAATCCATTGCCTTATCGGTGATTCCAAGCTGCTTTAAGGTAAGTCCATGCTGTTCAAGTTGCTTCGGAAGCAAATGCTCCTTTGCTATGTGAAGCTTCTCATTCTTCGTGTAGGAGCTCAGTTCGATAATCTCCATACGGTCAAGAAGCGGTCTCGGAATGGTCTCTGTAGTGTTCGCAGTAGCCACGAAAATGACATGACTAAGATCCACCGGCTGCTCCACAAAATGATCCACGAACTTGTTATTCTGGGCACTGTCAAGCACCTCCAAAAGCGCTGCCGACGGGTCTCCCTTGTAATCACTGCCGATTTTATCCACTTCATCCAAAAGCATCAGAGGATTCTTCGTTCCTGCGGTTTTTAACCCCATCACGATACGTCCCGGCATCGAGGCAATGTAAGTTCTGCGATGGCCACGAATCTCGGATTCATCGCGTACACCACCAAGGCATACTCGAACATACTGACGACCGAGACTCTCTGCAATGCTCTTCGCAATCGAGGTTTTTCCGGTTCCCGGAGGTCCTACCAAAAGAAGAATCGGGCTGTTCAGATTTGTGGTCATGGAACGAACCGCAAGGAACTCCATAATACGTTCCTTCACCTTTTCCATTCCGTAGTGATCCCTCTCCAGAATATCAGCTGCAAGCTTCAAATCGTGATTATCCTCACTTACCTTATCCCACGGAAGGGACAACATCGTTTCGATGTAGTTTCGAATAACACCACCCTCACCGTTGTTGTTTCCGATAGACTGGTAGCGTTTAATCTCATTCAGAATTACATTTTTGATATCATCAGAAGCCTGAAGCTCCGCAACCTTCCGGCGAAATCTTTCACCCTCATCGGAAGGTCCTACATCTCCCAACTCCTCATGAATGACCTTTAACTGCTCGCGAAGCACGTATTCCTTCTGATTCTTGTCGATATTCACCTGCACCTTTTTGTGAATCTGCTCATGAATCGACATAATCTCGATTTCGGTAGACAATACACCAAGCAGTCGCTGGAAGCGTTCAATGTTCGTTTTCGCTTCCAAAAGTCCCTGACGAACCGGCATTGGGATTGGAATCAGGTAGCACCCCTGATCAATCATGCGATCGACGGTTTCTGAGGCAAGAAGTGGTTCTAATGCCGACTTACTCATCTTCGGATTCTTCTCAGCAAACTCATTAAACTTACTTACAAGCTCCCGTTTCATCGCCTCACTCTCCACCTGAGTAAGAGGACGAAGTTCGAGTGGGTAAGGGGTAACCTCCACCTTCTTTACGGAATCATCCGGAATGAAGCCCGCATCTGCACGCTCGAGTCCCCGAAGCATAATGCGATACTTTCCCTTTGGCGTGTGAATCACATTCGGTGCCACACAAACCGTTCCGATAGAAGCAATCACCGAAGGTTGATTCTTTTCATCTAACACCTCCGGAAGTTCTCCCAATTTTGCAAAACGATAGGTTGCAAACAATGGTTCCCGCGATTTGGTTGCCGCGCGAACCACATCCATGGCAGGGTCATTTTCCTCAAGCTCGATGTAAAGCATCATTCCCGGAAATAACACTGCCTCCTTTAGTAAAAGCAATGGTAATGTCTTTGTATCTCCCATTCCATATCCTTTCCAAACTACTTCCATACTATGGCAAAGGGAGTTTCCTCACGGAAGCCCCCTATGTTTTTATGCTGTTTCTTCTGTTTTCTTTTTTCTACCAATGCGACCGTCCTCGTTTCTTACATCACGAAGAAGCGTTGGCTTGTCACTTCCCTCTGCAGCTTCCTTCGTGATGATGCAGCGAATGACATCCTCCTCCGAAGGAACCTCATACATGACATCGGTCATAACTTCTTCGAAAATGGAACGAAGTCCTCTTGCACCGGTCTTTCGTTCAAAGGAGCGATGCGCGATTGCTTCCAAGGCTTCCTCCTCGAAATCCAGCTGAACACCGTCCAGATCCATCATTGCCTGATACTGCTTGGTAATCGAATTCTTCGGCTCCTTCAAGATTCGAACCAGGTCCTTCTCTTCAAGATTATCCAAAGCAACGGTTACCGGAATACGTCCGATAAACTCCGGAATCAAACCGAACTTTACCAAATCCTGAGGCAACACCTTGCGGAATAATTCACCGATATTCTGCTTTTCAAGTTCTTCAATGTTCGCATTAAAGCCGATGGACTTTTCGCCAATACGACTCTCGACAATCTTCTCCAATCCGTCAAATGCACCACCACAGATAAAGAGAATGTTCGTGGTATCGATGTGATACATCTCCTGCATCGGATGCTTTCTTCCACCCTGTGGAGGAACGCTGGCCTCGGTACCTTCCAAAATCTTCAGAAGACCTTGCTGCACGCCCTCACCGGATACGTCGCGGGTAATGGATACATTTTCCGATTTCTTCGTAATCTTATCGATTTCATCAATGTAAATGATGCCATGCTCCGCGCGGGCAATATCTCCGTCTGCCGCCTGAATCAGCTTGAGAAGAATATTCTCAACATCCTCACCGACATAACCTGCCTCGGTTAATGCCGTCGCATCGGACACCGCGAACGGAACGTTCAAAATCTTCGCAAGCGTCTGCGCAAGATAAGTCTTACCCGAACCGGTCGGACCAATCATTAGAATATTACTCTTCTGAATATCCACATCCAGATTCAGATTCTTCTGTGCCAACACACGCTTGTAATGGTTATATACGGCTACCGAAAGGACCTTCTTCGCCTGCTCCTGTCCAATGACATACTGGTCCAGAAACTGCTTCATCTCCTTCGGTTTTACAAGATTGATTTCTTCGTCCTGATCGAGGGCCGCATCATCGTCCTCATAAAGGGAATCCTCGATGATGTCGTTACATAACTGAACGCACTCATCGCAGATACGGATGTCTCCCGGTCCTACAATCAGCTTACGAATCTGATCCTCTGATTTGCCGCAAAAGGAGCAATACTTTACTCCGTCTGTATTCTTAGCCATAGATTATCCTTCTACTGTCTCTTTGTTACAACAGCGTCAATTAAACCATACTCAACTGCTTCCTGTGCAGTCATCCAATTATCACGATCGGTTGCAGCCGCAATCTCTTCGTAAGACTTACCGGTGTTCTCGGCAAGCATCTCATTCAACTTCTTCTTGGTGTGAAGAATGTGCTTTGCAGCGATTTCGATTTCGGTTGCCTGACCCTGAGCACCGCCAAGAGGCTGGTGAATCATAATCTCTGCATTGGGAA
>DCGJ01000069.1:956-4861 GCA_002315495.1 Lachnoclostridium sp. UBA1781 | reverse complement strand
CAACCCGTCCCGCCCCAATCGGAAGCACGCGAAGGTTGCCCCAGTCCATATAGCCGCCGCCATAATCATTCATATGAAAATGCTGCACGTGCCCTTCGGATAGCATCCACTCCCACTCCGGGAGGAAGATGTTCTCGGTCTGGTTATGAAACGCCGCCATCTTCGTGTCATAGACAAACAAAACCTCCGGATAACATTCCCGAAGTCGTTTCATGTGTGTCATCGGATCCTTTTGGTTACAGATGACATTTTCCACCATGAGACGAATCCCTGCTTTTTTGGCTAACTCGTTAAAGATTCCAAAGCGTTCGATGTTTTTCTCAATATTCTTATCGGAAACCGTCCCGTTCCACAAATGTAGAACCATAGATTTCGCGCCAATCTCTCCCGCCACCCTTAGGTTTGTTACAAAATTGTTACAGCCCACCTGAAAAACATCACGATCCTCCTCTTCGGAGAACACGCGGTCACAAAACTGCTGTCCATCCCAGGTCGTCTCCATTCCCGCAAGGCTTTCACCAATCGTTTTCTGGCAGTGCATCACCGGTACATTCATGTGATAGCTTTTCAAATCGGAAATCAGCGTATCCACCACCTCATACCAGGTACTATACATCATGAATTCGATTCCGTCGCAGGAAAGTCTCGGAACATACTCCTTAAGCAATCGATAATCCCGTCCGTTCGGACGACCAATCAAAGCTCCTGTCGATACCAATACCTGATTCATCGTTATCCCTCATTTCTCATAAATGATATAAACCGGTGAAGGTATCGCCTTCACCGGTTTCAAATTATGCAGTAAGTTCCTTCTCTTCGTTCTTCTTAAATCTGCGAAGAAGCCATTCACCGACAATATTTGCCAGAATACCAAGTGCCACACCGGAAATCAAACCGCCCAACACATCGCTCGGATAGTGAATGCCGATGTACAGTCTGGAAAATGCAATCAAAGCCGCCAAAGCGATACAAAGAATCGCCCACTTTTTCGGAAGACTTCTGCACATCGCAATCGCACTGGCAAAGCTGGCTGCCGTATGTCCCGATGGGAAGGAAAAGTCCGTTGCCTCTTTGATTTGGAATAATTTCGGAAGGGAAGCATTTTTCAGAAGAATAACCTCCTGATAAGCCTCATACGGTCGTATACGGGCAATGGACGGCTTCAGAATCAAATTATTGACAATAACCGAGCCAAGCAAACCAAGTGCCGAGAAAAATGCGGCTTTTCTTGTCTTCGGGAAGAAGAACAGTAAGGCGGTAAGCGCAATCCAAAAGATTCCTGTGTCACCCAAGTGGGTAATCAAAGAGAAAAAGTAATTGCCAAAGGTGTTACGGATGTGTTCCTGAATATAAACCAGAATATCCACATCGATATTTAGAAATGGTAACATAAGTAATCCTCCAAAAATGATTTCAAGGTGTTTCCTTGACTCAGATATTATCACGGCCCGTAAAGACATCGCTCTCTAAGTGCAGATCCTCCAAACCGTTGATTTCGAACATCTCAGTCTCACAGTTATCCTTGTGACAATGCCAGAACTGCTCAATCGGAATCTGACGAAGGCGATTCATAATACTCAGGTTCATCGCCCCGTGTCCGACAAGTAATACGTATTCGTCGGAGTCCACAAGCGGTACAATCTTTTCCTTTAAGAATTCACCGGTCCTCCGATATAGTTCCTCAAAGCTTTCCGCACCATTTGGCCCGTCATAGTTTTCCGGCGCCTGAAATAAAACCGCGAGCGGATGACCCGGAGTCTCTACAATGTCCTGATCTCCCTCGTAAGGTCCAAACGACATTTCATGCAGTCTCTCGTCCACCTCAATCGGAATATCATGACCATGTAGCACAAGTTCAGCCGTCTCCCGTGCGCGCTGCAACGGAGACACATACGCTCTCGTAAAATGCTCCTCACGATATCGTTCGCAGGCTGCCCTCGCCTGCTCTCTTCCTTTTTCATTCAGTGGAATATCACTGGTTCCCTGAATCCGATGGATGACGTTCCACTCCGTCTGTCCATGCCTCATTACTGCTAACTTCAAAACAAAATTCCTTTCATACAAAGCTCCGGCTTCATCTCGTCAAAATTCCACGTATGGAACGAATCACCGGCACAATGCTCATAATACTCACACTGCTCACATGGACCTGTCTTTCTCCAGTCCGTGCGATAGATTTCGAAACGATTCTTCCACACCTCCGTGAAATCATCCTTTCGTACATTTCCCTGCGTAAGCTCCGGTCGACGCTCAATGTCCAGACAGGCTGTAATATCTCCCGTCGAAGTTATGCTTGCAGTATAGATTCCCGCATTGCACAGAAAGTACCACGGGCGAACCTCACGCTCCAACTCCACACCCAGATAATGGCTGCAACCGTAACAAACCTCCATTGGCCCTGCGAACCGCATTTTCCAAATAAAATCGAAAATGCGCTGATACTCCTCCGGGGTTAGCATAAGCTCCGGAATCTCCTTGGCTCTTCCAATCGGCTCCATATTGATAACGCGCCAGGAGCGGATTCCAAGCTTGGAGAATTCCTCGTACATCGCATCCAGTTCATCGATATTACGTCGATTCACAACCGTTGTAATCTGCACATGTTGAATCGGTGCGCCCGCTTCCAGAAGGTTCTTAACCCCCTGAATGGAACGATCATACGATCCCGGCGTTCTACGAAACCACTCGTGATTCTCCCGAAGTCCGTCAACACTTATGGAGATTGTCTTCATCCCGGAATCTCGGAGTCGAATCGCCATTTCCTTCGTGATAAGTGAGCCGTTACTGGTCATTCCCCATAGGAAGCCCAGATCTCTTGCATACTCCATGATTTCAAAGAAATCCTTTCGAAGAAGCGGCTCCCCACCGGTAATGCAAAGCTGTAAATCGGTGATATCGAAGTCTCTTTTCACCTGATCTAAAATGCCCTTAAACTCCGCAGTTGTCAGTTCTCCCTCCGGGGCCTTCCCGATACAGGAAGAACCACAGTGAAGACACCGCTCGTTACATAGCGCAGTCAGTTCAAAGAACAGCATGGCAAGAATCGGTGTCGGACGCAGCACCTGCTCCCGATAATCCCGCAGTTGGTTCATATGACTGATTTTCGTCTGATTGCTCAGACCGGAATTACATCCTCTCATCGGTCTTCCCACCTTAGACATTCTGAATCTTATCAGGATCTACCGGAGTTCCCGGCATTTTCGAAATCTTATCAGGGTCTACCGGAGTTCCCGGACGAATGTCCATCTTCTTCGAATCCCGAAGCATCTCCGGTGGTCCATATACCAGAAGCGGCATATTTTTCTCTGCGGAAAATGCGTCTTCGTTCTCCGTTTCAGAAGCAGTATCGGTTTCCGTATCGTCTTCATCATCCCCGAACATCTCCGGCGGTCCGTATACATCCACAGGAACATTGTCCTTCGGATCAAAATCTTTTCTTTGTGGCGGTGGTCCATAGACACACTGCGGCCGATTAAACCTGGCCAGCCATTTCTTAATGATCCCCATCGTTACCTCCTTTTCGCTTGCGCCATTTCATAGGCAGCTGTTCATAATTTCTCTTTCAAAAACAAAAGCGGGTCGAAACATGTTCGGCCCGCTTAACATTCAGTTCAAAAACACCGAAAACTTAGTTTTCACGTCTCTTCTTTGCAACAAGTACCATTGCAAATGCGGCAATAATTGCCATTCCTGCAAGAGCAACAACGCTGATAACATCACCGGTGTTCACCGAAGCATTCGAACCGGAATTCTCGGCAGAAGCCTCTGCTGTAGGTTCCACAGTTGCTGTTGTTTCCTCAGTTTCTGCTGTTTCCACAGTTTCTGCTGTTTCCTCAGTTTCTGCTGTTTCCCCAGTCTCTGCTGTTTCCACAGTATCTGCTGTTTCCACAGTATCTGCTGTTTCC
>DCGJ01000069.1:170-841 GCA_002315495.1 Lachnoclostridium sp. UBA1781 | reverse complement strand
GGCACTTCAGTCTCTGCAGTTTCATCAGTTCCTGCAGTTTCATCGGTCCCTGCAGTTTCATCGGTCCCTTCAGTTTCATCGGTCCCCTGAGTCTCCTGAGTTTCCTGTGTTTCTTCGGCTGCTTCTACTACGGTAACCGGAATATATACATACAGCAATCCATCAGCTGTTGCTTCAAGAAGTTCAACTTTTTCCCCATTATATGTCACGGTGACAGTTTCTGCTGCATTTTCCGGTAGACTATAATCATCCATCCACACGCCTACACCGCAATAATACGTCTTGCCAAGATGCATCACACCATCTTCACCGAGACTTTGATAGCGCTGGGAGAATTCTACACCCGTATTCTTTAACATATCCTGATCGAAACCAATACTCTCAGACATCGTTACCCCACTGGTAGTAACTTTAATGTTGCTCAACTTAAGTCGATTAAAAGCTTCGTTAGCGGTTTCCCCGTCAATGACTTTGATTTCCGGACCGGTAATTGCAACGGCGGTAAGCTCAGGCAAAGATGGGCTTGGCGGCAGACTCTCATCAGTCTCTGTGGTCTCCGGGCTTGGCGGCAGACTTTCATCAGTTTCTGCGACTCCTTCCGAAACCGCCCCAACAGGAAGCAGCACCTCCAACAGATCGTATCCTTCGGAATCGGTTGAAACATGAATATA
>DCGJ01000069.1:0-140 GCA_002315495.1 Lachnoclostridium sp. UBA1781 | reverse complement strand
ATTTTGAATCAATCAGCGCCCCATTATAAGACACACGAATACTATCAGCATCAGCAAAATGATCCACACTGGTATAACCCCAAGCAGCGATGTAATAATAATACACTTTCCCGGCCTCAAAGTTTGCAGTCATGCTAAGC
>DCGJ01000110.1 GCA_002315495.1 Lachnoclostridium sp. UBA1781 | reverse complement strand
GACCTTGAGACGGACGGCGAATTCCTGTATGCGAAGGGGACCACGCTCGGCGGGGACGACGGAATCGCCTTGGCTTACGCGATGGCAATTCTTGCATCCGATGATATTCCTCACCCGCCGCTCGAGCTTTTGGCAACAGTAAATGAGGAGACGGGCATGGACGGTGCCATCGCATTTGACCCGAGTCTCATAAAGGGCAGAATTCTTCTTAACATCGACTCCGAGGAGGAGGGCACGCTTCTTACGGGCTGCGCCGGAGGGGCGACGATTCGCGTAAAGCTTCCGGTGGAGAGGGAGGAGAGAGCGGGTGACGCTTGCGAGGGAACCTGTGAAGAGAAGACGGATGGTGCTTGCGTGACAGGAAGCTCTGCCTGTGCGAGGGCGAATCTGTCAGTTCGACTTTACGGACTTGCCGGTGGGCATTCCGGCACGGAAATCGACAAGGGGCATAAGAACGCCATTTTGGAGCTTGCAACGTTGCTTCGCGTCGGAACGACGCAGGCCGCATTTGGCTTAGTTTCCATCAGCGGTGGCGAAAAGGACAATGCGATTCCATGCGATGCGGAGGCGATTATTTCCTGTGATGCCGGTGAAGTGGACAAGGTGATTGAGGCGCTTCAGGATGTGTACGATTTGTTCGCGGGCGAACTGGCGGAGGCGGAAGCCGGCGTGAAATTCATGATTGCAAAGGTGGGCGAGGAGCCGGCGCCGATGACGGAGCAGTCCACAGAGCAGGTGCTGGAGCTTCTGTGCAGGCTGCCATTTGGCGTGGCGAAGATGAGCGAGGACCTGGAGGGAATTGTAGAGACTTCCAATAATGTCGGAATCTGCAAGACCGAGGGAGATGAGGTTGTGATTGCCTTGTCCGTTCGCAGCATGAAGGAAGAGGAGAAGGAGAAGCTTTGTGCGCAGATTGGCGAGATTGCGAAGGAATTCGGCGCAGAGGTTTCCAGAAACAGCGAGTATCCGGGCTGGAGCTATCGTCCGCACTCACCGCTTCGCGAGAAGATGGTGGAGGTCTATACCGCAATGTATGGAGAGCCTCCGATGTTGCAGGCAATTCATGCCGGACTGGAGTGTGGCCTGTTGATTCAGAAACTTCCGGATCTTGATTGCGTGTCCTTTGGCCCGAATATCTTTGATATTCACACCACGAAGGAGCGCCTGGATCTTGCGTCGACGAAGCGGGTTTGGGAGTATATTCTGGAATTGTTGAAAGAGATGTAAGGGCGTCGGGAAGGTGGCAGATACTATCTGAATTCAGGCGAAAGTCGGCAGATACCCAAAGCTAGTGGCTGAATTCAGGCGAAAGCCGGTGGAATCCCCTGAAGCGTTGCGAAAATCAGCGAAGTATATGCCGAAAACCGGCTGAAGCCGGTGGATACCCTGAAGCGTTGCGAAAATCAGCGGAAATTAAGTTGGTTGGATATTCCGCCTAGTTTCATCACGTTCGAATCTGCGTGGTGCTCGTTTTTTCACAAAGTTATATGCCAATTTCGGCGGATAATTTATCGGTGGAGATTTCCGCCTAGATTTATGTCGCTCGGACGTCATAAATTTGATTTAGATCCCTTAAAAGTTAAAGAGGTTAATAAAAAAACTAGGCGGAAGAGCAAAATCATTGCTCTTCCGCCTAATATTATGTTCTGAGAATCTTGACCGGATGAAAAAATGAACGTCCAGCGTCGGCGGATATTGGAAACAATCCAATATCCGCCGAAAACAGGGCGTTCGAATGTCTTTTTGAAGCTAAAAATGGGGTTCCGGCACTGCGAAGCAACCCCAACCTTACTCCGGCGTAAAGCTGTTATACAGCTTGTGGTAGAAACCACCCTGGGCCAGCAGCTCCTCGTGGTTACCCTGCTCGATAATCGTACCGTCCTTCATAACCAGGATGCGGTCCGCGTCCACGATGGTGGACAGACGGTGCGCAACGATGAAACAGGTGCGACCGAGCATCATCTTCGCAAATGCGTCCTGAACCTTCAGTTCGGTTCTCGTATCGATAGAGGAGGTTGCCTCGTCCAAAATCAAAATCGGTGGGAGACAGAGCATCACGCGGGCGATACATAAAAGCTGCTTCTGGCCCTGTGACAAATCACCGCCATCCTCCGGAATGTAGGTGTCATAGCCCTGCGGCAAACGCTTAATGAAGCTATGTGCGTGACAGGCCTTGCAGGCCTCCATGATTTCCTCCATGGTAGCGTCAGGCTTTCCCATCGCGATGTTATCGCGGATTGTGCCCTCCATGAGCCAGGTGTCCTGAAGCACCATTCCTACATTTCTGCGAAGAGCCTCGCGCTGTAAGGTCTTCGTATCGTGACCATCCACCAGAATCTTTCCGTCGGTCGGGTCGTAGAAACGAAGCAGCAGATTGATTAACGTGGTCTTGCCACAGCCCGTCGGGCCAACAATTGCGATGCGTTTTCCGGCCGGTACGGACAGGTTTAGATGCTGCATAAGCGGACGCTCCGGGACATAACTGAAGGACATATCGGAGAGCTCCACAGTGCCTTCGGCTTTCTCCAGGCAAATGGCGTCCGGGCCGTCCGGCGTGCGCACCGGGCTGTCTAAGAAGTCAAAGATTCTTTCGGCGCAGGCAAGCGCATTCTGAAGCTCCGTAAGAACTCCCGAAATCTCGTTGAACGGCTTAGCGTACTGGCCCGCATAGCTTAAGAAGCAGGACAGTCCACCGACCGTCATTAGACCACTGATTACGGCAAAGGAGCCGGAGAGTGTAACGGTAGCATACACCACATTATTCACGAATCGGGTTCCCGGATTGGTGAGTGAGCTGAAGAAGGTAGCCTTTAGGGAAACCTCCTCGAGTCGGTTGTTGACCTCGTCAAATTTTGCGAGCGCCTCCTTTTCACGGCCGAAGGACTGAACGACCTTCTGGTTTCCGATCATTTCCTCAATGACTGCCGTCTGCTCACCACGGGTTGCACTCTGCGCCTTGAACAGATTGTAGGTGCGACCGGTAATGAACTTCGCAACGAAGAGGGAAAGCGGAGTCAGACCAACCACCAAAAGGGTGATTAACGGCTGAATCCGAAGCATGAAAATGAGCGTTCCGATAATCGTCAAAATACCGGTGAAAAACTCGGTAAATCCAAGTAGCAAACCATCTGCGAACTGGTCCGCATCGGCAATGATGCGGCTTACAATGTCGCCGGTCGGGTGGGTGTCGATGTACGAAAGCGGCAGCTCATTGACATGGGCCTGCGCGTCACGACGCACATCACGTACCACCTCGAAGGTGATTTTATTGTTGATGGAACTCATAACCCACTTGATGAATGCGGCAGCCGGAATCAGTACGGCCGCCTTCAGAAGGCAGTCCTTCACCACATCAAGAAGCACGGCATCTTTTCCGGTAATGGCATCGATGGCGTCACCGATCAGCACCGGAACATATAATATTAAACCGACATAGACAATCGATAAAAGCAGGGAAAAGGCAAATGCCAGGCGCTGCTTACCGAGGTACTGAAGCACACGTTTTACAGTCGTTTTCTTCATGCGCCCACCTCCTTTACACCCTGAGAAGCACAAATCTCTCGATAGGCCTCGCAGCATTCCAGAAGAACCTCATGAGTACCCTCGCCAACGACGATGCCGTCCTCCAAAACGAGGATACGGTCCGCATTTTTCAGGGAATGAACACGCTGGGACACAAGGAAAATGGTCGGCTTATCCGGCAGGCTGTCCAGATTTTTCTGGAGCTTTGCGTCGGTCGCATAATCGAGCGCCGAGGCCGCATCGTCTAACAGAAGAATCGGAGGATTACCTACCAAAGAGCGGGCAATACTGAGTCTCTGACGCTGGCCGCCCGAGAAATTAACACCGCCTGCAGCAACCGCAGAGTCGAGGCCGTCCGGCATTTTCTTTACGAATTCATCTGCACACGCAAGTCGCAGAGCCTCCCAGATTTCTTCATCGGTTGCATCCGCTTTCTGATACTGCATGTTGGAACGAATGGTGCCGGTGAACAGAACCGATTTCTGGAATACGATGCCGCACATCTTCCGAAGCTCCACGAGCGGGAAGGTGCGGACGTCGCGACCGTCGATGAACAAAGCGCCGTCGGTGGCGTCGTAAAATCTTGGAATGAGGGACAACAGGGTGGATTTACCCGAGCCTGTACCTCCAATGATGCCGATGGTGTCACCGCGTCGTACGGACAGATTCACATCGTGAAGCATATCCTCGGTGGTATCGGTATAACGATAGGATACGTGACAGAATTCCACGCCCGGAATCTGTGAAAGTTCCTCCGGAGTCTTCACATCGTCTTCGGAAATGTGCGGATGCTCGTCAAGGGAACTTTCCATGGTAAGCACGGCATTGACACGGTTTCCGCAGGCAATCGCCTTGGCTACGCTGATAATGAGGTTCGCCATCTTTACGACCTCCACAAGAATCTGCGACATGTAGTTATAAAGGGCCACAACCGCGCCGGTCGTGAGAAGCCCCGCATTGACACGGAGCGCACCGGAATAAATCAGGTACAATACACCGAGATTCAGAATGACGTAGGTCAGAGGGTTCAAAAGCGCGGAGATTCGTCCGGAGAACTTCTGGATTCTTACGAGTGCCTTGTTTCTTGCCGCGAACTCTGCCGTCTGTCGCTCCTCCATGGTAAATGCGCGGATGACGCGAACGCCGGTCAGATTCTGACGGGTTGCGGTCAACAGTTTATCCAGTCTCGCCTGCACCTTTGTAAATAGAGGAAGCGAAGCAAGCAAAATGGCGAACACCACCAGAAACAGAAGCGGAATAACGATAACAAAGGTAAATGCGGCCTTGGCATCGACCGTAAACGCCATAATCATTGCACCGAATACGATGAATGGCGAACGAAGCAACAGGCGAAGCGTTAGATTCACACCGTTTTGCACCTGGTTCATGTCGCTGGTCATTCGGGTGATGAGCGTGGACGTTCCAAGCTGGTCGAGCTCCTTAAAGGAAAGGGCTTCGATGTGCTCGAACAGGGCGTGGCGCACTTTTGCGGTAAAGCCCACGGCGCAGCGCGCACTGAAATACTGGGCAAAAATCGTGAAGGACAGTCCACAGATGCCAAAAAGCACCATGACGATGGCCATTTTCACAAGATAAGGCTTGTTGCCGGTGGCAATGCCTTTATCAATCATAGCAGCCACAACAAGCGGAACCAAAAGCTCCGTGGTGGCTTCGAACATTTTAAAAAGCGGAGCGAGAAAGGCCTGGCGGCGATAGCCCCGCATATACGTTAACAGATGTCTCATCAGAGTTCCTCCGAAAATTATTCCATCGGATATAGTATAGGGGAAGGAGGATTAGAAATCAACATAGGAAAATTGTAAAATGAAGTGAAATAGTGCAACATATTCTTACCTTTTTAGAAAACTGGCATGAAGTGAAATATTATGCTAAAAAAATTTTTTTTATGGAAAATTGTGATGTTTTTGTGATAGAATAAGGGAACACGTATGGGAAAGGGCATTTTGTGTCCGTTTTTGTACGTGGGAATTCATTTAGGAGGTAAAATATCATGAATTTGAAGAAGATTCTGGCTCTTGTCATGAGTTTGGCAATGGTTGTTTCCATGGTTGCCTGTGGCGATAACACAACCGAACCGACGAAGAGCAACAGTACGCTTGCTCCGGCTTCATCGGAAGCTCCATCCACTAATGGTGGCAGCACCGAGACGAACGGCGGCAGCACTACTCCTTCCAATCCGAACTCTGTTACGACTGCACTTGCACAGGTAGGTTCCGGTGAGGTTGGATATGCAATATATGCAGGAACCGCAGGAAAGGACTACACCGATCCGAAGGTTTATACCTTTAACGACTACATTGAGTCCACGACCAGCATGAACTGGTCCCCGATGAACTGGGAAACCAACAGTGACTCTTATGTGCTTGATAACATTTCCAGCGGCTTCTACACCTTCCAGCTGAACGCTGCAAAGAATGGTTGGGCAATTGCCTGTGAAATGGCAGCTGAACTTCCGGTGGATGTAACTTCCGAGTATGTTGGTAAGTACGGCATCGCTGAGGGCGACACCGCAAAGGCTTGGAAGATTAAGCTGAATGAGAACGCATGCTTCGAAGACGGCACCAAGATTAACGCTGATACCTATATTTATTCTTATCAGCAGCTTCTTGATCCGCTTATGATTAACCGTCGTGCAGACAGCCTCTATGCAGGTGATTTCTGTATCTACGGCGCTAAGAACTACTTCTACGGCGGCAAGAGTGCAATGACTCTTATGACCGAGGATGGCGAGAATTATGTTTATCAGCTTTCTGACCTTACGGTAAATGCTGACGGCGTATACGTTACTCCGGACGGAGCTGAAGTATATTTGGTTCTTGCAGATGCACTTGCTTGGTGCGGCGGCGATTCCCTTGCTGATTACTCTGATTACTTCCCGGAGGAGATCTGGACCGCTCTTGAAAATGCAGCAGATTCCAACGGTTATGTTCTTTGCACAAAGGATAACTTCGCAAACCTGTTCGCATTTACCAGCAGTGATGACTGGGGTAATGAGTCTGAGGATCAGATGATTAACTACATGGGTTACAAGGTTGAGTATGATTCTTATTCCTGGGATGAAGTTGGTATCTTCAAGACCGGCGATTACGAAATCGTTCTCGTTACTCAGAACTCCATCAGTGATGCAAACTACTATGTTCCTTATAACCTTTCCTCTACTTACCTTGTTGAGGAATCTCTCTGGGAGTCCTGCAAGACCTACTTCAACGCAAATGGTGATGTTGTAGATGCAAACTCTGCAGATATCGCAAGCATTACGACCGTTTACGGTACCAGCAAGGATACTACTGCTTCCTATGGTCCTTACAAGCTTACCTACTTCGAGATGGATAAGCAGATCACCATGGAAAGAAACGAGAACTGGTATGGTTACAGCGATGACAAGCATCTTGGTCAGTACCAGACCGATATCATTTCCTGTCAGGTTATTGCAGAGCATTCTACCGCTCTTCTTGCATTCCTGAAGGGTGAACTTGATAACATTGGTCTTCAGAGTGATGATATGGAAAAGTACAGCTCCAGCGCTTACATCCGTTACACTCCACAGTCCTATACCACCAAGCTTACCTTTAACACCGACGTTGAGTCTTTGAAGTCCAGAGGAACCCAGGTTCTTGCAAACCAGAATTTCCGTGAGGCATTCTCCCTTGCAATCGACCGTAACACCTTTGCAAAGTCTTATACTTCCGCAGGTTCTGCAGGTTATGGTATGTTGAACTACCTGTACGTTTATGATCCATACACCGGTGCTACCTATCGTGATACCGATGCTGCAAAGAAGGCACTCGTTGACCTTTACGGTTTGACCTATGGCGACGACGGCGACTACGATGATTTGGATGACGCTTACGATGCAATTACCGGTTATGACCTGGTAAAGGCAAAGGAATTGATGGCTAAGGCTTATGACGAGTGTATTGCTGACGGTTCTTACGACGGCACCTCTACCGTAGAGATTTCTCTTAGCGTATATCAGTCCGATGATATCTATGTTAAGATGTTCAACTTCCTGAACGATGCTCTTAAGGCAGCTTGTGAAGGAACCGGCTTTGAAGGCAAGGTTTCCCTTACCATGGAAGTTGACGCTGACTACTACAACACCATGTACTCCGGCGGAACCGATATGATCTTCTCCACTTGGGGCGGTGCAACCTACTCTCCGTACACCTTGTTGTACGAATGCTACTGTGACGCTTCCGATGGTTCCGGTAACCAGATGGAATATGGTTTTGATACTTCCGCAATTGACTTGACCATCACCGTTGATGGTGAAGATTTCACTGCTTCCCTTCAGAAGTGGGCTCTTTGGGCTGATGACTCCGATCCGGATTGCACCATTTCCAATGGTAAGACTACTTTGAAGCAGTTCAGCGCTTACGATGCAGATACGAGGGCAAGCTTCTTCGGTATTCTCGAAAGAACTTACCTGTCCTACTACACCACGACTCCGATGTACTACAGAAACTCTGCTTCCCTCGTTTCCCAGAAGGGCGACTATGCAGTAACCCAGTACATTGACCTCATCGGTTTTGGTGGACTTGCTTACTACACCTACACCTACGATGATACCGAGTGGGAGACCGTACGCGGTAATCTTCAGTACTAATTTGCAAATGCTCCTTTGGGGCACATGTAACAAGAAGTATCTAGCGCATTTTCCTTTGTGTTAGGTGCGTATACGATGAACGATTCGGTCACGGACGCCTAAATGGGCGCCCGTGACTGTGTTGTTACTTAAGAGGAAGGAAAAACAACCTAATGTCCATGCCAAAATATGTATTAAAAAGAATTTTGCTGATGATTCTGACCTTTGGCGTTGTGGCTACCATGTGTTTTGTCTTGATTAAGTTACTTCCGCTCCCGGCGATTAAGTCGATGGGTAAGGATGCGAACCTGATTATCAAGAAGCGTGAAGCAATGGGCTACAATAAGCCTTTGATGGTTCAGTATTTCCGTTATTGGAAGCACGTATTCCAAGGCGACCTTGGCCTTGGTGAGCAGATGTACGAGGCACAGAGCGTTCTGTCCATCGTTGCACAGAAGCTCCCGTATACCATCGTCGTTAACTTGTATTCGATTCTGATTGCAATCCCGATTGGTCTTGCCTTCGGTATCTATGCCGCACTCAGAAAGAACAAGTGGCAGGACTATGTCATCTCTACCGCAGTTATGGTTGTATATTCTGTACCAAGCTATGTGTATGCATTTTTGGTGCAGTTTTTCCTGTGCTATAAAACCGGATGGTTCTCACTGACGGTTGCGTCCAAAGCAGAGGCGGACTTTATCAGTTGGACCATGTTCAAATCCATGCTTCCGGCAATTATTTCCCTTGGCTTCGGTACCATTGCGGGTCTGACCCGTTTCACCCGTGCCGAGCTTGCGGAGGTTTTGACCGGCGATTATCTGCTTCTTGCCCGTACAAAGGGCCTTACCAAGAGCCAGGCCATTACCCGCCACGCGCTTCGTAATGCTATGGTTCCGATTTTGCCGATGATTCTCTCTGAGTTTATCGGTATTCTTGGCGGTTCCCTGATTATCGAGAACATCTTCGCGATTCCGGGTATCGGTAAGCTTTACATTACTGCAATTAATGTTCGTGACTATAATTTCTTTATGGCACTGACGTTCTTCTACACATTAATTGACTTGGTTGCAGGTTTGGTTATCGACTTGAGCTACGGCTTCATCGATCCTAGAATTAAGATGGGGGCGAAGTAGTATGGACAGACACGATTATACCAATATTCCAAAAGAAAAATTCGCCCTGGCCCGCCATGGCGAAAAGATTACGGATAAGCAGCTCGATACCAAGCCGATTGGCTACTTTAGAGACGCATTTAACCGTTTCAAGAAGAATAAATCTTCCATGGTAGCTGCAATTATCATTATTTTCTTAGTTTTGTTTGCGTTTATTACGCCATTTTTCTCTGACTATGACGTATCCGCTCGTGACGGTTATTACAAAAACCTTCTTCCGAAGTCCAAGGTGTTCGCATTCCTTGGGTGGGACGGATGTAAGGAATCGACCGAGACACAGGCCGGATATGATTACTATAATGCCATTGGCGCTGAGATTGGAAGCTCCTCTGTAAAGGAAGTGAAGAGCAGCTTCGTGGACGAAATCAGCGGCATCAAGTATTACGTCCTGGACGTAGATACCTATGACAAGGTAGGCTTTACCTATGTCGACCTGGACGAGGAGTCTTACCTTGCCCTTCAGGAGTATCAGAATACAACCGGACTTCAGGTATGTTACCCGATTCCGGCAAACTATAAGACCGATTATGTAGCCGTTGGAAATGCGGCAAACCTTTGGTATAAGCTGGCCGTTGAGGACTCCGGCTCCACCGGTGAGGCTGCTTCCCATGACGCTGACGGTAACCCGATTTATGAGGCCAATTACCTGATGAAGAAGAGTGCCACCTCCGCGAAGTACAACAGTCTCCGTCTGATTCTGGACTGTGACGGTACGACGACCGATGACGAGGGCAACCCGCTTTATGCAGCTTACGCAGTAAAGAACCAGACCGGTTACCGTGTTCGTGTCCTTTACAGTGAGTATTACAACTACATCAACGGCCATTATGCAGACCATCTGTTTGGTACAAACCAGCACGGACAGGACATCCTGGTATGTCTGGCGTATGGTGCACGCCTTTCGTTCCTGCTCGCATTTGCCGTATCCATCATCAACTTCATTATCGGTGTTGTATATGGTGCGATTGAGGGCTACTACGGCGGTGCTGTCGACCTGATTATGGAGCGTATTGTCGACATTTTAAATGCGGTTCCGTTCATCGTTGTGGCAACCCTGTTTCAGCTGCATCTCGCGAAGAAGGTGGGCGCGGTTCCGTCTCTTCTGTTCGCATTTATTATGACCGGCTGGATCGGTATCGCATATCGTGTTCGTACGCAGTTCTATCGTTTCAAGAATTCGGAGTATGTACTTGCGGCAAGAACGCTCGGCGCAAAAGACCGTCGTTTGATTTTCCGCCACATTTTGCCGAACTCCCTCGGTACGATTATTACCGGTACGATTTTGATTATCCCGGGTGTTATCTTCAGCGAGTCCATGCTGACCTACCTCGGTATTGTTAACCTGGAAACGAGTAGCCTTACCTCCATTGGTACCATGCTTTCCAATGGCCAGGCTTACCTTTCCACCTATCCGCACATCATTCTGTTCCCGGCTTTGTTTATCTCTTTGCTGGAGATCGCATTTAACCTGTTCGGTAACGGTTTGAGAGACGCATTTAACCCATCATTGAGAGGAGCAGACGAATAATGGCTGAGAAGAAATTAAGTGTCAAAAACCTGCAAATCTCGTTTCGAACCAATGCGGGTAAGGTGCAGGCAGTAAGAGAAATCAGTTTTGATTTGTATAAGGGCGAAACCCTTGCAATTGTAGGTGAATCCGGTTCCGGTAAGTCCGTAACCTCCCGTGCGATTATGGGTATTCTCGCCGGCAATGCCATCGTAGAGGGCGGTAAGATTCTCTACGGTGACAAGGACCTTTTGAGAGTCAGCGAAGAGGAGTTCCATGAGATTCGTGGTGATAAGATTGCCATGGTCTTCCAGGATC